>CAYXUL010000042.1:0-15505 GCA_964468475.1 uncultured Ignavibacteria bacterium | reverse complement strand
GGAGTTCATCTCAGCGCCACGGCGCAGAACTTCGCACAAGATTTCCCGTTCGCCGTTCGTCTCGGGTTGGGATATTCCCGAGTTAATGCCGGCGATGAATGGGCTGCTCGCCGCGTCTTTATCAACAACAACCGTAACGGCACCGCTCGTTCGAATGCCCACGTTTGGGACGCGCGGCTTGACCTGCTTTATCCTGTTAAGCTGCTCAACCTCAGCCGGACTACACTTTTCGCAGGCGCCAGGCGCTCGGATTTTGACGCTTATTTCGAGTATATCGGCGGCGCAGAAACCTTTGATGTGATTGCAAAGCAGTGGGGCCTGGGTGGCGGAGTCGAAACCGCTTTTGCCCTCAGTCCGTTGGTTGACCTGGTGGTCTCGGCAGGTGCCGACTACTATTTCCGCGGAACACTCGCGGGGCACGACACCTACTACCGTCCCAATGGTGACGATACCCACCCGATTGCGGATTACACCTATGCCGACGCTGACAAGGCGATCAATCAGCCTGACGTGTTGACTCGTCTGATGGTCGGTTTGTCATACCACTTTTAGCGATCACGGTTGACCCTGGGAGGTGGTCATGAGAAGGTTAAGAGCCATTACCATTGTGCTCGCTCCCCTTGCCGTGATAAGCGTGCTGGGAGGATGTGCAAGCTCAGGTGCTGCATTTTCGAGTTCGACGGCGCAGATGTGCCGTCCCGATCCGCTTAAGCACCCCGAGATTCGGTTTAATGACGAAGCTCATCAATATCTCTTTGATGAACACGTCTATTTTTCCAAGGAAGGCTCCAGTGGCGGGCACGGCCTCGGTGGTGGGGGGTGCGGATGCAACTGACAAAGCACCGGCCGATCAGGCCCGCGCTAACAGCCGTAACAGCCGTGCTGCTCGGAGCTTCATCTGCTAACTCGGCGGGGATGAACCACTCTGAGACGTCGTTGCTGGTTTATTCGGAGCGTAACCGAGTTCATGCAACCGAGGCGATGTTCAGCCTCGATAAGCAACTTCAGAAAGGCTACGCCCTCGGTTTTCGGTTCACCTACGACGGCTTGACCGGAGCCTCGCCTACCGGTGCGTCGCCGTCGAAACAGGCCCAGACGCTCACCCGGCCGTCAGGCGGAAAGACTCTTCTGGTCCCTGCCGGAGCCCTGCCGATTGCCGACGGTTTCGGAGAAACGCGATTCGCAGTCGATACCAAACTGTCACGCACTCTCTTCAAGGGTACGACCATCGGTGGCGGAGTTCATCTCTCCAGTGAACACGACTATAAGTCACTTGGAATTAGTGGAAGTGTCACGAAGGATCTCGACAGCGCCAGGACAAGTCTCGGGCTGTCACTGTCAGGGTTGCATGACGTCAGCAAGCCAATCGGCGGCACACCCACGCCGCTTACTTCCATCGACTCTGGTATAGATCGGCAGGATGGTATGCTGGTTGGCAATGGCAACGGGCGCAAGAATGTATTTGATGGTGTTGTGAGCCTGACTCGAGTTCTGGGCACAAACTTACTCACACGTTTGAGTTATACATTCGATCATGCACAAGGTTATCTGACTGATCCATACAAAGTGATAAGCATCGTGCAGGCGCCCGACTCCGCAGACCCCGGTGAGCCGGTGATGGCACTCTACGAGAATCGCCCTTCGACGCGTACTTCCAGTGCGGTTTCATGCGAACTGCGTACATTCCTGCTGGGGATGATAACTGAGGCCGAATATCGCTACTTTTGGGATGATTGGGGGATCAAATCGCACACTGCGTCAATCTCGCTGAAGTTCGACGTCAATCATGTCGGTGCCTTCGAGCCGCACGTGCGCGCGTACCGTCAAGGACGAGCGAGCTTCTCCAAACCGTTTCTGATCCAGGGGCAGCCCTTGCCCGATTATGTGTCTGCTGACAGCCGTCTGGCAAAGTTCGATGCCATCAATACGGGACTTGCCTATACCGTACCGACAAGTCAGCAATCACAGCTTACTCTGGCCATAGAATGGTATCTTCAGCGCGGGGATTCGAGTCCGCCTGAGACGTTTGGACCACTTCTCGCTTTCAATCTATTCCCCGACCTGAACGCCATTATGCTGAGGGTTGGACTGGCACACGATTTCTAAAGCGAGCCGCGCAGGTGTACAGTACAGCACTCTTGGAATCACAGGCGGACGGCCAAACAGCCTCCGCCTGCCTCCCTCCCTTAATTGCCACAAATGAACTCCTAACTTCCCAGGCGAAACTCGCGAAGCCGGGCTATGGCAATTTCCTCGGGAATGTGTGCTCTTCTGCCTGTCGCCCAGTCAAACAGGGCGTCTGGTAACATCGTCAAATGTAGTCGCTGAACGGATACGCTAATCGGGAGGGGTAGCGCCATTGCCTTCTGAAGCGCCTCTTTATATCGCTGCTCATCGAAATTCTCGTCGCAAGGGTGGCTCCAGTCGTAGTTGGTTCCCTTCTTCAAGAATAATCCAAGCCCGAGATGCGGAATAAACTTGGTATGATCGCGACAGAACTCAGCGAGAATCCCCGTATAGAGCCTTTGATACATCCTGCGAACCTCGGCTCTCCCTTTATCGAGTGTGAGGAAGAGCCAGTGGTCGCGCGATTTGTGAAATCCGCTCAGTTGAATTTCGAAAGGCTGAAAGCTGGATAGAACTTTTTCAAGGTGCCTTATCAATGCTCTTTCTTCCACTCTTCCAGGGGTAGGGAAAAGTACCGTGATATGCGGCTCGATGAAGGATGCAGTCGGATCGTACTCGCTTCTGATAGCAGCGATCTGGTCAGAAGCAGCGTGGTCAAGCCGGGGATAGATTGTCAAGGCATAGTACATGTTATTGCCCCCAGGGTGAGATTTAAACGGCTATGTTCCCTGCGCTCGGAATGTCTAGACATCAATGGCGCTCTATTCGTAAACCCAGATTCTAACCCTTACCGAGTTTACAACACTATCATCAAACGCCCGAATGATATGAATTTGACTCGACGTGACGGCGCTCCAGTAGGCGAACTCATTGGAGCCCGGGTGGATCAGGCCTGTCGCACCCTTCCACCACAAGTCAATAACGTAGTTGTTAACACTGCCACCAATATTGTGACTGAGTGTTAGATCCTGGCCCGGTCCAATCAGAAGCCAATCGCTGTCGTACGCTGGTCGTGTGAACGGCCCGCCGCCGTTGGGGCCTTTATCGCCTTTGAGGGCGCCGGTTGCGTAGATGTCACCGCGGACATCAACCCTGGCGGTAGGATCGGTCGTGCCGAAGCCAACGTTGTTCGAATTGATATAGCTCTCCTCGTTCCCGCTAATCAGTACCATGAGATTTTCGTCGGGATCGTAAAGCCGCAGGTCGCCTGCGCCAGCGGAATTCTCCCGGATACGAAGCAAGTCATCGCCATCACTCGCGATGATCCGCATTCCGTCTGCCAGGCCGGATGACTGCACATCAAGGCGATAGCCGGGGGAAGTTGTACCGATTCCAAGGTTATGGGCATTAAGGTAGCTGTCGCCAACGGCACGGAAGAGCACGCCGGTATTGCCGTTGGCATCCGAGAGATACGTTTCACAAAAGCCTGAGGAGGACTCCCTCACTCGGAACAATTGCGAACCGTCACTGCTGCTTACACGAAAGCCATCTCCCGTACCCCCCGCTTTTATTTCCAGCTTGTGGGTCGGGGGATCGATTCCAATGCCCAACTTACCGCCGGTTAAGATCAAGCCGTCCTGGAACGTTCCTGCTTCACGTGTAAGTAGTGCAAACCCGTTCGTGTTGTTGTACCAATACATTCTCACATTGTTGTCTGCATCTTCTCCCAGCATTATTCCTGACCAGCGGTCAGGTGTATCATTACCTACTACAATGAAATCACCGTTGTTCGCGCCGAGGTCTTTGCCGACCACCAGCGGCTCGTTGGGAGTGCTGGTGCCGATGCCTACGTAGTCGCTTTGGGTTACCAGATGCACAGACGTACCATCGTCGACCCAGCCGTTGACTAGTGTCGATCCTGCAACCTTGGCACTGTCGGACACGAGCGCGTGGTAGGCATAACCGACACTGGCAATCTTGTGACGGTTAGAGAGCGTCTCGCCATTGACCACAATCTCAAGCCAGTACTCACCCTCGAAGCTTAGAGAATCGATAGGATTGAGGCTTCCCAACATCAGGGAGAAGATTCCTTCCGAGACCGGCACCGAGCCATGCGTCTCCTGCCATTTAATGTTACCGGAAGTTGCGGCATCGAAAAGCCTGAATGTCAGGTCATAGTTTCCGTCCAGAGGATTTCCCAGCTGGTCGGTAAGGCGCCCCTGGTAGTTAATCATTTGCGGCACTCCTGCCGGGAACGCGAAAGCGCACAGACAAAGCACAGCAGTAACCATGAGCACCATCAGATGCATCGGAAGACGTTGCATACGCCCCTCCATTGTTTGTAGTCGATCAAACCGCCGAAAACGCCGTTGATCGTTGAAGTTGAAATTGTCGTTCGCTAATCCAAGGAGTCTTTACGAAGTAATATAGCAGGTACGCGCCGGGCACAAAGCGAAAATTGGAGACAATACACCACGATAACAATCTTATTTTGCAGGTGCAGGAGAGGGGGGCAACCTGTGACAGCCGGGCGCGTATCGTGATAAAAGAGACTATTTTATCAGTTTTAATTGACCGCAGCTGACTCTTCAGATATATTCGCTTTCGACCTACATTTTTGCAATTGTTCAATCCAGGCAGCAAAATGCATATAAGCCACTGTGCAACCGACATGTTTGACAGCGGCGGACGGAGAACCACGAATCCTGATCATGAAAAGTCTAATTGTCGAAGAACTCAAACTGAAATACCATCCCGTCGCGATTTCATTTGGGGACAATAAGCCAGAAGGGGCACTTCAACTAAGGGAAGACACCTGGGGTTGCGTTATGGCGATGTATAGCCTCGCCATGAAACGAGGGGAAACCGCAGTATTCGATCGCAAGACGTACGGCTGCATCGGCGCCGGGGTGGGGCTCTGTCTCGGAAACACGTACGCGGATAATCGCGACTTCATGCTCAATCTCCTCTGCGAGGAAGAGGGCTTCTTCAAGAATCATGAGTTGGTCGCAGATTTTCTCGACAACTTTGACTATGTCGATATTCCATTTCAGTACGTGATCTTCAAACCGCTCGAGCAAGTTGATGCCAGGTGGGAGAAGCCGGAGATGATCTCTATTCCGGCGAATCCGGATCAACTTGCTGCGTTGGCTGCATTGCTGAGATTTCGCAGGCCAGGTAACGAACATATCATCGCGCCTTTTGGTGCAGGGTGCCAGTCGGTTTGCGTAATGCCTTTCAATGAATCGCGCCGGGAACACCCCCGGGCCATAATCGGCAACCTCGATCTCTCGGCGCGGCGCCACCTTCCACCGGAGATCCTCACGTTCACCGTACCGTACCGGATTTTCCTTGAGATGGAGGAGGACGTACCAGAGAGTTTTCTCCACAAGGAAGTCTGGGCACGCATCCGCAAGCGGGTCGAACAGGTAAGCTAACCAAGTCAGTCTGGCACTTCACCTTACTCTTTGACAAGCACTGATTTAAACGGATGCTGCACCTGGGGCGCAAACTATTCCCGGGAGTGGAAACGTAAATTCCAACATGGAGGGGAATTCGCCCTGCAGAAAATTCGCTGCTTGCGTATAATACTTTGCATCCATAATATTTGGATGCAAAGTATTTTGGTTTCGGGAGAAGTCATGAGCGACAGACGTCGCCGCAAGGTCAGTGAAATCGTCAATTCGGTGCGGTTGTTGCAGGGAGTTGGACAGCGACAATCAAGCGAATTTGAGCGGAAATACCGAATCACCGGTCAGCAGCTGGGAGCATTGCGCATTGTGGCGCTGTCGCCGGGAATTTCACTGCATGAGGTCAGCGAGAAAATGTACCTGCACATCAGCACAATTTCGGGAATCGTCGATCGCCTGGTGAAGAAGGGATATCTCACGCGGGTACGCTCGTCTGAAGACAGGCGCGTCATTTGTCTAAACGTGACTCCGATTGGAAGCCAGGTAATCAAACGCACACCGCTGGCAGGTATGGGGCTGCTGATTCATTCGATCAATCACATGCCTGCGGCACAACTTCGTGAAATTCACAAGGGGTTAAGGCTGCTCTTGGATGTGATGCAGATTGAGAATGAACAGAATGGCTAGTCATAGCTGCAAAACGATATAAGGACTCTTGAATTAATGGTAGACGATACTAACAAGGCAAGTGTTGCTGAGGAACAGACAGCCCCGCAGCCAAAGAAACGTCACAGGAAACGGATACTGATACCGTTGGCCATGCTGGTTGTTGTAGCAGCGGTCGCGGTGTTTTACTGGTACAGTTTTCTGCGTGGCTACGTCAGCACCGATGACGCCTATATCGACGGCGATGCGGTGACGATCAGCTCAAAGGTGCTGGGGAGAATAGTCAACCTGAACGCTGCTGAGGGAGATTCGGTGTACGCCGGGGAACTGCTGGTGCAGCTTGATGATTCGGATCTTCGGGCTGAAGCGGTACAGGCACAGGCAGACCTGGATTACGTAAGGAAGAATGTGGAGCTTGCCAAAATCGCACTTGACCGTGCCCGGGACGACTTCGCGCGCGATTCAATACAGTATCAGGATCATGTGATCACCCACGAGAAGTTTGATCATGCACGCCAGGCGCTGGAAATGGCGAAAGCTCAGATTGCCGTTTCACAAAGCCAGGTGACTGCTTCTCAGGCAAAGCTGGCAGTTATTGAGACCAAACTCACAAATACCAAAATAGTTTCCGCTGCCCGCGGAGTGGTGGCCCGGAAATGGGTAGTGCCCGGAGACATCGTGCAGCCGGGGCAGCCCATCTATACTATCTTTGATCTAAATTCGGTCTGGATAACGGCTAATTTCGAGGAGACGAAGCTGTCATCTATCCACCCGGGAGACTCGGTAGAAATTCATGTCGATGCCGTACCCGATCAGAAGTTTATGGGTAGCGTCGAGCTTATCGGCGCCGCTGCAGCATCACAGTTTTCCCTCATTCCACCGAATAACGCTTCCGGAAATTTCACCAAAGTTACCCAGCGGGTTCCGGTGAAGATTACGATCGCAAACCTGGCCGCTGACAATTCCGTTAAGGATCCCGCACTTCTTCCGGGAATGTCGGTGGAAGTGAAAGTTCGGTCGTCGGAGCACTAGTCAATGGTCACTCATCGCTGGCGTTTGTTTCGCGCGAATTTAATCCAAGGGTATCCGCAGCTTCAACCTGAGCATCCCTCCTATCGCTGGCTGGTACTCGCGGGTGTGATGATTGCGACCTTTATGGCGGTTCTCGATGCCACGATCGTCAATGTCGCACTGCCCAAACTCATGTCAACCTTCGGAGTCTCGGTTGACCGGGTAGAGTGGGTGTTGACGGCATATCTGCTGGTTTTCAGCGTGATGCTGCCAACTTCCGGTTGGCTGGCTGATCGCTTCGGTTACAAGCTGATTTTCACTCTGGGGTTGCTCACGTTCACATTTAGCTCCTTTCTTTGCAGCCTGGCATGGAATTTCGACGTTCTGATTGCGTTCCGCGTAATTCAGGGTGCGGGCTCCGGAATCCTGATGCCGGTGGGTATGGCGATTATTACGCGAGAGTTCCCTCCGGAAAAGCGAGGAATCGCGCTGGCGTTCTGGTCAATGTCGGCGTCGGCATCGATCTCGCTGGGACCGACTATCGGTGGCTACCTGATCGATAGCTTCTCCTGGCACATGATATTCGATGTCAACGTACCAGTCGGAATAATCGGAATGCTGGCCGCGGTGATTATCCTGCGCGAGCACAAGGCGGACATTTCCCCATCTTTCGACGCGATCGGCTTCTTCTCCCTGATGACATTTTTGACCACGCTACTTCTGGCGCTGGCTAACGGTAACTCAGCCTGGAATACCGGCGGTTGGACATCCAACTACATCCTGACCTGCTTCGCAATCTCAGCAGTCTCGCTGACCGTCTTTCTCATTACAGAATTCAGCGTAGCACACCCGCTGATCGAACTTAAGCTGTTCAAGAACTTCAACTTCGCCGTCTGCAATGTTGCACTGTTTCTGGTCGGGTTGGGGATGTTCGGCAGTACGTTTCTGGTGCCGATTTATCTCCAGAATTCGCTCGATTATACCCCGCTCCAGGCCGGGTTGGTGTTTCTACCGGTTGGTCTGATGCAGGGTATAGCCGCACCGATTGCGGGATGGTTCAGCGATAAATTTACACCGAAGATCCCGTCGATTCTGGGACTGCTGCTGATGGCGTTTACATTTTACGAGTTCTCCAAATTATCTCTATTCTCGGAAAGACACGCGATAGTTGATCCGTTGATTCTACGTGGTATAGCAATCGGAATTCTGTTTGCTCCCTTAATGACAATGTCAATATCTGAGATGACACACCAGAAGATGGCTCAGGCGTCCGGTTTGCTGACCGTAATCAGGCAAATCGGCGGGAGCTTCGGTGTGGCGATATTCGGAACGGTCTTGACTCGCCGCACGATATTTCACATGGCAACTTATGGAACACAAGCCAACGCAAACTCAGACATCTTCAAGGAAACGGTGATGAAGCTGCAGGGGTGGATGGTCCACGCGGCAGGAAGCACTGCGGGGCAGGCGCTCGCTCAGGCCAAAGCGGAGATTGGCTCGTTTATTGCCAATCAAGCTTTCGTCTCCGCGGTTGATGACGTGTTTCTGCTGGCCGGTGTTGTTCTCCTGCTTGGCGTAGCTCCGCTTTTGATTGCCAGATCACGTAGAGCCATCCCACAACCATTCCCGGTTCAGAAGCCCACTAGCGCACATGCGGAGTAAGTTCAAGTTATGAAAAGTATTTCTTTAGTCGTTGCCGTTCTGATTCTTTCATCTGCCACCTCGGCACTTGCACAAGTGACCGCCCCGGACTCGTTGAGCGTCAAGCAAGCGGTCGAGATGACTTTGAAGAATCACCCTGCTGTACAGCAGGCGGAATATGGGATAACGGCAACCCAGGCGGGCATCGCTGCCAGCCGCAGTGAGCTCTATCCCAATATCGGATTCAATGGTGAATACACTCGCATTGGACCCGTACCATCCTTTGAGCTGCCCGGTCAGGGCTCACTTGAGTTGGCACCGCGAAACAACTACAATCTCGGCGTCAGGCTTGAGCACACGCTTTACGATTTTGGCAGAACCAAAAGTAATATCAAGCTGGCGGAGACTTCGCATCAAACTGCCACCGACAATGTTGAGCGCGTCAAGTCTGGTCTGGCTTACGAAACCATCGGAGTCTTTAACAATATACTGCTACTTCATCATCGGATTGCCGTACTTGATGATCAGCTGCAAACACTCAACCAGCACCTGGTCATCAGCGTAAAGAAAATGGCCGCCGGTACCGCCACCGATTTCGATACCCTGACAATTGAGGTAAAGGTTGCCGTGGTCAGGAGCGAACGTATTGACGTAGTACGCGCTCTGAATACTCAGGAGATTATGCTTCGTCAGTTGACCGGGCTCAACGCGGACGCTCCGATCAACCTGCGGGGAGATTTCAGTTCGGATGAGTTGCCGCTCAACCGGGATTCTCTGACGGCGGTTGCGGATAAACAGCGCCCTGAGCTGATACTTGCCCACGATGCCGAGAGCAGTGCCACCGCCAGAATGGCGATGATGGCGTTGGGTGACAAACCACTGCTGGCGCTCAGCGTCGCCGCAGGGTTTGCCAATGGCTATGAGCCGAACCTGAATACGTGGCGGGGAAACTACGTGGCGGGCGTCAACCTGAAGGTCCCGTTCTTCAACGGACACCGAACCAAGCACCTGGTGGAAGAGGCGAAAGCCGAACTCAAATCCGCGCAGGAACACACCTCCGACGTCAAACTTCGAGTTAACGCGGAAGTTCTCGAAGCGGTGGCAGCGGTCAATTCAAACCTGGAAAAGATCGCCAGCGCCGAAACACAGGTGCATCAGGCAGAGAAGGCGGTTTCGATGGCGCGTGTGCGCTACAACGCCGGTGTGATTACCAATCTCGACTTGCTTGATGCGGAAACTACCTTGTCACAAGCTAAGCTGATTCACCTTCGTGCTCTGTACGACTATACGGTGAGTCTGAATTCCCTCGACAGAGCAACCGGCAAGAAAGTATGGTGAGTTTATGCGAGCCAGATTCAGGCGGCAACGAATGTGCTGTCAAGACCCCAACATAAAGTCTGACTGCCAATTCTAAACCAGCCATGTTTGGACTAAAAAAGAGACGGCGTAAGCGGTGGCGCAGCCAGCCGCTCCCACCTGAGTGGATTGCCATCATTCAGCGGAACGTAAGCTATTGCCAGTATTTGACTCCCCTTGAACGGCAGGAGTTGCACGGCCATATCCAGGTATTCCTGCACGAAAAATACTTCGAGGGTTGCGCGGGACTGGAAATCACCGATGAGATTAAGGTGACGATTGCCGCGCAGGCCTGCATCCTGCTTCTCCACCGCGAGACAGACTATTTCCCGAATATGAAAACCGTTCTGGTTTACCCTCATCATTACTTTGCCACTACATCCCGGCGCCTGCCCGGTGGAATGGTTGAGGAGGGAATCCAGGGGCGCCTGGGCGAATCGTGGCAGCGCGGACCGGTCGTGCTTTCCTGGGATGATGTGCTGCGTGGAGCAGAGGATCCCAATGACGGTCACAACGTAGTCTTTCACGAGTTTGCCCATGAGCTTGACAGCGACTCAGGAGCGATGGAGGGCGCGCCTGAACTTCCGGACGTCACCCGGTATACCGCCTGGGCGAGAGTTTTGGGAGCGGAATACAAGCGGCTGCTTAGAGACCTGGAGAATAACCATCGGCATCTGATCGACGCCTACGGCGCCTCGAATCCCGCAGAGTTCTTCGCAGTCGTTACGGAAACATTCTTTGAGAAACCTATCCAACTGAAAAGTCATCATCCCGAGCTGTATGAGCAGTTGCGCGATTTCTATCGACAGGATCCGGCACAACGCAAACAAACTGAAGCCGAATAACCGACTTCCGAGCAAGATTCACTCCGAGGAAGCTTATCTAACGTATAGCTGTTGAGTCAGGAGACTGAGATGATAATGCAACCCAAGGTTAGTTTCCCAATTGCAGAATGAAAAAGCTCTTTCCGGCATTTGCGGCAGAATTCGTGGGTACCGGGCTATTGGTCGCTATCGGTTTGTCGATCGTGATTTTCATGTTCGGCACTTCAAGTCCAGTCATTGTCTTGGTTCCCGATCCCGGTCTACGGCGGCTGATTACCGGATTCCTGTTTGGATCGACCGGTGCGCTGATCGCCGTATCGAAGATCGGCAAACTCAGCGGCGCTCATATCAATCCGGTAGTCACGCTAAGCTTCTGGACGCTCGGTAAGCTCGACAAGACTCACGCGGTGGGCTATATGGTGGCGCAGTGCGCGGGAGCGATTGCGGGGGCCGTGCCGCTGCTGCTCTGGGGCGGGATGGGACAGAGTGTTGTTTATGGCGCAACGCTTCCCGGTGCCGCTTATGGAACTGGAGAGGCAATGCTGGGGGAAATTGTGACGACCTTTGCACTAATAGCCGGGTTATTCATTTTCATCAGTCACAGACGGCTGAAGACCTACACTCCGCTGCTTTTTCCATTTTTGTATGCGGTGATGGTTTATCTGGAAGCGCCGATCTCCGGTACCAGCACCAACCCGGCGCGCAGTCTGGGCCCGGCGGTGATTGCCGATGCCTGGCATGGCTGGTGGATATATTTCGTGGCCCCTGTAATCGGAGCATTAATCGGCACAGCGCTGAAGAAATACAGCTTTCTGAAGAAACTGGAAGTCGAGGTTGCCAAAGTTTACCACTTCAGACATGATCCATTGGGGATCTTTCAGGTAAAAGAAAATATGCGCCAAAAGTCGGCAACAGCGATTCGATAAGGAGACTATAAAGACAAAATGAATGGAATGGAATTATATGAAAGCAATAGCGATTAAGCCCGGAACCACGGCACTACACCTCGTAGATCGTGATGAGCCGCAGTTGACAGCAGACGACGAGATCAAGCTGCGAGTGTTGCGGGTCGGTATCTGCGGAACAGACAGGGAGGAAGCCGCCGGCGGGCGCTGTGCCGCTCCTGAGGGGCATGATGAGCTTGTCATCGGCCACGAAATGTTTGGGCAGGTGGTGGCTGCGGGAGCGGCAGTAACCAAGGTGAAGACCGGTGACTATGCCGCGTTTACCGTGCGGCGCTCCTGCGAAAAGTGTCCTGCCTGCCTGGCCAATCGGTCCGATATGTGTTACACGGGGGAGTATACCGAACGCGGTATCTGGAAGCGCGACGGCTATCAGACAGAGTCTGTGGTAGACAAGGAAGAATATATTGTCAGACTACCCGACGATATTGCCGACATCGGGGTCCTGACTGAACCGATGTCCGTAGCTGAGAAGGCGATTGATGAATCGCTCCGTTTGCAGCAAGCACGGCTCCCCGATGCTTCATCGTCACCCGAATGGCTCAAAGGGCGACGTTGCCTGGTGGCGGGATTGGGTCCGATCGGATTGCTTGCGGCGGTTGCGCTGCGTTTGCGCAACGCGGAAGTTTATGGGCTTGACATCGTTGATGCCGATTCTGTTCGCGCTCGCTGGTTGCAGGATATCGGCGGGAAATATGTTGACGGCCGCCAGGTCCCGGCGAACCGTATCGATGATGAACTTGGACCGATGGATTTCATCTTTGAAGCCACCGGTGTAGCGGGCTTGGAATTTAACCTGCTTGATGCCCTGGCCTTCAACGGCGTCTACGTGCTCACCGGTATCCC
Organism: uncultured Ignavibacteria bacterium; assembly: GCA_964468475.1. GTDB lineage: Bacteria > Zixibacteria > MSB-5A5 > CAIYYT01 > CAIYYT01 > JBECKX01. Next base: position 2,722 of record CAYXUL010000042.1, on the reverse strand, counting down.
GGCAGGAAATCGGCCACTCGATATTCCGGGGGCGGAGTTGATTCGCCAATTGGTACTCAACAATCAGGTTATGCTCGGCAGCGTGAATGCTTCCCGCGAGCACTTCCAGCTAGCGGTGAATGACCTGGCCAAGGCAAGTCAGCGGTGGAAAGGGCACATCGTCAAGCTGATCACGCATCGGCATCCATACAGTGAATTTGCGGATGGCTTGCAGCATCACGGTCAGGATGAGATCAAGGTGGTGGTGGAGTGGGGATCGGCGTAGGACAAATGACTGCAGACAGATTCTTTGACAGAAAGGCGTGACAATTGACTGATCCTATTTCATATGCATTCGGTTCTCCCGGAATTCCGCCACGATGGACATCCAGCGCCAAGGATGGAATCGGTGCGGCCATCAGTTCGGCCAGCCGTGTCTGGTTCACTCTCAGTCACGGCATCTTCAACGAAATTTACTACCCTCGTATCGATCAGGCGTGCACGCGAGATATGGGAATGATCGTCACAGATGGATCGAGTTTTTTCTCTGAGGAGAAGCGCCATGCGCAAGCCTCGACCAAGTTCATTGAAGAGGCGATCCCGGCCTACAGGATTGTCAACACCTGTCGTCAGGGCGCCTATCAAATCGAAAAGGAGATCATCTCCGACCCGGCTCGTGATGCAGTGCTTCAGCGCACTAAATTTATTTCCAGGGTAGAGTCAGCAAAGTCATTGCGATTGCACGTGCTGCTGGCGCCTCATGCCGCCAATTGTGGAATGGGAAATACGGCCTGGGTTGGCGACTACAAGGGTCATCCGATGATCTTTGCTGAGCGCAATGGTGTCGCCATGGCGCTTGCCGCTTCAGTTCCGTGGAAGGGTCGTTCGGTTGGTTATGTCGGTTCCAGCGACGGCTGGCAGGACCTGATCCAGCACAAGCGACTTACGTGGCAATTCGATCGCGCTGAGAACGGGAACGTAGCGATGATCGGCGAGTTGGACTGGCAAGTTGAAGCCGGCGCTCCTTTCACAATTGTAGTGGCTTTCGGCACTCACTCCTCCGAAGCCGGTCAGAGGGCCTCGGCGTGCCTGCTTGAGGATTTCGAAGCTCAGAAGGAGCGATACTTTGATGAGTGGCGAGAATACTACGCTAACCTCGACGGCAACTTCGATGAAAATGACCGAGACGGGAGTCTAAGAAAGGTCAGCGCCATGGTGCTGCGAACGCATGAATCGATGCGTTTCCCGGGCGGCATGATCGCCAGCCTCTCGATTCCGTGGGGTTTCAATAAAGGCGATGATGACCTCGGCGGCTATCACCTGGTGTGGCCACGAGATCTGGTGGAATCCTCGGGGGGACTACTGGCAATCGGTGCTCACACCGATGCACGACGTGTGCTGAAGTACTTGATGTCGACTCAGGAAGCTGACGGACACTGGCCACAGAACACCTGGCTTGACGGCACACCGTATTGGCACGGTTCACAGATGGATGAGACTGCATTCCCGATTCTGCTGGTCGATCTCGCTCATCGTGAGAGTGCTCTTGATGATAACGACCTGAGGTTTTACTGGCCCATGGTAAAGCGTGCGGCGCAGTTCATCGTCCGCAACGGCCCGGTCACTCAGCAGGATCGCTGGGAAGAGGATCCGGGATATTCGCCCTTTACGCTGGCGGTTGAAGTCTCCGCCCTGCTGGCGGCGGCTGATATTGCCGAAGCAAACAGCGAACCCGAGATTGCGGGCTATCTGCGCGAAACCGCTGATGCCTGGAACTCAAGCATTGAACGTTGGACCTATGTGTCGAATACTGAATTGGCGCGGAAGTTGGCTGTTGAGGGTTATTATGTACGAATTGCTCCACCGGAAACGGCCGACGGCTCGTCGCCGCTGCAAGGTTTTGTCCCGATAAAGAACCGCCCGGCGGGAAGCAGCTATCAGCGGGCTGACCACATTATCAGCCAGGATGCCCTGGCACTGGTGCGATTCGGATTACGCGCTGCCGACGATCCTCGGATTGTCAGCACCGTCAAAGCAATTGACGAACTTCTGAAGGTCGAGACGCCTGCCGGCCCGTGCTGGCACAGATATACGGGCGACGGCTACGGCGAGAAAGAAGATGGCAGCCCTTTTGACGGCACCGGTATCGGCCGTGCCTGGCCGCTGCTAGGTGGTGAGCGAGGACACTACGAGATCGCCGCAGGTAATTCAGAGGCAGCCTCGAAACTTCTGACGGCCATGCAAGGCTTTGCCAACGAATCAGGGTTCATTCCTGAGCAAGTATGGGATACGGAGGATATTCCGGGTCGCGAGCTGATTTTTGGTCACCCTTCCGGCTCAGCGATGCCCCTGGTCTGGGCGCACGCCGAGTATTTGAAATTGCAGCGATCGCTTGCGGAGGGCCGCGTGTTTGACATGCCACCGCAAACTGTGAAGCGTTATCTCGAAGATAATGTCGAGTCAAATCTGGCGATTTGGCGTTACAACCAGAAATGTCGGATACTGCATGCGGGACAGAATCTTCGGGTAGAAACCCTGAGTTGCGCCAGTTTGCACTGGTCATTCGATGGATGGCAGACGGCACAGGACACCCAAACTCGCGACACAGGATTAGGAATTCATATTGTTGACTTGAATACTGAGCACCTTGAACGAGGTCAGCAGATTGACTTCACGTTTTACTGGGTTGAAGCAGGGAAGTGGGAAGGCGTGGACTACCATGTGGTAGTCGTCAAGAACTGAC
>CAYXUL010000041.1:9547-29646 GCA_964468475.1 uncultured Ignavibacteria bacterium | reverse complement strand
GGCGTCTTCAGCCCCGCTGCCAGCAGCATCGCCGGCCAGAATATGGCGTGAAACTTGAGGATATCCTTAGCCATCAGATGGACGATCTGGCTGTCATTCCACCACTTGTCGAACTCGTCTGGATCATCACCGTAACCTATTGCTGTAATGTAATTCGGCAGCGCATCCACCCAGACGTAAGTTTTCTGGTCAGGATCAAAAGGTAGATCAATGCCCCAGTTGAGTTTTTCCCGTGAAATTGAGAAGTCGGTAAGGCCTTGTTTCAGAAGACCCAGAACCTCATTGCGGCGTCCTTCCGGCATAATTCGCAGCTTATTCGACTCGATCAGTTCTTGAACCTGATCCAGATAAGAAGTCAGCCGGAAGAAGTAGTTGTTCTCGACTACTTTCTCCGGTTTGGTGAGATGGACAGGACAGAGACCTTCCTCAGTGAGTTCTTTCTCGGTAATAAACTTCTCGCAGCCGGTGCAGTAGAGGCCTTCATACTTTCCTTTGTAGATCGCCGGTTTGCCGTCGGGCGTGGTTGTCTCATATAGCACCGAAAGCAGCTTCTGTACGCCTTTCATGTGGCGCTCAGAAGTCGTTCTGATGAAATAGTCGTACGAAATCCCCAGCACGCTCAGCGACTTAACAAATTTCTTATGGTTCTCATCGCACAATTGCTGCGGGGTTTTGCCGAGCGCCTTGGCGGCCTCTTCAACCTTCGCGCCGTGCTCATCCATGCCGGTTAAGTAGAAAGATTCCTCGCCGGCGAGGGAGTGGTAGCGCTTCAGGATGTCAGTGATAACCGACGTGTAGCCATGCCCGATGTGAAGATCGGCGTTGGCATAGTAGATTGGCGTCGTGATGTAGAAGTTCATGCTGTACCTAACGCTCGACTAGTTCGAGCCGTTCCCTGCTTTCTGTTTTTGGATAAACTCCCGCCGCTTGAGTATCTGGTTGTATTCCTTCCAGCTCAGGTCGTCGGTCAAACCGTCCTCATAGCGCACGATCATCTGTTGCCGGAAGACGTTTACACTAACTACCCGGCATTGTCCCTGCTTACCCTCAATTTCTGCTCCGACCGCCGGGAATTTCTTCGTAGTCTCCAGATAGTGGGTCTGTTCATACATCAGGCAACAGAGCAGCCGGCCGCAGTTGCCCGAAATCTTGGCGGGATTCAACGACAAGTTCTGGTCACGGGCAAGCTGGGTCGAGATTGGTTCAAACTCACGCAGAAATGTCGTGCAGCACTGCTTCAGGCCGCAGATGCCGTAGCCGCCGATACGCTTGGCTTCGTCACGCACGCCGATCTGACGCAATTCAATACGCGTCCGATAGGTTGACGCCAAATCCTTGACCAGAGCGCGGAAATCGACCCGTTCGTCAGCCGTGAAGTAGAAGGTCATCTTGTTGCCGTCAAACTGCGACTCGACATCGACCAGTTTCATGTCAAGCCCGTGCTTGCCGATCATCTCCTTGCAGGTTGACAGCGCCTCAACTTCAATATCCCGGTTCTTGGCAAGTTTGTCGCGATCCTCGTAGCCTGCCTGGCGGAGAATCTTATGGGGGTTTTCGGGGATCATCTCGAGCTTGCGCTCGCGGTCGAGAATCAGATGAACGAAGCCCATGTCCTCGCCACGCTCTGCTTCAACTATCACCCACTCATCTTTGCTTATCTGTAGATTAAAGGGATTGCCGAAAAACTCGCGGCGATGCCCTTTGAACTCTATCTCAAATATCTGATCCTGAGGTTCCACGGAATCCTCCAGTCACACTTGCGGATCCGGTAATCTATATAAAACTTATACTAACTCGGTTTGAATAAACTGGTTGCAGCGTTAAGTGTCAAGTTCTCTCTCTTCTCCGAATCCGAGAGGTCATTGCTGTGTAAGAGAATATTGTTGAAATTCGTAGACGATTCGGGCATAGTAGCGTATCTGACCTAACAGAGGACTTTCTGTAATGCTCAATTCGGGTGACAAGCTCGCACATTTTTCAATAATCAAGCCACTTGGCGAAGGCGGTATGGGAGAGGTCTATCTTGCCGAAGATACTAACCTGCATCGGCAGGTAGCGATCAAGACCCTCCGCGACGATTATTTTGACAATCCGGACCGTCGCGACCGCTTCGAGCGAGAAGCCAGGACCGCTGCACAGATATCTCATTCCAATGTGATGTCGATCTACGATACCGGCGTCGCGACCGCTCCCGATTCGGGCAAGGAAGTTCACTACATCGTCATGGAGCTGATCGAGGGCAAGCCGCTGGACGAATGGGTCAAGGGCCATGAGTCCGACATGGTGAAGATGCTGCGAGTCGCGGAAGCCATTGGCTCCGGGATCGCCGCCGCCCACAAGCTGAATATCGTCCACCGTGACATCAAATCTGACAATATTATCGTAACTGAAGATGACCAGCCGAAGATCCTCGATTTCGGCCTGGCCAAGCCAATTGATCCCCTGCAGGCCACTGACAAGCCGATAAGCGGCGAGACGGTCAAGCAGGAACTGACCAAAGTAGGCACCGTGATCGGCACCGTCTCCTATATGTCGCCTGAGCAGGCACGTGGCGAGACCGTTGATGGCCGCTCCGATATCTTCAGCTTCGGAGTGCTGCTCTACAAGATGTTTACCGGCCAGATGCCGTTTTCCGGTTCAAGCCAGGTGTCGATCCTCGCAAAAATCCTGGAATCGCCTCACCCGCGTGTGCACAACATCAAAGCCGACATTGATCCTGAGATCGAGCGCATCATTGACAAGTGTCTGCAGAAGGATGCCAATGACCGCTATCAGGATATTCGTGACCTGGTCGTCGATCTGCGCAATCTGCGCCGTCGCTATGACAGCGGCATCTCAACCACAGTCTCGCAAGTGGCTCACGGGGCCACCCTGGCGGGACAACCCGCCACGAGGAATGCCACCGGGACTCTCTGGAAAGTCGGAGTCGGTTTGGCCGTTGTTGTCCTGTTGGCTTTAGCCTACTTTCTGTTCAGCGGCGGCGGATCGAAGAGCACGACCGCAATGGCGCAGGAGTACACCCTGGCGATTCTCAGCTTCGACAATCGCACCGGCGACCCCAAACTTGACTGGCTGGAATCAGGATTGCCGGAAATCCTGCTCACCGATCTGGCACAGGGGCAGGATATTAGGCTCATCAGCCAACGGCGTATCCTGGAGACTCTGGGCGGTGAGGGCAACGAACTCAGTGAATATTCCTACGACCAGCAGTTTCAGGCGGCAAAAAAACTGGGAGCCGTACACGTAATCAGTGGCTCGATCTTCAAACAGGGTGACAAGTTCCGTATCGCCACGCAACTGGAGGAGGTTTCGTCGGGAGACGTGTTGTTCGGAGAAAACGTTGTCGGCTCTGACCCTTTTAGCCTGGTGGACTCACTGACCAAGAAGGTAGCCTCGTCGCTAAAGCTGTCGAATAAGCAATTCACCGACCACAGCGTAACACAGTTGACGACAACCAACACGGATGCCTACCGCTACTATCATCTCGGCCTCAATGAATTCCTGAATGCCAACTATGGTGCGGCGCGCAAGCTCTTCCAGCGAGCCATTATTGAGGACACGACCTTTGCCATGCCCTACCTGCGAATGGGAATGGCATACGTCTTTGACGGCAAAACTCAGGAAGCGCTCCCCTTCATCGCCAAGGCGAAGAAGTTCGAAGATCATCTACCAACGCGTGATCGCGGACTACTGGACGTCTACTCGGAATTATGGTTAACCAATAACCTCGATTCCGCATTCACGAAGCTGGAATCGCTGGTTAAGAGCTTCCCCACCGACCCCGAGGTCCTGGCGATCTATGCAATCCTGCAGTGGCAGTTGAAACAGAATTCAGCTGCAGCGATTGATGCACTGGAGAAGGCCGATAAGGTAGACCCGACGTTTCAACTGGCGCAGATTTTTGCCTATCAGATCTATGCCGCGATGGGTAACGATGCTAAGGCGTTAGAGATTGCGCGCTCACTGCGAAAGAACCATCCCGATTCTCCCCTGGGCTATCGCTACGAAGCTCATCAATTTGTCAGGTCAGGTGAGATTGATCAGGCTGAGCAGACATTGCAGCTGCTGGTGGAGAAATTCCCGTTGGACGAGTCGGGCTATAACCAGTTGACGGGACTCTATCTGAGGGCACGAGACTTTGACAAGGCAGCTCAGATAGTGGAAAAATACGGGAAGCGCTTCAGCGACGACCCTTACAAAATGATGACCTATTGGGACAACAAAGCCAACCTGGCAAACTGGGAAGGCCACTTTCTGGACAATATGAAGGACCGCTTCAACTCCCTCAAGTTTGCTAAACAAACCGGCGATAGCAACTTGATATCCGACGATTACAGTGCTATAGGTCAGTACTATAATCGCTTCGATGAGAATGATTCAGCAGTCTACTACTTCGATAAGGCTCTGGACTACGTGCAGAACTTCGGAGCTCGGGCAAGCATTCCCGTCTCGCTCGTATCAGCAGATCGCTCCCTGGCGGGAAAAATCAGACCTATGTTTGAAGAAGCAGTGGAAAGTTTCAAAGAGCGGGTGCCGGCCAACCTCTCCTATGTCGCCTCCGCGCTTGAGGATATGTTTAACGGCCTGGCAAAGGCCGATACGGCGCTTTACATAAAGGGTAACCGCTCGATACTGAAGCTGACCGAGGCGAATACCACGACAGCCAGCTCGAATCAGCGAGAACTGGGTATCACGCTGGTGGATTACCGGAAGTATCAGGAAGGCATCAAAATGCTCACGCCGGTGGTGGAGGGTAATACGGCTACAAGCTCCGGCTACCACTATCCGATGACAAACTACTACCTTGGTGTGGCCTACGATGAATTGGGTCAGAAGGAAAAAGCGAAAGAGCATCTGCAGGAGATGCTCAAGTACTGGGGCAAGCCGCAGATCGAACTCAAGCAAATCAAAGACGCCCGCAAGCGACTGGCACAACTGCGAGGTTGAGGCTACATAACTAATTACTCTGACGAAATGAACGAAGTGAAAAAGGGCCGAAGTTGAATGGTGCCAGATGGCGGCGGTAGCCCGCAATAGTGAACCAGTAACCCGATCCGTTACCCTCCTCTGCTTTCCAGATGAATGGCGTCTGTGCCGGCGTCCAGCCGTTTGCGATCAGGTATAACGCATCCCCACGCAGATTTACGCATTTATCAATGATGATCGACACGTGTCCCATGCCCCCGGTAGTATTTTGTACGATTACGTCACCCGGTTGGAGCTGATCCTCAGCAACCGGCTTCAGGTAAGCTTTCATCGCAGCGCTACCGGTCCACTGAAACAAGTAGTGCAGGAAGTTCAGATACGCTCCATCGGAGGAGTCAGGTGAGGCACCGGTGGTGATGTGCCGGTCATGTCTGGCATCATAGCGCAGATGTTTCCCACGCTTCCAACGATTCCAGTAGATTGCCTGGCCGTTCTGGAGTTTGAAGTGCAAAAGCGAATCTAGTCCAGTGCTGCGCGCATAGTCGCTGAAGAGACGGTAGCCAACATCAGCACATTGTTCGAGATCAGAGTGAAAGAGAAAGGGGAGATCGAGCACGCGCACCGATCGTGGCCATGATGTCACAGCTGAACCGTCGAAGCGCCGTACTTTGGCTGTGTCAGGCAGTATGTTGAGTTGACGCAGGTAATGAGTAAAGGAGCCGGAATCCGCGGTGATGCGTGTGTATCCGGCAGGTGTTGAAAATGTCTCGACAACATTTGCCGGTTTGGCTATCGCTGTCATTCCAAAAACAGCGACAGCAGCGAACACCGTCTGGCGAATGAGAAAGCTAGTCATTCAATTGGAGACGGCAACTGAAGCTGTCGAATTTCAGACCGCCCGCAGTTGCCGTAACGTAAACTGTTCGCAAATGAGAACCAACTCTACGTACCCATCTCCCAGCTTGCCAGATACTTTTTCTGCTCGGGGGTCAACCTGTCTGCACTGATGCCCATGGACTTGAGCTTCAAAGTGGCCACACCCTGATCGAGTTTCTCCGGCAGCGAGAATACCTGCTTTTGCAGTTTAGCGTGGTTTTTCGCGATATACTCGCTTGCCAGCGACTGGTTGGCGAACGACATATCCATTACCATGGCCGGATGTCCCTCGGCGGCTGAAAGGTTGATCAATCTACCTTCGGCCAGAACATTAATCCTGCGGCCGCCCGCTAATGTGAATTCCTCGACCAGTGGTCGCACCATTCGTCTTTTCTTCGCCAGCTTCTTCAAACCATCAAGGTCGAGTTCCACATTGAAGTGCCCGCTGTTTGCCACGATCGCGCCCGATTTCATCTTCTTGAAATGCTCCGGTCGAATCACGTGCAGATTCCCGGTCAGGGTCACGAACACATCGCCCAGGGGCGCCGCTTTCGCCATCGGCATCACTCGGAAACCATCCATGACAGCTTCTATTGCTTTTACCGGATCGACCTCGGTTACGATCACATCAGCCCCGTGGCCCTTCGCGCGCATAGCGACCCCGCGACCACACCAGCCGTAGCCGGCCACCACCACAACCGAGCCGGCGATCAACACGTTGGTAGCGCGGATGATGCCATCCATCGTCGACTGACCGGTGCCATAGCGGTTGTCAAAGAGGTGTTTCGTCTGGGAATCGTTGACGGCGATGATGGGATAGTTGAGCACTTTCTTCTCGGCCATCGCTCGCAGCCTGATAACCCCGGTCGTGGTTTCTTCCGTTCCTCCGATGACGCCTTTCAGCAGATTGCGGCGATCGGAGTGGAGCACGCTAACCAGGTCAGCACCGTCATCCATCGTGATATCGGGCTTGATATCCAGCGCCGAGTTGATGTGGCGGTAGTAACCTTTCTTGTCAATTCCGCAAATTGCGAAGACATGAATCCCGAAGTCCTTGACCAGCGATGCGGCGGTAGCATCCTGTGTGGAGAGGGGATTGGAAGCACACAGGGTGATTTCCGCGCCACCCGCCTTGAGAACCCGCATCAGGTTGGCAGTCTCGGTTGTGACATGCAGGCAGGCAGCCAGTTTGAGACCTTTGAGCGGTTTTTCTTTCCTGAAGCGTTCCTCAATCAAGGCGCAAACCGGCATGAAATTCGCCGCCCACTCAATGCGGCGTTTTCCTTCTGCGGCAAGTTTCAGGCTCTTAACGTCGTGATCTTTCAATTTACTTTCTCCTTGCTCGGCTTACAGGTCCCGTTTGAGGTCCTGTGCTTTGTCAGTACGCTCCCACGTAAACTCCGGCTCGGTGCGGCCGAAGTGCCCATAAGCGGCGGTCAACCGATATATCGGGCGCCGCAGGTCAAGCATCTCAATAATGCCCTTGGGAGTCAAATCGAAGTGTTTGCGAATTAGTTCCACCAGCTTTTCATCGCTGACTTTGGCGGTCTTGTCGGTGTAGATGTTGACCGATACCGGCTCCGCCACGCCGATGGCGTAGGCCAGTTGCAGCGTGCAGCGTTTGGCAATTCCCGCGGCGACGATGTTCTTGGTAATGTAGCGTGCCAGGTACGCTGCCGAGCGATCAACCTTGGTCGGGTCCTTGCCGGAGAAGGCACCGCCGCCGTGAGCTGCCATTCCACCGTAGGTGTCGACAATGATCTTGCGGCCGGTCATGCCGGTATCTGACTGCGGTCCCCCGATCACGAATTTACCGGTCGGGTTGACATAGATTTTCGTTTTGTCGTCGATCAACTCAGCCGGTATGATCGGCCTAATGACCTTGTCTATAATCTCCCCGCGGGCTTCCTCGGTGATCTTCTTACCGGTTGAATCGAGAATATCCTCGGTATGCTGCGAAGACAACACTATCGCTTCGGCGCGCCTTGGTTGGCCATCGTCGTATTCGATCGTGACCTGCGATTTACCGTCGGGGCCAAGATAGCTAAGCTCATTTGCTTTGCGCACCTCCGCCAGGCGTCGGCAAAGTTTGTGAGCCAGCATAATCGGGATCGGCATCAATTCCGGGGTCTCATCGCAGGCGTAACCGGTCATCAACCCCTGATCGCCGGCGCCGCCGACATCGACACCCTGCGCAATGTCAGGTGACTGAGAGCCGATTGCATTCAGAATCGCACACGATTTGTAAGAGAAGCCATACTGCGAGCCGGTGTAGCCGACATCTTTGACGAGATCGCGCACGAGCTTGTTGATGTCCACGAACCCGGTCGTGGTGATTTCGCCACCTACTATCATCATCCCCACGGTGACGAAAGTCTCGCATGCAACGCGGCAATTCAGATCCTGCTTCAGCAGGTCGTCGAGAACAGCATCCGAAATCTGGTCGCAGAGTTTGTCAGGATGACCCTCGGTCACCGACTCGGATGTAAATAGGAACTTGTCAGCCATTACTCACCTCTATTTCCAAGCTTGAAAGTACTGCATCACTGCGACAGAACCAGATCAACCCCCAATTTCAGAATGGTCCCCCATACTAACATTTCCCTGAAAGCGCCTGATCGAAACATTGTTTCCCATCAAGGAGCTGGAAAGCGTTGAATCCTCAATCGTGCACTTGCAGCCGATGATAGAATCCTCAATCTGCGAGTTACGAATTACGGTTCCAGGTCCGATCGATACATGCGGACCCACCACTGAGGATTCGATTACCACATCTTCGTCGATAAATACCGGCTGTCTGAGCTGCTTATCCTCGCTACGGCCACCCTGCGGAACTCGCTCCAGCAAGAAACGATTCGTCGCCAGGATTGTCTCGAGTTTGCCGCAATCGTACCACGCTTCAGTGGGGAATGTGTATATTTCGGCTCCCTTTTTCAAGAGCAAATCGAAGGCATCCGTCAACTGAATCTCACCGTGCGTCGTGACTCCCTGTTCGACAACCTCAGTAGTTGCTTCCAACATCAGTTTGTAGTCATGTACGTAGTAAACACCCACGACCGCAAGATTCGTGGGAGGGTCTTCCGGCTTTTCTTCCAGGTCGACGATTCGCTCCCCATCAACCTTGACAACGCCGAAATCGCTCGGGTTTTCGACTTCCTGCACCGCCAGAGCATTTCGACCGCCGCTGACCAGGGATTTCCAATCGATTTCGACTATTGTATCACCCAGGATAATAAGTGCCTCCTCAGCAATGCCTGTCAGTCCCAGGTGAATCGCGTATCCCAGGCCATACAGCTGCTCCTGAGACACAAAGCGTGAAGGAATATCATATTGCGTAGTGACGAATTCTTCTATCTGTTCTCGAAGGGGCCCGGTGATGAAGATCATCTCGCTGATATCGAGGTCGGCGATCTGATCAATAATATGACCCAGAATCGGTTTGCCGGCCACTCGCAACAAAGTTTTGGGAGTAGTTAATGTATGGGGACGAAGCCGGGTTCCTTCACCCGCCACCGGTATGATTACTTTCAATCCGCCATTACCTCACGATATGATCTTGAGCCAGTCGATGAAGATAAAGTTGACCTGCCCGATCAAAAGACTTACACGCGCCATGACAGTGTAACCGAAGTGGGCTCCGAATGCAATCATAATGAACCAGATGCCGACGCGGGCGGTGACGCCAAGCACGCCCTTGTGCTCTTTTGAGAAATAGAAGTAAATCAGTGTCGTCAGCACACCCACCAGAATTATCAGATTCAAGACTACATTCCCGAATGACGCGTTCAAATCAACAAAGGTCGCCCGCATTTGCGGCAGCACCATACCATGAAGGCGTGACATCAACTCGATGCCGGCGGTGTTGCCCATCACGAAGGCGAGGGGATAGCGGGAAATCCAGGATACCTTCGGGAAGAAGCGCGCAAACATCAGCACACCCATAAAGCCCGCGAAGAGCAGGAAAGCGACTTTCATGATGTGATGGCCGACGTCGGGTCCTGTTGCAGCTGCCGCCCAGTGCTCCTCGATCGGCTGCACCAACTGCGCCAGAATTACGGAGTGGTAGATCAGGCCAATATAGTAGCCGGCCGAGAGTCCGGCAAAGACGTGCTCGGCAAAGCGGTAAAAGGGGTTGTCTTTGTACAGGAAGGAGAACAGGCTGAGCGTGAAAAAGCCCGCCACCCAGGTGCCGATGATTGTCCAGTTAAACATTGGCATGCACCTTCCTGCGGGAAGTGAACAGGGCAACATTGCCGAGGATCACGAATGCGATGATGAGCAGGTGCACCATCGACTGCGAATTCATCCCCAGAACGGCCTTGCCCTTCGCATGAACGAGCAACTCGTATTCGGCCGCGCCTTTCATGCCGCCCAGCAACCCCGTCATTTGTCCTGATTGCACATAGCTGTAGTATTTCGGCGCCATCACGGCAGTCGTTCCCGCGCCGATAGGTATCTGATACTGAGCATTGACTATTGATATCCAGTAATCGAGGATGGCGTTGTCAGCTACAACAAAGATATAACTTATATCACCGTAATTCTTCACGTGTTGCATGAGCGGCAACTGTGAAAGCGGGGTACCGTTCTGATCAGTGGGGTAGATACTCGCAATCGAGACCCCCATGCCCTTGAGAACAGCCGTGTAGTTGGCTTTGTAGCCAAGATTGACGTAGTCGATGCCATATTTCTTGCCATACTTCGCGGCCATCATTTTCATCACATTCTGGGCGATGGTCGGCCCGCCCAGCGGGATGGTAGTCATGGTGATGACTTTCATATTCTTGCGAAAAAGTTGATTCAGCACCGCAATTGACATTGGTTCGGTTTCGGCCACCGTCGAGGCATAATAGTCGAAGGTAAGCAAGACCACCGAACTGTCAGGCAGAGCTTCGACGGAGTTGTACAGCTCCCGCGCTTCCGGAGTGATATCGATCGGCAGGTTGAGGGGTACGAACAGGGGAATGATCACGGTGACTGCAACCATTGAGTAGACCAAGCGTCGGTCAAGCTTGCCCAGTTTTTCCCAGAAATTCACCGGCTAGTTTCTCCCCATGTAGGTGCGCTCGATACCGAGAATGACGCGCAGGGAAGTCGCCGAGGCACCTAAGGCGCCGCCGATGATAATGCCGCGCTGCACGGCGACATTGACGCCGCCCATGACATAGGTATTGATCAGGTTCGGCAGACCGCTGTAGATCGACGCGAATAACGACTCGCCCATCGGCACCCGCCACAGCATCACGATGATCGCGGTAATCAGCAACAGGGTGGCCTCAGTGGTGCGCGCCCGGAAGGCGCGGTAAGCGGCCGAAGCGATATAAAACGCCAGCATCGCGAACATCGTTGATTGCATCTGTGCGTTCGGGTAAGTGAAGAGCCAGTCGTAGATGGAACCATCACCACGTCCGAAGAGTGGTGACCAGCTTGTCGGGATGATTGACGGTATCGCGGTCGCAAACAAGGCAATCAGCAGCGCCGCCTTGTTGAACCAACCTTTATCAAACCGCTTGACCGAGCGCCAGTTGACGCGAACGATGGAAACCACACCCAGGAGCAGTGTAAAGCCGGCGATGATGGTCGCCCACTGCAGCAGTTCTTCCTCGATATTGCCGAACTTGTCGGGGTTGAGAAAGAACGCCAGGATCATGGCAAGCCCGGAGAGAAACGCGATGGCGACAGGTACGGCTTTTTTCATGAATTGTTATTTGATCACAAAGAGGTTGGAAATCCAATCACCCGCACCGGTGTTCACTGTCACCAGCAGCGCGCCGAGAACAACTGCAATTACTATCAGGACTTTCATTAGATCCTGCCCTTTGAGTCCGCCGAGCATTATCGGTTCGTGGGAAAGATAGGCGGAAGCGGCGAAGAGTTCCTCGCCCATCAGTGTGTAGTCGCAGGCGGCGATGAAAAACGGCAGCTGCTCCGGCTGGGCTGTGCCGGCAATTTGAATAGATCCGGCGGCGTTGCCGGTTTCCGCCAGCAGCAGTGATTCGGCATAAAAAGCACCCATATAGATATTAGCTGCCGGCCGCTCACGCATCATATAGCCGTTGACCGTTGCCGTAAACGCGAACTGTTCTCCCGCGACATAGCGGACCATGTCCTCGTTGTAGGATTCCAGCTTTCCTTCGACCGAATACGACTGTTGCACTACTTCCGAGGCCGCTGCCAGCACCATCGGATAACGCACCGGCACGTATAGCGGAGACTCATATTGTGCGGTGATGCGGGCGACGCGGCCGAGAATAGCCAGCCCGGCGAGGGTGTCGATAAGAGTGATTTCGTCGATTCCCGGAATAAACAAAACCGGGCGCCCCATCTCGGTAGCGCGCCCGACGGCTTCCTCGACTGCCTCAAGACCGGCAATCTTGCGGATGAAGAGCTTCACCCCCTGCCTCGCACGCTGGGTGTAGTAGATGACTGCGGCCGAAAAAACCAGCAGGATCACCAATGCGTTGGTGCGATAAGTAAGAAACCAGTCCGATGACGCCGTTCTGGTTGCCTCTTGAGCGATTGCCACGGCAGGTACGAGCAGCAAAATCAGAGTGAGTATAGTAAGTACCGTCGCCGCGGTACGTCGGATCACTTCATTTTCTCCAGCGATGATTTGAGTCGATTAATAACTCTTACGGGGGAGGGATCAGTTTCGTTTAGCAATGACAGGTAGTAGCTGGTGAAATCCCCGAACTGAACCAGCGAGAAAATCTCTGCGAGACGATTGGGGCCTTCCGCTTTAACAAAAGTAGTTTCGACTCCGCGCTCACCCAGGATTTCATTGATGATCTTGAACCTGTTGGTTACGCCTTTTGAGTCGCCCGGGCCGGTCAGGAAGACCGCGTGCAGTTTTTTGATAAGTTCCTGCGGATGCTCATAGCCCACGATTTCGTTGTGATTGAATTCGGGACAGACATTGGCGAATGCCTGATGTTTGGCGTTCTCACAGATCTGACCCTTAAACCTCACTGCTACGGTGTCATAGAAGTCCGCGCCGGCATAGACGACCCCCAGCTTGTTTTTGAGTTTCTGCGCAAGCTGTTTGGTGGGATTCGTGTCTTCGTTCTTCTCTATCGTGAAATTTGCCAGACGCTCTTCGAGGAACCGACAGGCCTGATCGACAATCTGCGATTGGTCTGCACAGAAGCCCAATTCCGCCATCAGGCTCAGCAAAGGCCCAAATGAGTAACCCAGCGCCGCGCGAGGCTGCAGCCCGGCAGGGAGGATTACATGCGGCAGTTTATCCGCTTTTGCGTGCTCGCCCAATTTCCCACCGGTAGTAGCCACGAAGATCTTGCAGCCACGGGCTTTAGCCGTTTCGAACGCTGAGAGAGTCTCTTCGGTGTTGCCGGAATAGGATGATGCAATCATCAGCGTGTCTTTGGAGACAAATGCGGGTAGACCATAATTGCGGTTGATATACACAGGCACCGAAATTTCCTCGGCGAGGTATGAGCGCAGAATATCGCCGCCGATCGCCGAGCCTCCCATGCCGGCGACGACTATGTTGCTGAATTTGGCATCCTTGAGCGGCGAGAGGTCACCTTTGGTGGGCAAGCTGAAGCCTTCACGAAGTTGTTTGGGGAAAGCAACGATTTTACCATACATATCATCAGGATCAATTCGTTTAGCAACGTCAGCAGCTATAGTCATCTATACCTCCAGAAACTTAGTACCAAGATTATCGACGAACCACGCGTGCAGCACCGACTCGACCTTCTCGGCAGTCGACAGCTCCAGAACTCTTTGCGCCAACTCTACACAAGCAGCGATTTCCAATTGATTGAGTATCTTGATGACTGTCGCCACGCGAGGCGGGATCACCGAGAAATCGCGTAATCCCATCCCCAGGAGTAACGGTATTGCCAGCGTATTTCCGGCCATTTCACCGCAGAGTGAAACGGGAGTATCACTTCTGGCGCCGGCTTCCAGGGTCATGGCTATGAGACGCAACACGGCGGGATGAAACTCGCAGTAAAGATTTGCAACCTTCTTGTTGCCGCGATCAGCGGCCACGGTGTACTGAATAAGATCATTGGTGCCGATCGAAAAGAAATCGACTTGTCGGGCCAGCTTATCCGCAGTCAGCGCAGTTGAGGGAACCTCAACCATCATTCCAACTTCGATATTTTCATCGAACGGGAGTTTCGCAGCTCGCAGCTCGCGCTTCACCGAGTTGATGATTCGCCGGGCTTTCGCCAGCTCGGTCGGTGTGGACACCATCGGCAGCATGATCCGCAGGTTACGGAACTCGCTAGCCCGCAGCAAGGCCTTGATTTGCATCCGGAACAGCTTCGGAAGATCGAGCAGGAACCTGATACCGCGCCAGCCGAGAGCCGGGTTGTCCTCGTCGAGTTGATGATACTCACCGGCTGTCTTGTCGGAACCAAGATCGAAGGTTCTCATCGTGACACTGTTAGGAAAGAAGTTACGCGCAATATCCGCATAAATCTGGGTCTGATCTTCTTCGGAGGGAAACCGCATCCGCGAGAGATAAAAGAACTCAGTGCGATAGAGTCCAACGCCGATATTTCCGGCTGCCAGCGATTGGTCGACATCGGAAGGGAGTTCGAGGTTTGCCATCACAGAAACCTTGGTACCATCCTTGGTTTTGTGATCGAGATTTCCCAGACCCTGCAGCTCTCTGGAAAGCACAGACTTGCGCTTGCGCCGTTCAGATTTGTACTGCGCGAGAGTCTCTTTGCTGGGACTGACGATTACCAGTCCGCGATTGCCGTCGACGATCACCATAGCGCCATCCGGACAACGTTCCATGAGCCGGGAGACTCCCACCACTGCGGGGATTGACAACGATTTCGCGATCAGAGCCATGTGCGAAGTCGATCCACCCACCTGGGTGACGAAACCGGGGATACTGTACTTGTTGATCAAAACGATCTCACCCGGTGAGAATTCCTCGCTGAGAGCGATCTTGTTCGGATTATTGACCAGCTTATTAGTATGGCGGCCCACCAGAAATTCGAAGACTTTGGCTGCAGTCGCATTGATGTCGTTTGCCATCTCTTTCAGATAGGTATCATTCGACTTTCGCAGCGATCGCAGGTTACGCTGAATGTGTTTCTGATAAACAAACTCAGCGTTCAGGTTTTGTCGGGTGATGTCAACAGCGACTGCCTCAAAAAACGCGTCATCGTCGAGAATCATCAACTGTGCTTCGAAAATCTTGGCCATCGCCTCGCCAACAACCCGATCGGCCTCAAACTGAATTTGCTGAATTTCCTTGCGCGCGCGGTTCATTGCCTCGCGTAGTCGCTCGACTTCGGCCTCAGCAGCGTCAGCGGGAATACTCCGTTTTTCGATGACGCTGATACCTACGTCGTGCTTGAAGCACCGGGCGATCGCGATTCCGGGCGACGCGATAGCGCCTTTCAGGCGCAGTTCTTTCGGGCTATTCGTCTGTGTCTTAGTTTCTTTGGCTGTCACGATTTCTTCACAACTTACGCTCGAATTGTGGCGGATTTCGAGCAGTTCTCTATTCAACCAGAATGTTGTTCGAGTCTCTTACAATCGTTACTCGAACTTTGAACCCAGCAGTTTGACCAGGATGTCAGCTGCTTTCTCTTCATCACTGCCATTAGCTTTCACTGTAACTTCAGAGCCTGCCTCTGCCGCAAGCATCATCACCCCCATTATCGACTTACCATTCACTTCCAGCCCCTCTTTTTCCAACATGATATCAGACACAAACTGGCTGGCGGTCTGCACCACCTTGGCGGAGGGACGTGCATGCAGCCCCAATTTATTGGTAATCTTAACCGTTTTGGTGACCAAACTCAAATCCTTATTACAACGCCCGACAAAAAAGTTTGCCCGGCAACTGCTTAACTAGACCGGACATCTCCAGGTTGAATAAGAGCGCCAGTATCTCGTTGACCGGTCGCTGCAGTTTCACTGAAAGACTATCGACCAACTGCGGCTGATCGGACAGGGTTTTGAAAAGACTGCGCTCAGCGTCGCTCAAATCAGCAGTCAACTCAGCCGGGTCTCGTCGCGGTTTGCCCGGTTCTATACCCAGCGCCAGCAGGATGTCAGCGGCGCTTGTCACCGGCGCCGCGCCTTGTTTAAGCAGATCGTTGGTGCCCGCTGAACTCGCCGAGGTGATATTTCCCGGCACGGCGAAAACTTCGCGGTTTTGCTCAAGGGCGTGATGAGCCGTCGAAAGCGCACCCGATGATTTTCTGGCCTCAATAACCACGGTGCCTCGTGATAAGCCCGAAATAATCCTGTTTCGCGTCGGAAAATTATATTTGTCAGGCCTAAGTCCAAAGAAAAACTCGCTAACGACGGCGCCCGATTCGGCGATTTCGTCGTACAGTTTCTTATGCTCCGGGGGATAAACAATATCGAGGCCGCAACCGAGCACGCCGATTGTGCGGCCTCCCGCTTTCAAGGCCGCGCGATGTGCCACCGCATCAATACCTCGCGCCACACCGGAGACAATAGTCATCCCTGACTTGACCAGATCAAAGGTCAGCGACTCGGCGGTTTGTCTGCCATATTGCGTGCACACTCGGCTGCCGACTACAGCTACGGCATCCGCATCTCCCGAAACGAGATTCCCTTTGCAAATCAGGAAGGGTGGAGGATCATAAATCTGCCGCAGCAATTCGGGGTAGCCGTCGCTGTCAATCGTGATTAACTGCGCGCCACACTTTTCGAGCGCCTTCAGCTGCTTCTCGGTTTCCGCCTCATCAGGACCCGCATGCAGCGCGTTCTTCAGTCCGGGTCCGATATCAGGTATGCGCCTCAATGCTGCGTCGGAAGCTTCCAAGACCGCTTTTGGCGATCCGAAGCTTTTGACCAGCGAATAATAGCGCACGTTTCCTATCCCCGAGATTGTCTTGAGCGCCAGCCACCAGTAACGTTCGTCGTTCTTAATCGTCATTATCATCCCCCCGCGGATTCTTCTCGCGTGTCTTCCAATTTGTTCCAGAGTTCGTCAACTACTGCTTTCATATTAACTCCCTTTTTGGCGGAGATTGTGAGCACGTTTTCCGGCAAGTCGGCTTCGATTTCTGCCCGGGCGTTGTCAGAAAGCAGGTCAATCTTGTTGAACAAGATAATCTCCGCACGCGCCAGCAACGAGTGGTCATAATTGCCCAATTCTTCCTTCAGGCTTGCCAGATTTGACTCATAGTCGGGCTGACTGATATCCAGCACGTAACACAGTACTCGCACTCGCTGTATATGCCGCAGAAACTGGAAGCCGAGTCCCTTTCCTTCGCTCGCGCCTTCGATTATCCCGGGAATATCCGCGATCGTGAACGAACTGTAATCTGGAGTGCTCACCACGCCGAGGTTGGGCGAAAGTGTGGTAAAGGGGTAATCGGCAATCTTTGGTTTAGCATCCGATAACGCGGCCAGCAACGTCGATTTGCCGGCATTCGGGTAACCCACCAGGCCAACATCGGCGACAAGCTTGAGTTCAAGTATCAAGCGCTTCTCTTCACCGGGTATTCCCGAGTCAGCGCGACGCGGCGCCTGATTGGTCGCGGTCTTGAAACGAACGTTGCCACGTCCACCTTTGCCGCCCTTGCAGACGATTACCATCTCGCCATCTTTCTCCAGATCGGCGATGATGTCCTCCGCTCCTTCTTCGCGCACGATGGTTCCCGGAGGCACTTTGATGCGCAAATCGCTGCCCGATTCGCCAGTGCGCTTGCCACCTTCCCCACGTTTGCCGTTAGCGGCGCGAAAGTGCTTGCGGTTGGTGAAATCACGGAGAGTATTCAGATTGTTATCGACCTCCAGGATCACATCGCCGCCGCGACCACCATCGCCGCCGTCAGGTCCCCCGAAAGGGACATACTTTTCCGTGCGGAAACTCACGCAGCCTGCACCCCCGGAGCCGGAACGCACGTAAATCTCACATAAATCAACAAATCTCAACATATTGGGGCGTACAGTATAGCTGCAAATCAGGCGCTTATCAATCAAATTCGCGATCTTGCGACTGAGCTCCGGCAGCAGGGAAAGTCGATAGTTGACAATATCAGGCTATGTTGTAAATTGGTCCCGAGAAGATTTTCAACTGAACTACCTGCCTCACCGAGGAACCAAGCCGGGTTCAATTGCGCTTCAATATCAGACCCTGAAATGGAGATTGCTTGAACTACGTCGACCCTGAGAGCGCTTGCCGCGCCGGCAGCCCTTTCTTGACAACGAAAACCTCGACAAAATCCCCGCGGAGAGCCGTCTCGATTCTATCTGCGCTGGTGTCATTCCTGGCTTTTCATTCGGCAACAGCGCAGTACACACAGGAGTTCAGCTCGATTCCGGTAATCATCGCTGGTGACACCTCCGCCGTCCCTTTCTTCGGCGGACTCAACAGCCCCAAGCCCTCCCTGCACGATTTTGATGGCGACGGCCTGGTCGACCTCTTCATTGGTGAATCGACCGGCAAACTGAACTACCTGCACAATGACGGTACACCTCAGGTACCCCTGTGGCAAGTGGTGACCGACCGATTCGGCGGACTCAACATCGGCATGTGGCATGTACTTGTTGATATCGATGGTGACGGCGATCTTGATCTCTTCTGCGACAATCTCAATAACGGCGCCAAATACTACCGCAACGAATCGATCGGCGCTTCGGTTTCCTTCGTTGAGGTCGACTCCGCCTATGGTGGATTTGCGACCGGCATCAATAACACTCCGGCCTTCGCGGATATTGACGGGGATCATGACTACGATTTCTTCATCGGAGATACCAACGGCCGGCTGGTTTTCTACCGCAACGACGGTGACTCGGCAAACCCGAGCTTCAGCCTGGTTTCAACCGCCTATGACAGCATTCTCGCGTTTCCGGGTGGAGGCGTGAAGAAGATCGCCGAACCGAATCACGGCTTCAGTGCCATATTCTGGGCCGATATCGATGCTGACTCCGACATAGACCTGTTTTGGGGTGATCTCTTCAATGCCAATCTCTACTATTTCGAGAATCTGGGCAGTTCCGACAGTTCGGCATTGACTTACAACTCGGAAACCTATCTCCCGATCGAGACGTTTGGGCACAATCATACCCCCCTCGCTGATATAGACGGCGACGGTGACTTCGACATCGTGCTGGGAGCGGCAAACGGGCAGAATATTGATAACCTCCGACTGCTGCGCAACGTCGGTACTCCCGAGGTCGCATCCTTTGTCCAGGAATCGACGAATCTCATTGATAACCTCGATTTCGGACGCAGCTCCTTCCCGGCACTCGCTGACATTGACGGTGACGGCGACTACGATCTCTTCGTGGGCGCGGGTGACGGACAAATCAGGTTTCTTGAAAACATCGGCGATCGCAACAATCCGGTCTTTCAGCTGGTCACTGATTTGTTCGCGGGCATAGATGTCGGTTTAACCGCAATTCCGACCTTCGTCGATTGGGACGCGGATGGTGACCTTGATCTGCTGGTGGGTACCGAGTTGGGCAAGATAGAATACTGGCGCAATGACGGTGATGCCTGCACCTTTGTCGGCACCCGGGTGACCGACCAGCTTGCCGGGATCAAGGTTGACCAACTGGCGGTGCCGGTGCCGGTCGATCTCAACGGGGATGGTCTTCTTGATCTCGTAGTGGGCGAATGGGATTTCAACGGCAAGGCGGACATACTCCTGTATGAAAACGTTGGCAGCAGCGGCTCACCCTCCTTGTCACTCGTGACCACCAAGTTGATCAGAATCGGGCAGCGTGATTTCACCATACCGGTGGCCAACGACTGGGATGGCGATGGTGACTACGACCTGCTCGTGGGAATGCGCGATCCGGAAGTCATCTGGTATCGCAATGATGCCGGTCCTCATGCGTTTCCCGACTCTCTGAGCCTGATGGCGCAGACAGACACGATCCCCGGTGGCGATGTTGGCCTGCGGCCATCGCTCAGTTTCGTCGACATCGACTCAGATGGCGACCTCGATATCTTTGCCGGTGAAGAATATGGCGGCGTTAATTTCCTGCGCCACGATGGCGGCACGCCTTATTCAGCGGGTGACGCCGACGGCAGCGGATCTATCAGCATCGGTGACGCGGTATTTCTGATAAACTATATCTTCGGAGGAGGACTTCCACCGATGCCTCTCGGCAGTGGCGATGCTGACTGTAGTGGTGGTATATCGATTGGCGACGCGGTCTTTCTCATTAATTACATTTTTGGCGGCGGACCCGCGCCCTGCGGCAGTTGCTCGGTATAGCCACGTTAACGGTACTAATTCAGAATGCGGCTACTGTCCCCCGTGACCCTGCGCAGCTGCTTGAGCAGAATCAATCTTGGCACGCATCACGCT
>CAYXUL010000041.1:3697-9447 GCA_964468475.1 uncultured Ignavibacteria bacterium | reverse complement strand
TCGCCGATTCGCATATGCAATCGCGCATAGTCTTCCTGCGCCCAGTTGGCTTTGGGATTCTTTTGGATTATCGCGACGAGTAAGTCACTCAATTTCCCCAGCTTATCATCCTTATTCAGCGCGTCGGCCAGGGACTCCTTCGGCGCCCGCGCATCAGGTTCGAGGCCTTCAGCATCACTGTAGTTGTCAATCGCCTGATCGAGTTCGTTCTGCCTGAAATAAAGGTCACCCATCGCCATTCGCGCCGAAGCGGATCGTGGGTCCTGCCCAAGGGCGCTTTCAAGAAGAGATTTCGCCTCACCGTACTGCTTTCGCGCGATCATAGCCTTTGCAGTGAAAACCTCGCCAACGACCTCATTGTTCACGCGCGGAGAAAGCCCGGGCAATAGAGTCAGGCCGTTGCAAACAATCAGTGCCGCAGCGGTGATCGCCAGCTGCGTGTAAAACCGGCGAAATTCCTTGGCTCGGTAGCTATCAACCAGTGACCAGAGGCCGGCCGCTGCCCAGATAATAATCACCGGAACGAACATTAGTCGCTGACCTTCGGAGACGTAGGATAGCAAAAGCACAACAATCCCAACTATCAGATAACCCAGCAGCAATCCCTGCCGCCGAGTCCCCGATCGCGGAGCAAAGAATGCCAGGATTGCCAAGGGTAGGATCAGCCCAAATGGAAACGAGATGACGTGATCCCAGAGCAGGAGGTCCAGAGGGGGGGATTTCGCTGCAAAGTAATAAAGTGGCTTGTGGCGCCAGTTTTCATAGCCCATCAGCATATAACCGACTTTGCGAAGTTCAAGCATCAGCCACTCTCCAGGGTGATTGACGATGAACTTCACCGCCTGACCGAACCAGAGACTGCCGAGTTGGTTGGGGGCTCTTTCATGGAGGTTGACGCGGTTCGACAGGTCAACCAGCTCATTGTAATCGAAGCCATCTTTGTCGAGTGTATTCGGCAAGTTCATGGTGTTGCCGCGCGCGTCGACATTGTTACCCATCGCCAGGGTTACACCGACATCGGTCGCGAAGGGGATCCTTTCCCCGGCTGCATTGAGGGCTCGCAGCCAGAACGGTACCAGGACAATCAGCAGGCCGACTGTGACCAGAAAGAACTCTTTGAATCTGAAAACGCGACGTTCAGTCCGTCGCCCAAAAATCCAGATGATGATTATGGCAAAAAGCAGAAGTGCTGCTGGCCCGGTAACCACCGAAAGCCCCAGCGCCAATCCTGCCAGCAGGGTCAGCCAGAGGTTGCG
Organism: uncultured Ignavibacteria bacterium; assembly: GCA_964468475.1. GTDB lineage: Bacteria > Zixibacteria > MSB-5A5 > CAIYYT01 > CAIYYT01 > JBECKX01. The sequence goes on along the minus strand of CAYXUL010000041.1, from coordinate 8,191 downwards.
ATACTTATCGTAATACAGCAGCAGGTAGATTACCAGGAGGTTCAGGAAGATTATCAGCGTCACCGGCAGCATCTCACCGGTGTAGTAAATGAACGTTCCATAGACGGCAGCAATGAGGCCCGCGGTTATCGCTACTTTGAAGCGATAGAATCTCAGTGAGATCAGGAACACCAGCACACAGGAGATTGCGCTCAGGAATCCCTGAATCAGCAGCGGCAGGAATATATCGCGGCCGAGATATTTGAAAATCAACCCCAGCAGAAGTGGATAAAACTGTGGCTTGAACAGCAGTTCATGCTGGTAGGGAATGCCTGAGAGAAATTGGCTTGCGATCTGCTGGTAGTAGTACCGGTCGAAACTGAGATACCCGAAAACCGAAAGGTTTGAGGCCTGAAATAGATATATCAACCGCAGCGCCAACGCTACGACGATGATCACTCCTGACCAAAGCAAGCGCTTTTCGAGTGAGAGTTCTACGGGTTTTCGTGACTCAGCCATAGTTGTGAGAACTTATCTAAATCTCCACTCTATTTCAAGAGGTTTGGGTTGGCGGCCCCGCCACGTCAGCTTCTCGACAACACCTCGACATAACAACTATTTCTACACAAATCGTTTGTCACAGTCGCACTTTGGCAGCTATTTTTCAACTACTATGGGATTAGCATGTTACATTCATGTCCCGTTTTGCCGCAAGCTTTGCACCTATTGCGATTTCTATAAGGTGATCCACGATTCCGACTGGGAAAGGCGCTACATTGCCGCTATCAGCAAAGAAATCGTACTGCGGACACAAGGCGCCGGGCGACCACAGCTTGATTCTCTTTATGTCGGCGGCGGAACCCCGACGGTACTGTCGGAGGACACCTGGCGGCAACTGGTAGCTGCAGTCAAGGCTGCCTTTGATCTGACCGCACAAGCCGAGAAAACCGTCGAAGCCAACCCGGAATCTGCCACTCCCTGGAAACTGGAACTGCTGGAGGCGCTGGGATTCAACCGGATTTCGCTGGGAGCGCAATCGTTTCAGAAGAAGAATCTCGAACGGCTGGGCAGAATTCATCAGGCGGTGCAGGTAGGTGGAGCAGTTCGAGAGGCACGACTGGCAGGTTTTCAAAACATCTCCCTTGATCTGATGTATGGCCTGCCCGATGAGACCGACAACTCGCTGCAGGATGATATCCAACAGACGATCGAGTTGCAGCCTCAGCATGTGTCGTTCTATTCTCTGATGCTGGAAGGCGATGTTCCCCTGCGGTGGAAGGTGGAACGTCGCGAGGTGCAGCTTCCCGATGACGATGATATCGCCGACCGCTACGTCCGCGCGATTGAAACTTTCGCTCAGGCTGGCTACAAACACTACGAAATCTCCAATTTCGCGCAGCCGGGCAAAGAATGTCGGCACAATCTCAGTTACTGGACCGGTGAAGATTACTACGCTTTCGGTCCCGCAGCGGTGGGGACGATAGATAACAGGCGTTATCGAAACGATCCGAGTTTGAAAGCTTACTGCGAGAACTTGGAGAAAGGCAAGCTCCCGCCGCACGATGTCGAGGAGCTGACCAAAGGCAAGCGCCTGCTGGAGACGATCATGCTGCGTTTAAGGATGAAAGAGGGATTGGATTTTGAGGTGCTGAAGAACCGTTACGATTTTGATCTTCTTGAAATCCGCAACGACTTGCTTGAAGCTCTCACTGCCGACGGCGACATCGAAATCACCCACTCCCGGATTCGGCTGACTCCTCAGGGGATGTTCCGCTCTGATTTGATTACGACGGCGTTGTTGCCGGATTGGGTGTAGGGGGGAGGTAACTCAAAATTCCGGGGTGTGTTGGCACGCCACTCTCGCAGCGCGGAATTGGTAGGTGCGAATTCATTCGCACATTTCACCGCAGGTGAAAACAGAGTATTCTCGCGTCTTCGACGCGATGGCCGAATAAATTCGGCCCTACGGTTCCTTGTTCGTGATTGACAAAGTTGACCATAACCAAGAACTTGGTTCACGAGTTACGCTAGGTGCGAATTCATTCGCACTCGTTTGAGCGATTAACGCTAATCGGGGGATAACAGACTGCCATACGATGCCTTGCGAAAAGGGAGAGTTTCAATCCCGGGTCGGTTCTATACTGTAACCACGAATACGAAGAGCAGGCTGCCTCTGTTCACCAATCTCGTATATGGCAGGGTGGTCGTAAGAGAACTGAAGGCAATTCACGAGTCTGGGTGGGTCAATTCGATCGCATGGGTGCTGATGCCTGACCACTTGCATTGGATGTTTCAACTCGGCGATAGCTCTTCACTATCTGCTATTCTCAAGACGATCAAAGCCAGGTCTGCTTTGAGGATTAACAGGCTACGACACTCTCACGGCTCTTTGTGGCAGCGAGCATTTTACGACCACGCCCAACGAGTAGAAGGTGATGTACTTGAGTCAGCGTGCTATATGGTCGGAAACCCCGTTAGGGCGGGCTTGGTTGACGACTTAGGCCAATATCCTCTTTGGGATGGTAATTGGCTATGGTAGATGGCTCGGCTTGAGCAATCCGGTAGGTGCGAATTCATTCGCACATTTCACCGCAGGTGAAAGAGACATGTCGCTCGCACCGACGAGTCGATGCGATGGCCGAATAAATTCGGCCCTACGCCACTTCTCTCCGGAATTTCCTATTTACTATCTCACTCTGAAATACGATTCGAGCCCCGATTGCAGGTGAACACCCTCGGTAGAGCGCGCCGCAGTCGTTATTTGACACAACAAGACATCGCCACCGTTGTGGGGTATGATCGGACCGAACTCCAGCCTCGTGTCACCATACCAATAGAACGAGCCATCGAGTAGATCGCCATGTAACTCCCGAACGCTGAAAGCCTCCTCGACCGACGCATGGTCCATCGGCAAGCTAAATCCAACCTTAATATACGATAAGAAATCCATGGCCGTGCCATTTGCCGGTGAGAAAAAGTTGATCCGCGGTGATTCGGTGACGAATGTGAAAGTGGTGTCATTTCCGAGCGAAATGTTGTCCACGAAGTTTACGTCTCCTCGAACGGTGACAGTGTACTCGGTGGCTTCCGGTAGCGTGTTCACGAGCGGGAAATAACGAAATTCGGTGAAACCATCGGCGATGTTGAAGGGATTGTCCTGGCACGCAACGTCACCCAGCCAGAATCCGTCAATCGGGGGATCAAATGTAACTGCATCCTTAACCGCTTGCTCCGACACGCAAGTGTTAAAAATTAGGTCAAAGTGGAAGTCTTGCAGAGGCACGGGGGCTCCGGGTGTCGGCCTGGTCACGAAACTGACTGCCAATGGTGACGTTGAAAATGTGACCTCCAGATCGGTATCGGCGTCACCGCCGACAGTGGCCAGTAATTCACCGTCGATCGTGAATGTGTATGTCGTGGATGGCAGCAGACGCGCGCGCAGCTGACTCCCGGTTCCATAGGGTAGGCCGTAGTAGTAGGTGAACAGGGAATCCTGATCAACTTCCTGCCAGCTACCCTCGATCTGTGGCTCGGTGCTCGTATGTGCGGTCAGATCTTCAAGGTCAAATCGCTCATAGCTGACAAAGGTAAGCGTCGTTGCAAACTCAACATCAGTTGCGCCATCGCTCGGCTCAATCTCTGCTATCGGCCACGGCAGTGTCGTAAGTTCGAACTCCCCGAGATTGTAGGCGGAGCCCGCGACTATTGCGCAGTCCCTGAATTCGCGCTTTGAATAGTTTGCAGGTTGAATTGTCACATCGTATAGCCCCGGTGCTATCCTATCATTGAAAATGCGTCCGTCGGTTCCGAGCGAAAATCGATATTCACTTGTGCCGCTGAGGATTACTTCCCCCGGGTCAGCCGGCACAACCCGTCCGCTTAAGGTGCCGAATTCCGGGCAGTTGCTCACCGAGTCATCCCCACAAGAGAGGAGTATTACTGAGGAAAACGTGCAAATCAGGAGAGTAATGAGGCCTGTACGCATCATGGCGGTTTCCTTCCTTTTCAATCGTGAAGGCCATCGTTTGTTTTGCACTGAATAATGTTAAATATAGTCAATGACCGGAATCTGAGAAGCGAACTTTCTGTCTACTTTAACAGAGCGCAGACAGCACAGCCCCCAAAAAACGGTTGCCTTTGTCTCGATTTTTCGATTATTTGTGAAAAGATTCACAGGCGGGGTTCGCGCCTTGGGCGCGATGTCAGACAGGAATGTCTGACCTCCTGGATTCCCGCCTTCGCGGGAATGACATAGACGCGGCAGACGAGGACGGCTGCCGCGCACGGAAAGCTGGATTCCGGCTTTCGCCGGAATGACCCGTCGCGGTGAGCTGACAGGGTAAAATCCCCTCTTGAGAGGGGTGGATCCCGAACTTGTCGCGAAGCGGCATGTTCGGGAGACGGGGTGTGTAGGCCATCCCAACGGGATATGTTTTCCATGGATCCCCGCCCCGATAAGTCGGGATTTCGCAGGGCTCAGCCTTCGCCGCAATGACAGAAACGCGGCAGACGAGG
>CAYXUL010000041.1:1671-3597 GCA_964468475.1 uncultured Ignavibacteria bacterium | reverse complement strand
GTGGGGCACCCAAAGACCGTTTAACGAACTGGAACAATGCTGTTTATAAAGTTGATATTTCAATCCAAATATGAGAGTCGCAAACTATGACCAGAGAACTCTTATCAGGTAACGAAGCGGTAGCGCGGGGCGCCCTCGAGGCTGGGGTCAAGCTGGCGGTTGGGTATCCCGGAACACCCTCGACCGAGATCCTCGAAACGCTGGCACGCCGTCATCGCTCCGTTTATTCACAATGGTCGCCGAATGAGAAGGTTGCCTTTGAGGTGGGAATCGGGGCTTCGATCGGTGGCGCGCGGGCGCTGGTAACGATGAAACATGTGGGCCTTAATGTCGCCGCCGACCCGCTGATGACTTTCGCCTACACCGGCGTTAACGGCGGCTTCGTGTTTGTCTCCGCCGACGATCCGGAGATGCATTCCTCGCAAAATGAGCAGGACAACCGCTTCTTCGCCAAGTTCGCGCAAGTTCCTTTCTTCGAACCCTCCGACTCGCAGGAGGCCAAGGACATGCTGCTGGCGGCGTACGAGCTCTCGGAGCAATATGACACGCCGGTAATGTTGCGGCTGACGACGCGCATCTCCCACACGATGGGAGTGGTCGAGTTAGGCGAACCCGTGAAGCTGGAGGAACGTAAGTTCATCAAAGCACCTGAGAAGTATGTGATGATCCCCTCAAACGCGCGTGTGCGCCACGTCGTGTTGTCGCAGCGCCTGCGTGAGCTGCATAAATTTTCGGAGGAGACCGACTGGAATCGGATCGAAGAAAACGGTTCCACTGTCGGTATCATCACCGGGGGTGTCGCTTACGAGTATGCCAAAGAGGTCGCTCCCGATTTTGATTATTTTAAGATCGGTATGGGCTTCCCACTGCCGCTGGAGAAACTGCGCCGCTTTGCGCTGGAGCATGAGACAACCATCGTGATCGAAGAGCTTGAACCCTACTACGAGGATCAACTCAAGGCCGCGGGACTCAAGCTTGAAGGCAAAAAATACTTCGGCAATCTCGGTGAACTGTCACCCTCGCGAGTTGCCCAGGGGCTGAAGGATGCCGGTGTTATCGGTGAAGTCATCGCCCCCGAAATCGATGCCGAAGAGTTGTTTCCCCGTCCACCGGTATTGTGTCCCGGCTGCCCGCATCGCGGCGCGTTTATGGCGTTGCGTAAGTTGGGGGTCGCGGTTACCGGTGATATCGGATGCTACACTCTGGGCGTGCTTAAGCCGCTCAACGCACTCGATACCTGCATTTGCATGGGCGCTTCGATCGGCAACGCCATCGGCATGGAAAAAGTCAAAGGTTCCGACAAGGGCACGGTCGCTGTGATCGGTGATTCAACTTTCTTCCATTCGGGGATAACCGGCCTGCTGGATGCTGTCTACAATCAAAGCAACGTGACGGTGATCATCCTCGACAACCGCGCCACTGCCATGACCGGCGGGCAGGAGCATCCCGGCACCGGCCATACCCTGATGGGTGAAGCCTCTGTCGAGACCGATATCGAAACACTGGTAAAGGCGCTGGGCGTCAAGAATTTCGTTCGCATGGATACTTACGAGTATGAGGGTGCCCTCGACACTATCAAACAGCAGATGGCAGCCCCGGGTCCCTCGGTGATCCTCACCACGCGACCCTGTGTGTTGATGCCGAAGCGGATTATGGAAGAGCCCTACGTTGTTGACCTCAAACTGTGCAACGCCTGTGGGGCTTGTTTCCGGGTGTCGTGCCCGGCGATTATGGCTTCGGAAGAAACTGAACGGGGCCGCCACAAAGCCATAATCGACCAGGCACAATGCACCGGCTGCACGATCTGCGCACAGGTTTGCCCCGAGGAGGCGATCATCCTCAAAAGCCAGTATCAGGGGACGCCGGAGGAGGTGGCATCATGACGCAGGAACAGAAATTTAACATACTCATCGTCGGAGTTGGCGG
>CAYXUL010000041.1:0-1571 GCA_964468475.1 uncultured Ignavibacteria bacterium | reverse complement strand
ATCGCAATTGTCTCGCACTCGACTCTGGTGCCGGCCATCGTGACCTCATCGAAGCAGTATGAATATCCCGATGATGCGATCGCGCAAATGAAAGCAAAATCGCCGAACGTGATCGACGTCGCTGCCGACAAAATCGCGGGGGAGTTGGGCAATCCACGTTTGGTCAATACGATCCTGCTGGGAGTACTGTCAAACTACATGCCATTCCCGGAAGATCTCTGGGTCGAGGTAATCAAAAAGCAGGTAAAAGAACGCTTCGTTGAAATTAACCTGAAGGCACTGGCGCGGGGACGGGAAATCAAGTTGGACGCAGTGACGGCGTAGTTACTGCGGATTTCTGGGCGCTCAGCCACGGATGCACCGGGCGGGCGCCCTTTTCTATTTGTAGGCGGAATAAGACAAGTCTAAAGGAATAAGGTATGGCTGACCATTTGATAATTATCAACCCCGGCTCCACTTCAACTAAGATGGCGTTGTTTGATGGCGACAATGAAGTTGCCGCCAAAACAATCGCACACGATCGGAGCGAACTGGAAAAATTCGACAATGTCGCGGATCAATTCGAATACCGCATGACGCAGATCGATGGGTGGCTGGAGAGTATTGACATCGGTGACAAGGAGATTAGAGCGGTTGTGGGTCGCGGCGCACCGCTGAAACCGCTGGAAGGTGGCGCATACACGATCAACGACGTTATGCTGAATGACGTGCGCACGATGAAGTACTCGAATCATGCTTCCAACCTCGGCGCGATCATTGCGCATCACCTGGGAGAGCGCTTTGGCGTGCCCTGCCTGATCTCCGATCCGATCACGGTAGACAACTTCACGGACATTGCCCGAGTGAGCGGCATTCCCGATTTCGAACGCAAGTGTCGCGTGCATGCTCTGAACATCAAGGAGGTTTGCCGCCGCGAAGCTGCCAGGCTGGGGAAGAAGCTGGAGGAAGTCAATTTCGTCTGTGCGCACATGGGCGGCGGGACTTCCGTAGCGGCCCTGCAGGGTGGAAAAGTAATCGATGTCAATGATGCACTGCTCGGTATGGGGCCGTTTTCGGTCGATCGCGCCGGGGCTTTACCGATAGGGCCGTTGGTCAAACTTTGCTACTCCGGAAAGTACTCCGAAAATGAGTTGCTCAATAAGCTCTCCAAAAAGTCAGGGCTGGTAGCCTATGTGGGCGCCGCCGATTTGCGCGAAGCGGAAAGGATGATTCGCGGCGGTGATGAGAAGGCGCTGTTTTACTTCAATGCGATGGCGTATCAAATCGCCAAAGAAATCGGGCAGGCGGCAGTGGCCTTGCAGGGCAAGTTTGAGGCTGTCGTGCTGACCGGTGGCATGGCAAAATCGGACCGATTGGTTGCTGAGATAAAGAAGCATGCAGGCTTCTTAGGTCGTTTCGTTGTCGTGCCGGGTGAGTTCGAGATGGAGGCCTTAGCCGCGGCGGGGATGCGGTATCTAAGGGGTGAAGAAGAGTTGAAGGAGTACTAGCTGATTGAGAGGAGTGTAGGGGCATCCCGACCTATCAGGACGTCCGTTCACGCCTTCGGCGCGATGTCAGACAAGAATGTCTGA
>CAYXUL010000040.1:28009-29826 GCA_964468475.1 uncultured Ignavibacteria bacterium | reverse complement strand
CTCATGATTCCCGCCACCACCTGAGCCGCCGCTTCTTGACGGGAAAATGTCATCAAATAACTCCGTCGCGCCTCGGGGGGAGTAATCAACTGCAAGGCAATCCGTGTGATGAAGCAGAGCGTTCCCTCGGAGCCAACCATCAACCCGGTCAGGTCGATTGGCTCGTCGGGTGCAAAGAATCCGGTCTTGATCGCTTCGCCATCCGCCGTATAACCCTCGATGCCAAGCACATAGTCTCTGGTGACACCGTACTTTTTACACTGCAGTCCACCAGCGCATTCGGCCACGTTGCCGCCGATGCTCGATTCCTTGAGCGACGCCGGATCGGGCGGGTAGAACAGGCCGGCTTTAACTGCCGCATCGGCTACCTGCTGCGTGATTACTCCCGGCTGGACAATCATTACCCGTTTTTTCACATCGATTGATTCAATCTGGTTTAATCGCGCTAACGAGACAATGATACCGCCTCTCTCCGCTACGGCGCCTCCGGTTAGACCCGTACCGGCTCCCCGCGGAACCAGAGGGATGCCCTCGCGGCGAGCGATTTCAAGAACTGCCGGAATTTGTTCGGCGTTGGTTATTTCCACCGCAGCCAGCGGCGTGCGGCTGATCTTGATCGCATCGACGTGGCAATCCTGATAGAAATCATCGTCGGTATGAACGTGGGATTTGCCGAGGAGATCGGCAAGGGCTGAATAGAGTGTACTCGAAGTTGATAGCGGGGCGGCCGGCTTCATTCGTCACCGGACGCCTTTTTCTTGTCGGATGGGCTTTCAGACTTCGCGGAAGCTTCGGACTCTTTGGATTCCGACTTCGACTCTGACTTGTGTTCGTGATGAACAGCGGCTTCGCTGCTGTTGGCTCGTTTGTAGTCGGTGATGTAGAAACCGGTTCCTTTGAATATCAACCCGGCGCCGCCCGTGATGACACGCATCACGACGCCGCCACACTTGGGACACACTTTTACCGGCGGATCCGTGATCTTTTGAAATTCTTCGAACTCATGCTTGCAAGTCTGACAGCGGTACCAGTATGTTGGCATTCAAATTCCTCACGAAAATGTACGAGATCAATCTAAACTAATATCGCGCCCTCTCAGAAGAGCTATTTCAAAGCTGGCTCATCGTCATCGCGATTGCTGTTACATTTACGATATCGTCAACGGAGCAGCCGCGCGACAGGTCGTTTACAGGTTTGGCCAGGCCCTGCACGATTGGGCCGATGGCCTCAGCCCCGGCCAGGCGCTGTGTCAATTTATACGCTATGTTACCGGCGTCAAGGTCGGGGAAAATCAACACATTGGCTCTACCTTCAATAACCGAGCCGGGGGCCTTCCGTTCCTGAATCTCCGGTATGATTGCAGCATCGACCTGAAGCTCTCCGTCGATTTTCAGCCTGGGATCGATTTCCTTCGCCAGTGCAAACGCATCTGTCACTTTGGTGATATCAGCATGTTTCGCCGATCCCTTGGTCGAAAATGACAGCATCGCCACGCGCGGCTCATCGTCCATTAGTGCGCGGTACGAACGTGAAGTCGCCACCGCGATTGCGGCGAGTTGCTCAACCGTCGGATTGGGTACTACCGCACCGTCGGCGTAGAAGAATACCTTCTCCTTTTCGCCCCGGAACTCGGGCACAACCATCATGAAGAAGGATGATACCGCCTTGATCCCCTCGGCAAGCCCCACCACATGAATTCCAGCGCGGATAACATCACCGGTAGTGTTCACGGCACCGGCGACTGAGCCGTCGACAATCCCCTGATGGACCAGCATCGCTCCCCAATAAAGCGGTTGTTGAACCAGCTCGCGCGCCTG
>CAYXUL010000040.1:11171-27909 GCA_964468475.1 uncultured Ignavibacteria bacterium | reverse complement strand
TCGCCCTTCCAGTTAAGATAGGCGGAAATGAATCCGTCAATATCACCATCCATCACCGAGGTCGTATCGGAAGTTTCAAAGCCGGTGCGGTGATCCTTGACGAGGTTATAGGGGTGGAACACATACGAGCGTATCTGGCTACCCCATTCTATTTTCTTCTTCGATTTAGCGTATTCCTCGAGCTTCTTGTCTTCCTCTTCGCGCGCCTTCTGATAAAGCCGCGCTCGCAACACCTTCATCGCCGATTCGCGGTTCTTGATCTGCGACCGTTCCGATTGACACTGCACTACGATGCCTGAAGGTTCATGCGTGATCCGGACAGCCGACGAAGTCTTATTGACGTGTTGCCCGCCAGCGCCAGAGGCGCGGTAGGTGTCGATGCGGAGATCATCCGGCTTGATGTCGATTTCGATGTCCTCGCCTACTTCGGGGTAGACAAACACCGAGGCAAACGAGGTGTGCCGCCGCTGGTTCGAGTCGAACGGTGATATACGCACCAGCCGATGCACACCCGATTCCGACTTGAGATAGCCGTAGGCATAATCGCCCTTGATTTCGAGGGTAGCTGATTTGATTCCCGCCTCATCTCCGGCCTGTTCATCGATAATATCAGCAGCGAAGCCCTCACGCTCACACCAGCGGGCATAAAGACGCAGCAGCATCTGCGCCCAGTCCTGCGACTCGGTACCGCCGGCGCCCGGATGAATGCTCAGGATGGCATCGCGGGGGTCATCGCGATCAGAAAGTAGGGTACGCAGCTCGAAATCATCGAGCTGTTTGGCGAACTCGGCATGGGTTTTCTTCAGCTCCTGCGCGAGTTCGATATCCTCGGCCGCCAACTCTGCTGTAGTCTGGAGATCACCCAGCATTTCTTCGAGCTGCTGAGTTTCCTCCAGCCACTTTTTCTCAATTGATAATTCCTTGAGGATTGCTTGTGCCTTATCCTGGTTGGCCCAGAAATTCTCGGCTAGTGTTTGCTGCTGCAGCTCTTTGACTTTCTCCGCCTTGGCGTCGAGGTCAAAGATACTCCTTTAGCTGCTCAAACCGTGCAGCTAAGTCATCAATAGGGGCTAATTCGGTCAACTCTCCTCCAAATTCCCATTGCTATCGGGCGTAATTATAGTTGTTTATAAGGCTATGTCAACCGTGACAATATCAGACAAAACAAACATATTTGGCTACTCGTTGTCGCAATTAGAGGATCTCCTTGAAGCGGAAGGCGAGAAACGCTTTCGCGGACGACAGATTTTCCAGTGGCTCTACCAAAAGCAGGCCGCCTCGTTCGACGAAATGACCAATCTCAACCGGCCACTGCGCGACCGGCTGGCGGAAAAGTATGAGATTCGCCTGCCCGAAATTGCCGGTGATCAGGTTGATCCGCACGATGGCACCCGCAAATTCCTGGTGCGCTGCGAGGATGGCGCGCTGGTGGAAATGGTGCTGATTCCGGTGCGCGACCGGCTGGCGCTGTGCATGTCAAGCCAGGTGGGATGTACCATCGGCTGCAAATTCTGCGCGACCGGTCTGGTAGGATTCAAACGCAACCTCACAGCGGGTGAAATGATCGGCCAGTTCATGCTGGCGCAGCAGAATCTCGGCGGCAAAGAGTTGGCGAATGTCGTGATGATGGGTATGGGGGAGCCGCTGCTGAATATGGACAACCTCATTAGCATGATCGGAACCGTTTCCAGTGAAATGGGACTGGGATTCTCGGCGCGGCGTTTTACGATCTCGACCGTTGGCCTGATAAATGAAATTCGCAAACTGACGGAGTATGGCATCAAAGCAGGTTTTGCGCTGTCACTTCATGCACCAATTCAGCAACTCCGCGAGCGCCTGATTCCATCAGCTAAGGATAATCCGTTGGATGAGCTAATTCCGGCCTGCCGTGATTACATCCAGCAGGCAGGGGACAGGATGACGCTGGAATATATCCTGATCGAAGGTATCACGGACACGATGGAATGCGCCAAAGCTCTCGCTGACCTCACCCGCCAGCTACCGTGCAAGGTCAATCTGATTCCGTACAACCCGATCATTGATCAGACGGGCCAGCCGCTAGCACCGATTAAAGTAGTCAAGAAGGGAAGATTGGCCGCATTACGTGGCGGGAAGACCTCGCGCAAGTCCTCCAGGCCAAAACCGTTCGAGCCGCAGGAGTTCCGCACGCCTTCCCAGGAGAGAATCGATGCCTTCCGCGAATATCTCTATCCACGTTGCCCGGCAGTGACCCTGCGTACGCCCAAAGGCCGCAGCATCGCCGCCGCCTGCGGGCAATTGGTCGCGCAGGTGCAGCGATTTGAGAAAGCGGTGTAGAACAAGTTCACTCGGAACTTGACACGATCACCTACACACCCCGTCTCGCCCCGATGGATCGGGGCGATCCACCCCTCTCAAGAGGGGATTCCGCGCGCTGGGCGCGCTTGCTGTGGATACCCGCCTGCGCGGGTATGACTCTCGCCAGGCGGACGTTGTGGGAGCGGTTTCAACCGAGACTTAGGAGGACAGACATTCTTGTCTGTCATCGCGCCGCAGGCGCGAATGGCATGCGGGTCAGACTCGTAGCGTCCCCCGAAACCCCCTGGCCGCATAATAAGAATCCGCGCCATTGTGATAGGTGAAAACATGGTTAAAGCGGCGGTCGCAGAAGATGGCGCCGCCTAGCTTTCTGATTTCGGAAGGCGTCTTGATCCAGCTCGATGTTTTCAAATCAAACTCACCCAATTTCTGCAAGGCGCGATATTGCTCTTCGGTGAGAAGCTCGATGCCCATCGCTGAAGCCACATTGATGGCACTATCCTTTGGCTTGTGCTCTTTCCTCGACTCCAGGGCTTCGCGATCATAGCAGAGACTTCTGCGTCCTTTGGGGCTTTCCGGAGAGCAATCGTAGAAGATGTATTCGCCACTCTTCTTGTCAAAACCGACCACATCCGGCTCACCACCGGTTCGTTCCATTTCATGGAGTGACCACAGGCCTTGCGGGTTATTCTCCAGCCTCGCTTGCACCTTAGCCCATTCAATACCTTTGTGGCGGTTCACGTTTTTTTCGAAACGGTCTTTAAGTGCTTCGAGAAGCTCTTCACGCTGACTTGGTGGCAAATCGACAGGAGATGTACCAGTTGTTGATGGTTTGCGCTTAGTCATGGTATTTATCCTCAGTATAAAGGAGTCGACAAAGCAGGTCGATGCGTTGTCTGAGAACAACGATTTTTCTATTCTACGGAATGAGCTGGATTTTAGAGAGGATTGTCTGTTTGAGAGGGAGACGTGGCTCTACACACCCCGTCTTTCATCCCGATTTTGATCGGGATGAAATCCACCCCTCTCAAGAGGGGATTTTGCGGAGAACGATCACTTTGTGGGAGCGGTTTTAACCGCGACTAGGAGGACTCGCCGCGGCGAGTCTGTCGTCGCGCCAGAGGCGCGAGTGCTTGAATTGGAGGCAAGGATTTAGTAAACGGTCAGGAACGGTTTCCTGACCGCGCGATCTACACCACTGCGTGCGGTCCCGATCGATCGGGATCCTCGCCTGCCGCATCGAAACAGCCGCCAGACGAGGACGGCTGGCGGCCACAGATGTTCGCACAATAATATTTATAACATGCCGAAGGGGGGACTCGAACCCCCACGGGCTTGCGCCCACTGCGCCCTGAACGCAGCGCGTCTACCAATTCCACCACTTCGGCATTATCGGTGGGTTTGCAATATAGATATGGCATAGTTGCGCGCAAGGGGAAAATGGAGGCCTGGATTTCCGTTCGCGGGGCGTGAAGACTCTGATAGATCGGGGTAATCTCCCGCCGCACACGTTCAATCAAATCCCCTCTTGAGAGGGGTGGATCGCCCCGATCCATCGTGGCGAGACGGGGTGTGTAGGCAGAGGACACAGCGGGCAGTACCCCCATAGTCCCCCTACTGCCGTATCGAGGTCGCCAATGTATACCGCACAATCCGGTTGTTGCCCGAATCTGCAATATAGATGATCCCGTGCAGGTAGTCGATCCCCTCCGGCCGGTTGAACTGGCGTTCGCCGCTGCCGGTGGTACCGAAAGAAAGCACGTGTGCGCCGTATCGGTTGAACTTGTAGAAATAATAATCTGCGTGGAGTATAGGGTCAGGCTCTTCGACGATTACGTAAAAGTTGGACTGCTCATCCACGGCGACATCCTTAAAGCCGCGATGATTGAACCTCACCAATTCGGGAAGAGTGTCGTTTTCATTGTTCAGGTTGAAGAGCGGCACGCCGTTTGGAAGTGACAATGGTTGCACCCCCAGATTGCCGTAGCCCTGGCCATATACCAGGTAGTTGAATCCGGCGATCTGGTAGACATAGAGATCGACCGGAAACTCTGTGATACCGACTCCGCGACCTGACCCTACGAATGTTGTGAGCGGTTGATCGTTGAAGGAGAATTGCAGGATGCGGTTACGAATAAAGTCTGCCACGTAGTAGTCTTTCGATGTAAACGGTGAAGCCGCAATCGCCCAGAACTCAGCTTCCACCGGTATTGTCGTCCCGTGAACCTGCGTGAAAGCGTAGGGCGAATCGGCGCGCCACACCGCGGTAAAATCGCCACCGGCGGAATAATCGCGCCGGTAGATGGCGTTACCATACAGAGTCGTATCGGTAAGGTCTGCGCTTATTACTTTGTAATCCCCACAGACGGCAAGCAGGTCGAAGCCATGGTCCTGGGTGACTGCCACAGGGTGTACGATTGAGTACTGCTCCACAAAGTCACCCTGCTCGGTCATCTTGATAATGCGGTTGTTGCCGGTATCGCAGATGTAAAGAAAGAGGTCGTAGCCCACATAGACGTCATAGGGTTGACTGAAAGCCACGCCATTTGCGGATGTCCAAATCGGGGTCACCAGAACATAAGAAGTGTCAAACGCTCCCCCCGACGCCGCTGCCGGAAGATCAGTCGGAAGATTCAACTTTCTGGTGCACGCCGACAAGACAAGCCCAAGTAAGATTGCAGCCGCGGTTATGATAGCGCGCTTCATCAGAAACTCACCCCCAGACCAAGTTTCAGTTGACGTGGCGCCAGGAATCGCGTGGGATCTTGCCACAACGGCAGTTGGTACCCCGGCGGCGGGAGTTCAAAAAGATTGCCTCCCGTTGGAATCGTATCGCCCTGTTTGTAGACGTCACCGGTCAGAGGATTTATCAGCGACACGTTGTCGTGATCGAGTATGTTCGTTCCCTCAAAGAAGAGGGTGAGCGTATAGCCGCTCCAGCGGAAGTTCTTCTGAAAGGCAAAATCCAGCGAGTTCCACCAGGGGCCGATTTTCGAATTCGTCTCGCCATCCGGCACGTAGATGGTGAAGCCTTCCGAATCCACCGCCTGCTTATATGGCGTGTAGCGTTTGCCTGCCTGACCCCAGAACTTGACATTGAGATTCCAGTCGTGGGGCAGGGGAATTCCGAGGAAACTGGCATCCTTGCTGCTGTCGACGTTGATGTTCGCTTTCAGAACAAACTGCCACGGCTTATCCCAGTCAAAGGAGATATCGTGATAGATGGCGCCTTCGGAACGCGCCTGCAAACCACGCAGGATGTCTGCAGGCAGAGATCTTTCACCTTTTGCTTTACTAAAGGCGGTATTGGCAGAAATGCTGAAGACATCGTTGAAGTCCTGAAGGTATTCAAGTTCCACACCCTGGCTGGTGGCGTAGTCAAGATTGAAGTAGATGAAATAGGTCTCATCTGGGAAACGTGGGTCCGGTGCAACCGAGGTCGCCGCGATATAGTCGCTGATGTACTTGATATAGCCCGATACACCAACCGCCGCCCGTGTTCCCGGCAGCCACTTTAGTCCCGCCTCGATGTTGGTTACTTTCTCGAAGTTAAGAGCGGGGTTGCCAAAGAGCTGATAGGTTGCCGGTGACGGCGTATACAGCTTAGCATAGAGATACTGTGGTGAAGGTCGCCTCGCGAATCGGGAATACGAACCGAACAGCGTCAAATTCCTGCTGATCGGATTGGACACGCCGAAGCGCGGTGAAAGTGTTCCGCGCGCGCGACGGCCAAATAGTGAAAATGTCTCATTATAGAACTTACTCTTGAGCGCTTGCGAGAGTACAGAGAGGCTATCGGATGCCAGGGCATCCTCGGCGTATTTGCCTACATACCAAAGGTCGTAACGGACACCAAAATCAAAAATCAGCCCATTCAGATTGAGATTGCTCTGAACAAATGCGCCATGTATGGAAGGCTTGGCGCGGTAGGCATCATAGTTGAGCCCAAAACCTGATTCACTGAGCCATGGCTTGTAGATATCGAGTACCTGCACCGTCTGGAATTCGCTTTGAACACCGGCCTTGAAGGTGTAGTTCTCGCGTACTTCCGCTTCATACGTCGCCTTGAGCGAGTAGTTCTCGATGTAGTGGTCATAATAGGTGTCACCATCACCCGAATCCCAAAAGCCATCGCCTTTGATAACCCGATAGGTATCAGTCTGTGAATCATAGATAACTGTATCGGGTAGCGCATCAGCTGGCTGTGTGTAATACTTCCAGTTGAGACCGTGGACGTCCGTATGCAGCGTCGTGAAGAATCGTGCCGCCGTCACCCGCAGACGCTTGCGGATATTGAAACGCCAGTCAAGGTTAATTATCTGCTGGTTCGACATCTTGGTGAAGGTGTTGTAATTGTCGAGGATCTTCGCATAGGCAAACGGAAAGCCATACGAGAAATCAATCGTCCTGATGCGGGTCTCCAGAATACTGCGATCCTGGTTGATCGTGGCTGCGCCCGAATGCGACAGGGTCAGCTTCACCAGGGGAGAAATCTTGTACGTTAACTTGAACAGCGTCGCATACTCGTTGTCTGATCGAGGCGCTAGCGAAGTGCCCCCGAATGTCGATGAATAAAGATGCCTGGAGTACGGTAGATGAGTGTCCGTCAGCAGAAAATTCCCCGACCAGAAGAAATAGGTGTCACCGGGAAGGCCAATTTTGTGGACGAAGCCTGTCGTCACCGGTTCGGGGCCTGAGAAAGTGGCTTCCAATTGATCTGTGTTGAAGCTCGCCTTTCCGAAAGGATGGTCATTCTTGTAGTTGACCGAGCCAGTGAAGTTCTCCTGGCCCTCTTTGGTAGTAACTTCAACGACTCCCGATGTCGCCTGCGAGAACTCGGCGTCCGCGCCGCCGCTGTATAGAGTGATCTCCTTGATCGAGCCGGTATTGAGGGAGTGCCCATATCCTTTACTTATGAGCGGGTCGGTGACCGGCACCCCATCGATCATATACTGCGTTTCGTAGGTCCTGCCACCGCGGATATGCAACTCGTTGTCGATCTCCACGACCCCCGGCAGTTCCTTGAGGATATCATCCAGTCCCTGCACCGCCCCCCGATCGATATCCCGGCGCTCGATTGAACGCACCGTCGCCGGTATGGTAGGATCGAGCAGCGGTTTCTCCCCGTAGACCACAACCTCGCTTCCCAGTGGCAGGACGGTTTCCTCGAGCGAGAGATTCAGATCAGTGGTATCATTGGCGTAGATGTCGACTGAGTAGTTTTTTACTTCCTTGTAACCAATCAGGATAGTCTCGACCGTGTAGCGCCCCGGTTTCAGCTTCACGAACTGAAACTTCCCATCGACGCTGGTCTGCGTGCCGATGCCCAACTCATCAATCTTGACAACCGCACCGGGCAGGGTTTCATGTGTTTGCTTGCTGCGAATGGTCCCCTTAAGCACACCAAATGCCTGCGCTGCCTGAGCTTGATCTGAGCGTTCAGCCTCCGTAATTGGCTTAATGCGTATATCTATTTCTTGTTCCTGCCGGGTCCCCAACCGCAAGCGGCGCCGGTAGCCGGTATAGTAGCCCTGCAGTGAAACTGCAATGTCATAGATTCCACCCGGGACATCGGAGAACTTGAAATAACCAACCGAATCGGTCCGGGTTGAAAACTGCGTGTCCTGAATCGTAACCGTGGCGCCTGCCACTGGCTTATCAGTATAGCGATTGGCGACATGTCCGGTCAGCGTTGCCGGCAAAGCCGTTGAGGAGAGACCGATCAAGGCGGCCAGAGCAAGGGTGATTCGAGTTAACATCATTCGTAGGTTGAGACGAACATCATCTGCCAGTGTCAAATTGTCGCACAGTGCCACAAATCGCCAGCGGCGCTGACATCGAGTCGACAAAGAATACTCGGCTCGCCATCATCGGTCAAGGTAATCCTGCAAAATGCGTTCACAACCTGCACGGCGAAAATCTTTGCACAATGTTATTTGCTGTAGTATCATCGCCCCATGAAGGAGCCGAGTAAGAAAATAGTGGCGCAAAACCGTAAGGCGCGCCACGAATATGAGATTCTCGATACGTACGAGACCGGGATCGTGCTCGTGGGCACGGAGGTGAAATCGCTCCGGCAGGGCAAGGCACAGCTATCGGACAGCTACGCCATGATTGAGAATGGCGAATTGTGGCTGCACAGCCTGCATATTACGCCGTACGAGCGCGGGAATATTCACAACCATGACCCGCGCCGGACACGTAAGCTGCTTATGCATGCTAGAGAGATCAAGAAGCTCTACGCGCGGGCGGTGGAACGCGGTTTGAGCCTGGTTCCGCTAAGTATCTACTTCAAGGGCAAGGTCGCCAAAGTTGAGCTGGCGCTGGTACGTGGCAAGAAACTGTATGACAAGCGACAGGCAATTTCACAGCGGGATGCGAAGCGCGAAATGGACCGCAGAATGAAGGAACATGGACGCTAACTTCAGGTATAACTTCGAGATGCTACTGCTAAGAATTTCGTTATTCTCATTGCTACTACTGTTCTTTGCTTTCGGGGCTTTGCAGGCGCAATACTATGAGCCAGAGCCGCTTAAGACAATTACCCTGCACAATGTCGGCAGCCCGGACCCAATCAGGGTCTACAAAGAGAACGGCATCGAATACCTGAGCGCAACTGACCTGTTTCGGGCGTTGCAGGCACATGTTTCGTGGTCGAGCAAAGAGAACAAACTTGATGTCACCCTCTACCGCCGCAAGCTGGTTTTCCAGATGTCCAACCGTTTCTGCTCGGTGGATGGCTACCCTTACAATCTCGTCTATCAGCCCCTCTATCACGTCGATGATCTGTACATCCCGGTAAGGCCGACAGTTTACCTGCTCTCTGACGTGCTCGAACGAACGTTGGTTTATGCCGAGAATCGCCATGCGATCATCGCGGTAGGTAAAGAAGAGAATGTCGTTGGCATCCAGATATCCGAGAAACTCAACGGTGACTTACTTGAGATCCTTCTCAGTCGCAGGCTCGACTACGACGTCTTCGTCAGTGAGGGAAACTGGATCAATGTCACGATTGCTGGTGGCGAAGTTGATACCAACACCTTTGGGCTTGCTGATTCATCCGATAAGATCCTCGATGTGCGCGCGTTTCAATTCGACAATTCGGCACAAATCTCAGTGCAGATGCGTCAACCGATAACGCGTTATCAGGCTTCGTACGCCCCCAATCCGCATCGAATTCAGATTGCGCTGGAGCGAAGCGGCTTCACCAAGGACCAGAAGGATACTCAACCACTCGTCAAGACCGGAAAATATGATTCGCTTGACGTGATTGTGATCGATCCCGGGCACGGTGGGGAGCATGACGGCGCCATCGGAAAAAACGGTCTGAAAGAGAAAGATGTTACTCTGGACATTGCGCTGCGTTTGGAGAAGATCATGCTCAAAGAGGGTCGCTTTATTCCGATTCTCACACGCCGTACCGATAAGACGGTGGGGCTGAATGAGCGAGCTATGATTGCCAATCAGGCGAAGGGAGATCTTTTTATCTCGATCCACTGCAACTCCTCGGAGAATCGCAGTGCGGTTGGTTCTGAGACCTATTTTCTTGCGGCTGCCAAAAGCGACGATGCGCGCATTACGGCTCTGCTCGAAAACTCCGATTTTCAACTGGATGTTCCTGAAGGTACCTACAATAACCGCGAAAAAGATGATCTCGATTTTATCGTCATGGATGTCCTGCAAACCGAGTACCTCTCGCAGTCACAACAGCTCGCCGAGTTTATTCAGGAATCGCTGAAGAAACGTCTGAACGTACCCTCGCGCGGAGTCAATCAGGCGGGATTCGCAGTGCTCAATCGCGTCGAAATGCCTTCAGTGCTGGTGGAGACGGCGTTCATTTCAAATAAAGTGGAAGAGCGCCTTCTGGATCAGGAGAATTTCCGGCAAGCTGCCGCCGAAAGCATCTACCAGGGAATCGTTCGCTTCGCCAATCTCTACGAGCGCGAGGTACGGGCTAATGCCCAATCAGAGTAGCCCGATCGGAATATTTGATTCGGGTCTGGGGGGCTTGACTGTCGCCAGGGAAATCTTCGGGCTTCTCCCCAGTGAGGATGTAGTCTACTTCGGCGACGTCGGCCGCTATCCGTACGGGGGGCGTTCGAAAGAGATCATCATCGAGTTCTCCCGCCAGGATGTCAAATTCCTGATCGAACACGAAGTGAAACTTATCGTTGCCGCCTGCAACACGGCCTCGGCGATGGCACTGGACACGATCAGGAACGATTACGAACTGAAGATAATTGGAGTCATCGAACCGGGAGCAGTAAGCGCGGTCGGCGCTACCGGCAACGGCAAAGTCGGTGTTATCGGCACCGCCGGCACGATCCAGTCAAATGCCTATGCCCGGGCAATTGAGGAGATTGATCCGAAGGTGAAAGCATTCAGCATGGCTTGCCCGCTCTTCGTGCCGTTAGTGGAAGAGGGCTATCTCGACAAGGAGGCGACGTTTCTCATTGCCGAGGATTACCTGCAACCGTTCAAGAACAATGGTGTCGACACCTTGATCCTTGGGTGTACTCACTATCCGTTGCTCAAACCGGTTATCCAGCGCGTTCTGGGAGAGAAGGTACAGTTGATCGACTCAGCCCGGGAAACAGCGAAAGTTGTCGCGAGGCAACTTACCTCTGCCGATCTCCTCAACCCGAAGAGCTCAGATGGTGAGCACAAATTCTATGTCTCCGACGTTCCCGATCGCTTCGCCCAAACCGCGCGCCACTTTCTCGGTGACTCGGTTCGCAATGCCATGCGCGTCGACATCACCAAGTATTGAACCATGAAATACGATAGGCTCATTCTGGCCACCAACAATCAGAACAAGATAGCTGAGATCACGGCGATTTTAAGCGGCTTGGATATCCTACTTCTGAGCAAAGCTGATTTCGTGGATTTTCCCGATGTACCGGAAACAGGGGCGACCCTGGAAGAGAACGCTCTGCTCAAGGCCCGTGCGGCTTACGCCAAGTACCAGGTCCCCTGCATTGCCGATGATACCGGCCTGTTGGTTGATCACCTGAACGGCGCTCCGGGCGTTATGTCGGCTCGCTATGCAGGTGAGAATTGCAGTTATGCAGACAATAACAAAAAGCTCCTTGCCGAACTCGCGGAAATTCCGGAATCGCTACGCACTGCGGCCTTCGTTACGGTAATTGCACTGGTTGATGCCGAGGGCGAGCATTGTTTCGTCGGCGAGGTCAAGGGGCGAATCCTGGAAGAAACGCGCGGCGACAACGGTTTTGGCTATGATCCGGTGTTCTTCTATCCTCCACACGACCGCACATTCGCGGAGATGAACCCGGCCGAGAAGAACCTGATTTCGCATCGCAGCCTTGCCTTGCGGAAGCTGTGGGAGTGGCTTTCCAGCCAGACGTAACAAAGCTTAGCGGTTGCAGAATCAAAAATCTTTGGCGATAGTATCAGCATGAGCAAAACCACTGAGACTCGCGAAGTCCATTTTCATGTTGGACCCGGCAAGCAACTGATTACTCCAAAAGGTATCGGGATATTCCTCTTTGTCGTGCTGTGCCTGTCCGTAGGGATCGTGACTCTCGTTGCGCCTCCAGTAATCATCGGCGGAGTGTTGCTCGGAGTCAGCGTCGCCATTCTTATTGCGCTGTACCCTTATTTTGGACTGCTAACCTACTATGTCTTCAACGTCGTAAGCCCGGAGCAACTCTTCCCCAGTATTGCAGTGCTGCGGCCGACGCGCATTTTCCTGGCTGCCCTGCTCGTGTCAGTCATCTTTCATAAGAAACTGAAACATCAGGTCTTCCTGATTTGGCAAAGCGATATCAGCAAGCTTTTTATTGTCTTCTTAATTTCTCTTGCACTTTCGATCCCGTTGGGATTCTGGCCGGCGAATTCAATCGAGTTTATGAAGAATTTCCTGTGGACATTCGCCTACTTCATTTTGCTCATCAACATTCTCACTTCTGAGCAGCGATTGAAGGGATTCATCTGGCTCTACATCCTTGCCGGCGGATATACGGCGCTGAGCTCCACCATAGCCTACATCACCGGCAATCTGGTGGTGGCGCAGGGCATCGAACGCGCAGAATCACTGACCGGCACCGACCCCAATACCCTGGCTGTAACTCTGGTACTACATTTGCCATTCATGATCCTGGCGGTGCCGTGGATCAAGAATAAATTTCTGCGAGTGTTGCCCATCATATTTGCAGCTGCTTCCATACTAACTATCGCGATTACAGGCTCCCGATCGGGAGTGATAGGCCTGGTGGTTACCGGCTTTATGATCTGGCTCGTCTCAAAGAAGAAAGTGCTTGTCGCTATGCTTGCGATCCTGGTTTTGGTAGGGGGCTGGTTTTCGCTGGATGACCAGTACAAAGAGCGGTATTCGTCGATTTTCAGCAGCCATTACGACCCATCCACGGAAGGGCGTTTTGACGCCTGGATTGCCGGGTTGCAGATGTTCACCCACAACCCCATCACCGGAATCGGTGTCGACAATTTCCCATACGCCTACGGCGCGGGGGTCTACTCTACACATTCTAACTACCTGAGACCCCATAATATGTATGTTCAGATTATCGCGGAACTGGGCATCCTGGGATTGCTGGCATTTGGCAGCTTCATCTATTATGTTCTGCGCCAGAATTTCCGTCTACGGAAGCGCCTGAAAGCCGAGGGCATACGGGGAAGTCCGCTGCTGTGGATTTCGTACGCGGTGACGATCTCGTGCGGTGCGCTGTTTGTCAGCGCTATTTTCGGGCACTCGCTCTTCAGGGGGCACTGGTATTTCTGCGCGGCGCTGACTGTAGTGCTGCTTGATTTGACCGATAAACTGCTACATGGAGGCAAAGCAAAAGATGGTACAGCCGCGCAGAGATCCTCAAAACGAATATGAAGATCGCTACCGCGAAGAGGCCGAGTTTTTCGATCGCGAAGCCGCGGAATTCGCCAGTGGGCGGTCAAGCCTCAAGTTCTCCAATGATCTGAACTACGAGCAGTACTTCGATCACTATCACACCTATCGAGTGATTCGGGATTTTGTCGGTTCGGTCAAGGGCAAACGAGTGCTCGATTTCGCATGCGGTTCCGGATACATGTCGATCTACTTTGCCCGCTCAGGTGCGGAAGCGCACGGATTTGATATATCGCCCAAATCTATCGAAGTCGCGACGCAGATGGCGGTAGACAACGATCTGGCGGATAAATGCCATTTCAAGGTGACTTCGGCGGAGAAAATGGATTATCCGGACAACTACTTCGATGTCGTCTTTGGTAATGCGGCGCTACATCATACTGATCTCGACAAATCCCCGGGAGAAATCGCCCGCGTGCTCAAGCCGGGCGGGAAAGCCGCGTTCATTGATGATCTGCGCTATCACCCGGTGATGTGGATCTATCGCAAGCTGACTACGGACAAACACACGCGCTATGAGACTCCGATGTTGCGCAGTAACATCGAGAATTTCCGGCCGTATTTCAGCCAGGTCGACTTCGAATGCCATAACTTCTTCAATCTCTACGAGAAAAGCCGTGGACTGGCGCACTTCACCGAGGCGCTGGATCGCGGACTCCTCAAGATCCTGCCTTTCACCAAATCATTCTGCCGCAACCTGGTGATCAAAGCGATAAAATAGTCGAAGCAGACCGCGTTCATTTCCGTAAATCAGGGCAAATTAAAATTGACATAAAGAGGCACATCGCTATATTCAGCCGACGATGAAGACGCACTTTTTTCTAATCTGCGCCGGTCTGCTCATGGCGGTTCTGCTAATTTCTCCGTTTGGCAATGGTGTCACCTTTGCTCAACAGACTGAGATCACGACGCAGACTGAGACTTCTGCTCCGCATCCGCACGATCTGGTAGCTGATTCCGCTGAAAACGCTCCTGCCGCAGCAGCGCTATCGCAAGAAGCAGTTACATCTCCGACACCACCGGAGCGCCCGGCTCCGCCGACGGTCCTTGATGTCATTCTGCAGGGGAAATACCTGACTATTATTGCGTTCATGCTGCTGGGTGTTGTTCTGCTCTTCATTCGCCGGATCAGCCTGTGGGTAAGATTAGTGGTTCTGGGAGCGGCATTCGTGTTGTTCGGTCTTGACTGGGTATATCCGCTTCACCCCAGCCCCATGTGCGCCGTCACCAAGCTGTTTATGTTCAAATTCACGCAGGGTCAGTTCTTCGCCGCATTCCTCGGAATCTTTATCGTGATCTTTGTGCCGAGCCTGATTGCTCGCAAGCTCTTCTGCGGCTGGGTTTGTCCGTTGGGCGCCTTGCAGGATTTGGTGAACAAGATCCCCCACAAATATCGTTTCAAGAAGTTCAATTTCACCGCCTTTAACGCAGTACGTTTCGTGCTCTTTGGGCTGTTCTTCGCCACCTTTTTCATGGTGATGAGCCAGTTTACCTATCTTGGTGAGCAGACTGGCGCAGGCGGGACCCCAATTTGGCGCGCGCTGTCGGCATACAGCGTCTACGACCCCCTTAACATGTTTGAGTTGCTGCATTGGAATATAGATGCACTCTTTCTCATCATGTTCGCGGTGCTGCTGGCCGCCAGCCTGATCCTCTACCGCCCCTTCTGCTACGCTATCTGCCCTGTGGGCGCAGTTAGCTGGCTGTTGGAGAAGATCAGCCCCGGGAAAATCCGCATTGATCGGGCCACCTGCAATGATTGTGGCATCTGTGTCATTAAGAGTCCCTGCCCGACGATCGCTCCCTTGCTTAAGAGTGACGGCTTCTGGAATCCTGACTGTACCTCCTGCGGCGAATGCATCGAAACCTGCCCGAAGAACTCTATCAAATTCTCGTTTCGAAAATAGCCTCAGTTTCCTACCATTAGCTAAGTTACCGGCCGGATAACCTGTTGGCAGACATTGGCCGATACCAATTGTAGGCTGTCGCTGCACACACTATTATTTTGACCGATTATGTCAATATTGCCGGCGACTGGCTTGTAGAACTGGCAGAGACTTTATGTATCAGAAAATCGTCGAAAATGTACTCTACCCGATTCTTTCCCGATATCGGGGAAGCTCGGAACTGAAGATCCTCAAGCAGTTGCTGAAATCGCAACGCTACAGCGAGGATCAACTGCAGCAACTTCGGTTGGAACGAATACGCGCACTGCTGAAGCACGCCTACGAGTATGTGCCGTTCCATCGCAAGAGGATTGACGAGGCGGGATTCAATCCGGGTACGTTCAAGGATTTCTCCGACCTAAAGCAGCTGCCGATCATGACCAAAGCTGATGTGCAAGAGCATCAGGAAGAGCTGATGTCGATCAAGTACGCCAAATCAAAACTTATCAAGAACAGTACCGGCGGTTCTACCGGTTCACCGGTTGAATTCTATCTGACAAAGGAGCAGGTTGATGCCCGTCAGGCAGCGACCCTGCGCCACAACATCTGGGCCGGATATCGCGTCGGCTGCAAAACTGCGATAGTATGGGGACATCAGCAAGATTTGTCGCTATTTAGCTCGTTCAAAGCCAGGCTGCGCAACAAACTGATCGATCGCCAACTTTTCTGCGATAGCGCCAGCTTCACCGAACAGGGGTTGCTCGATTTTGCCGAACGCTTCCGGGAATTCAAGCCTCCAATCATCCTCGCCTACGCCAATTCGCTGGCAACGATGGTTGACTTCTACCTGGAAAAAGGCATCGAGTTGCCGTCACCGCAAGCAATCATTACTTCGGCAGAAGTACTCACGGACGAGAACCGCGCCATCATTGAGAAGTACTTTCACGCGCCGATATTCGATCGCTATGGCGCACGCGAGACCTCGGTGATCGCTTCGGAGTGCAGCGCCCACGACGGTATGCACATTTGCGCAGAGTATCTCCACCTCGAATTTCTCAAGGATGGTTGCGACGCTGAGATCGGCGAGGAGGGCGAGATCATCGTTACTAAGCTCTCGAATCTGGCCTTCCCCTTCATACGTTATCAGATCGGAGACGTCGGCTCTCCGGCTGCCTCCGGCTGTAGTTGCGGCGTAACACTGCCAAAAATGAAGATGGTAGCCGGACGCACCACCGATTTCCTGCTTGCGCCCGATGGCCGCAGGGTTTCTGGTGCGGCACTGACGATTTATCTTGCAGCGAAGGTGCAGGGAATCCGTCAGGCACAGATTGTCCAGCGGGAACTGGGCAAGCTCACTTTCAATCTGGTTCTCGGCAGCGAATTCAATGATGATTCACGCCGTCACCTCCGCGAACGCGTAAACCATTTCTTTGGCCCGAATATGGAGATTGAGATTAACAGCGTAGACGAGATTCCTCGGGAAGCCTCCGGCAAGTACCGCTTTTCCATCTGTCAGGTCGCTTCCGTCAGGTAGAGGAATCATGCGAGTTTCCGAGTGGCTCATTCGTTACGCTGGTCACCCCCTCTGGCTGGCCTACAAGGGCCAGACCGGCATCAGCAGTTGGCAGCACCAGTTCGAAAAACTCTGGACAGCTACACCGGAGCGGCTCGA
>CAYXUL010000040.1:8030-11071 GCA_964468475.1 uncultured Ignavibacteria bacterium | reverse complement strand
GCCTGGGTGTGGGGCTCACCGGTGGATGCCTTCAGTCTCGACAAGCTTAAGGCGCGCGTCGCCAACTATCTGACCGAGCGAGCGATATATTTCTACAGCTTTGATGCAACCAGAGAGCGAATAAGAGAGTTCGCGCAGCAGCTCAGCACACATAAACCAGCCGTGATTTTCGCATATCCGAACATGCTGGCGGAAATGGCGCGAACGATTCGCGATCTTTCCATTAAACTTCCAGAAGTAGCCAAAGTCGTCGCGACCGCAGAGCCGCTATATGAATGGCACCGAAAGTTGTTTAGGGAAGTATTCGGCGCCGAGACCTACGAACGCTATGGCTCTCGCGAAATTGGTACGGTCGCGTCCGAGTTCACATCAGGTGATGGCATGGTCATCTGCGAGCCGTCGTATATCATCGAAGTCGTCGACGAGAGTGATAATCAGGTTGCACCCGGTGAGATGGGGGAACTAATTGTCACGGACCTGTTCAACAAGGCCATGCCCCTTATTCGCTACCGCACGGGAGATATGGTGAGAATCGCCAAAGCGGACACTGATAGCAACACCTGCTGGCGACGGATTGTCCAAATAGGCGGGCGCGTAGTCGATATGATACAAAGAGCCGATGGTTCGTGGGTGGCGGGTCAGTCGATGATCATGTCGTTGCGAACTGCCGGAATACGAAATAAAGTGCAGGTTGTGCAGGAATCACCGACGCAGTTTCGAATTGTGCATTTACAGGGGGAAACCCTGTCTGAAGACGCGCTGAGTAAATTCAAGTCTAAGGTGGCGGAGATCGTACTCGGAGAAATCGAGGTTACTCTCGACCCGGTAGCCGAGCTACCGCACGACAAATCTGGAAAGTATCGTTATGTCACAAGCCAATGCCGCAGGGCAGGGGAAATCAAGACAGATATCGGACATAGCTGAACAACTACACGGTATCAGAATCTTGCTAGTGGGACCTTCCCTCGACATCATGGGTGGGCAGGCCGTGCAGTTGGATCTGCTTCGACGCAACCTGAGCGACGAGGGAGTTGATGCCGAATTCCTGCCGATCAACCCTGTTCCCTGGGGACCGCTGAAATACCTGACGAAGATCAAATATGTTCGTACTGCAATCGTCTCCGTCTTCTACATCAGCTCGCTGCTGTGGCGCGTACGCAAGTTTGATGTGATTCACGTATTTTCGGCGTCGTACTTCTCGTTCATCATCGCACCCACTCCGGCGATACTGATTGCAAAGTTATTTCGCAAAAGAGTAGTCCTCAACTATCGATCAGGTGAAGCGGAAGACCATTTCAATCGTTGGGGTAAATTGGTCTTCTGGATTATCAAATCAGCTGATCGAATAGTCGTGCCTTCCCGTTATCTGGTAGACGTGTTCGCGAAATTTGGCTTTGAGGCGGAATACATTTATAACATCTCCGATTTTGAAAGCTTCCGTTTCCGTGAACGAGAGAAGACAGATGTGATAATCGTTCCTCGCAACCTCGAACCGCTCTACGACATTGAAACTGCAATCAGGGCTTTCGTGAAAGTGCACCAGGAGTACCCGTCAACCAGCCTGGTCATAGTCGGCGCGGGCTCTGACGAAAAGCGCCTCCACGAGTTAGTGGCAAAGGAACAATTGCCCGCCATCACTTTCACCGGGAGAGTCGAGCGTACCAAGATGTCCACTCTCCTTGACGAGGCCGATGTTTTCCTAAACACCTCTTTGATTGACAACATGCCGGTCGCCATCGTCGAAGCCTACTACTGCGGGCTGCCGGTTGTTACAACCGATGCCGGCGGTATACCCTACATCGTCGAGAATGAAGTCAGCGGGCTGGTTGTATCGAAACGTGATGTTGATGCCGTTGCCGCCGCGCTGTGCAAGGTAATCTCTGACGGCGACTGCCGGAAACGCATAGTCGCCGGTGGTCAAACGGCCGCAAAGCAATTTAGGTGGGAAGCGGTGCGGGAGAAATGGGCCCAACTTTACTCAGAACTGGCGGGGGAGCATGGCTAAAATAGGAAAACTGCTGAAGAAGCTCGCGGCCGGTGAATTTACCGAGCTGAGCTACCGCGCTCATGAGGAGTGGATTAGAAAGCAGGAACGGCAGCATCACCGACGAGGTGACTCGTTATTCGCCGAGGACGCTTACGACAAGATATTCTCGGAGCAGTTCCTTGGCGCTTATCGAAAAGACGACGGTGCTCACCTTGCCGACGCATTGCGTGATAAGCAGTACCCATTCTTTCCGGGATTTGGGGATGCAGAGAAGTTCGCAGCCTGGGTCGATGCCAGCGGAAAAGTGTCGAGAGAGGAGATTCTCTCACGTGCTGATAAGATCTGCGCCGATCGATTTCCAGTATTCAGTCTCGGCTGTCTTGAGTACGGCTCACCACCTCGCTGGAATTATGATCCGGTGAATGGTAAGGAAGGGCCGAAGCAGTTCTACGGAGATATTCCCTATCTCGATGCCTCCATAGTTGGCGACTCGAAGGTAATCTGGGAGATCTCCCGCTGGCAGTTTGTCTATGATCTGGGGCAGGCGTACCTACTAACTCATGATGAGAAGTATCCACATAAATTCTTCGATTTGATCGTCAATTGGAGCGATTCGCATTGCGATTACGAAGGAATAGCCTTCTGCTCCGCGCTCGAATTCGCATTTCGCATCCACTCTCTGATCTGGGCGCTTGATTTCTTCCATGCCAGTCCTGCCATTACCGAGTCCGCTGCGTGCGCTGTTTATCGGCTGCTCTGCATCTCCGGGCGCTTTCTGGAGGATCATCTCTCGCGCTACTTCTCCCCGAACACTCATCTACTTGGTGAAGCGTGGGGTCTATGTCTGCTGGGGATGCTGTTTCCTGAATTTCAGGAAGCCGAGCGTTGGCACAAGCTCGGTCTCGAAATCATGGTCGCTGAAATGAGCAACCAATTCACCGCGGATGGTTTTCACGCTGAGTTGTCTACAGCCTATCACGCGTATTGTGTGGAGTTTCTGGTGGTGCTCGTTGCGCTAATGCAACAGCAGGGCAGGGAGGTGCCCGCCGAAATA
>CAYXUL010000040.1:0-7930 GCA_964468475.1 uncultured Ignavibacteria bacterium | reverse complement strand
TGGATCATCACCGATGAAATAGCAGGCGGGGGCAGGATCAGGGCAAGCTGGAACTTCATATCGCCATTTAGTATTGATGCTCAGAGAGCATGCTTTTCAATAAGTGGCAAGAATTCCTCAATTAGACTGCTTCCGCTGGCAATTGTGGGGGAATTGAAAACAAGCGTTGTCGAGTCAACGTATTCAACAGACTACCTGTGTGAAGAGCCTGCATTATCCTTGCGGGCCGATGTAGTGGCGGACGACAGAATACTAATTGTTTGGGTGATGCAATTAGAAACGCCTGAAATCCCCTTGATCCTCTCGTTGAAGGCAGAGGATGAGGGGAATATTACAGTCGCCACTGATAATGAAACGCTGATATTTGAGATTAAGCCTATCTTGGGCGATCATTAGAGAGAGGGCAAAATACAGGACAGCCAATTGTGTGTGGAATTTGCGGGATAGTATACAAAGATAAAGAGCGTCGCGTCGACCCCGACTTGCTGACCGGGATGGCCGACTCTATCCGTCATCGCGGGCCCGATGACTCGGGCCAGTATATCCATCAGAATGTCGGACTGGGGCACCTCCGCCTGTCGATCGTTGACCTGGAGCATGGACACCAGCCGATGTCCGACCTCAACGAGCGCTACTGGATCAGTTTCAACGGCGAAATCTATAATCATTCTGCCATCCGCAAAGACCTTGAGCAAAAGGGCTATCATTACCGGACAAACTGCGATACGGAGTCGATAATTCACAGCTTTGCTGAGTATGGCACTGCCAGCCTGCACAAAATGCGAGGTATGTTTGCCTTTGCAATTTACGATGCCGTCGAGGACTATCTCTTCATTGCCCGCGATCGCCTTGGAATCAAACCGCTTTATTACATCGACACCGACCGCTTCTTCGCTTTCGCATCAGAGATCAAGGCGTTGCTGCAAATCCCCGAGGTCAAACCGGTAGTCAATCACAAGGCGTTGCTGCAAACTCTCGCGCTCAAGTACACTTGCGACGATTCCACTATGTTTGCCGGCATTCGCAAGCTCGAGCCGGGACATTTCCTCGAACTGAAGGACGGTGTCCTCAGCGTTGTTCGCTATTGGGATTGCCATTCGATAGAAATAAACGACGATATCACGATGGAGGAGGCAACCTCTCATCTCCGCGCGCTCTTCGATGAGTCGGTGCGAATGCGCCTCATGGCTGACGTGCCTCTTGGCATGTTTCTCTCAGGAGGAATCGACTCGACAATTATCAGCGTGCGCATGGCAAAAATGGTGGAGCGGCAAATTGCGACATTCTCAGTTGCCTTCAAAGAACGGGAAGCCAACGAACTGCGGTACGCGCGCCTTGCCGCCGAACATGCCAACGCCGACCAGCACGAGATCACGATGACCACTGAGGATTTTTTCCAGCTCTTGCCACGCATGATCTACCACGAGGATGAACCGATTGCGCATCCCTCCTCGGTGGCACTCCACAAGGTCTCGGAACTGGCAAGCAGGTATGTTAAAGTAGTGCTGACGGGGGAAGGATCCGATGAGCTGTTCGGCGGCTACGAGCGCTATTATCAGACTCTGTATAACATCAGGGCTGATGGAATGATCTTCAAATTTCTCCCCCGAGCTGTTCGACGCAGGATATTTCGACCGCTTCTCGATATGCTGCCGTACAAGTTCCCGTATCGCAACAAAGCGGTTCGTACGACAATGTACCTTGATGCCGACCTGCCGACGATATTCCTCGATAACTACTCAACTTTCTCGCGCGCACGGCTCAAACAACTTTTCTCCGGCAGGGAGTGGAGTGACGTTGAAATCGAATCAGTCTACCAGGGCTATTTCGCACACTTTGACAACGCCGCCTATAGCAGCCTGCTGCCGAAGATTCTCTATGCCGACATCAAGACCTACCTGCTTGAGCTATTGATGAAGCAGGATCAGATGTCAATGGCCGCCTCAATCGAGTCGCGTGTACCTTTTCTCGACCATGAATTGGTAGAGTTCGCCTTCAGCCTGCCGGATCATCTCAAGATCAAAGGTTTCAACACGAAGCGAATTCTGCGCGAGACTTTTGGCAGCGAGATTCCCGACGAAATCCTCAATCGCCCCAAGGAGGGCTTTCCGGTGCCGATCAAACGCTGGTTCGCGAACGAATACTACAGCGTCGCCAGGGAAATGATTCTCGGAGATGATTCCTTTTGTGGAGATACGTTCAACCGTGAGTTAATCGGAAGCTACTTTGATCTGCACCGCGCCGGCAAATACAACTATTCGGATCAAATCTGGACTCTCCTTAATCTGGAAATGTGGCACAAGATCTTCATCGAACAGCACAAGTTCGAGGATGTCACCGTAGCAGCCGTATGAGAGTACTCTGGATCAAATCCGATTTTCCGCTGCCCGCTGACACCGGCGGTAAAATCAGGACCCTGAATCTGCTGAAGGAACTGGCCCGGCGCTGCCAGATAACATTTCTAAGTTTTGCGCCGCCTGACCTCGATTCAAGCCACCTCGAGCAACTGCGTGCCTGCGGAATAACTGTAGAGCCGATTTCACGCGCTGAGGAGAACAAGCGCAGCCTTGCATTTCCGTTCAGGGTGCTGTCTCGCCTTGGATCGAATCGCCCCTACATTGTAAATAAGTACATTACCGATGAAATGAAGACAAAGCTGAGTGAACTTGCCTCGGCGGCGAAGCACGACATAGCCATCTGCGATTTTCTCGAGATGGCCTGGTGTGCCGAGTATATAACCGAGATACCGCGAGTATTATTTGAACACAATGTCGAGACGATGATCTGGCGCCGCTATCACAAAGTTGAAAAGAATCCTCTTAAGCGCCTCTATTTTGGCTATGAGAAGAAGCGCATGGAGCGATTCGAGCGCGAAGCCTGTGCCCGTTGCGATCATGTGCTTACGGTCTCGCATAATGACGGTGAGATTCTCAAAAATGAGTTCGGCTTGTCAGACTACACCGAGATACCAACCGGCGTCGACATCGATTTCTTCCAACCGCAAGAAGGTAAGATTGACAAGCGTCTGGTCTTCTGCGGCAGCATGGACTGGATGCCCAACATCGACGCCTTCTGGTGGTTCTATCGCGACATCTACCCGCAGATCAAATCACACTTGCCGAAGGTCTCTTTCACCGTGGTGGGGCGACGGCCTGCGTCGGAGATCGTTGCGATTGGTCAGCAGGACAAGTCGGTGGAAATCACCGGCACTGTGCCCGACGTCAGGCCGCATGTCGCCGCCGGGCAGCTCTATATCGTGCCGCTGCGAGTGGGGGGTGGCACACGGATCAAGATCTATGAGGCGATGGCGATGAACCGCTGCGTTCTCTCTACTTCCATTGGCGCTGAGGGTCTGCCGCTAACCGACGGAGAGAATATAGTTATTGCTGACTCGGCGGGTGAATTCGCAGAAAAGGCAAAGGAATTGTTGCGCGATGAGGATAAACGACGTAGAATTGCCGCTGCCGGCTTTAAGATGGTAACGGAGAAATACAGTTGGCGCAGTGCAGCCGATCGTCTCGAAGCAGTGCTGCAACGCGTAGGGAAATTAAGAGACAGAACTCAGGACACCGGGACAAAGGTATAAAATCCCAATGAAAATCTCGATTTTCGGTATGGGCTATGTCGGGGCTGTGACCGCCGCCTGCCTGGCGAATGAAGGCCATCAAGTGGTTGGTGTCGATATAAATCGTGACAAAATTGAACAGCTAAGTAACGGTCAAAGCCCGATCGTCGAAGACCGGATCGGCGATATCATTAAGAATACCGCTGCAGATGGCAGCCTTACCGCCAGTATGGACGCCAAAGCTGCCCTTAACGACACCGAAGTGTCGATAGTTTGCGTTGGTACGCCATCACTTCCTAACGGCGATGTAGATCTATCTTATGTCCACCGCGTCACCGAGCGGGCTGCGCAGATTCTCAAGAATAAAAAGGAATTTCATACTTTCATCTACCGTTCGACTGTACCTCCCGGGACCACCGAGAGAGTAGTGATTCCGTTGCTCGAGGAAGTATCCGGTAAGAAAATCTATGTCGACTTCGACGTCTGTTTCAATCCCGAATTCCTGCGCGAGGGTTCCTCGGTAGATGACTTCTATAACCCGCCATTCACTGTCGTGGGGCAGCAGACGGAGGCATCAGGCACCGTTGTTAAGGAGATCTTCAGCTTTCTGACGGCGCCGTTCGAGACGACCTCCATCAAGACCGCCGAAATGTTGAAGTACGTTTGCAACACCTACCACGCGCTCAAGGTCTGTTTTGGCAATGAAATCGGGTCGCTGGCGCGCCGTATGGGCGTCGATGGGCATGAGCTAATGCGCCTGTTCATGCTCGACGAAAAGCAAAACCTCTCCGGAATGTATCTTAAACCCGGCTTCGCATATGGTGGCTCGTGTCTGCCTAAAGATGTCAGGGGATTGCTTTATCAGGCAAAGAATCACGACTTTGGCGCCGAGCTGATTCGTTCCATTCCCCGGTCCAACGAGCAGCAGATGAATGAAGCATTTCAGCTCATAACCTCTCTGAAAAGCAAGAGTGTCGGCTTCCTCGGACTCGCCTTCAAGGGAGGCACCGACGATTTGCGCGAATCGGCATTGGTGCTGCTTGCCGAGCGTCTGCTGGGAAAAGGGTACGAGTTGCTGATATATGATCGAAACGTGAACATGGCTCGCATTTTTGGCTCCAACAAGGCCTATATCGACAAAGAGGTACCTCACATCGAAAAGCACTTTGCCAGTTCGGCGGATGATGTGGTTCACAACTCCGACATCATTATCGTCGGCAACAAGGATGATGAGTACTTGTCGGCTCTCAAGCATGCCAAAGAGAAGAACATTGTCGATCTGGTGCGCATCGTAGAGGATGGATCTGAGCTGAGTGGCTCCTACCATGGTATCTGCTGGTAACTCCGAAATCGATGTCTCAGTCATCTTGCCCGTAAGAAACGAAGAACGGTTTATCAACCGCGTTCTCGAAGACTTGCGTGAACAAAATTACTCAAAAGATAAGATCGAAATCATCGTCGTGGATGGGATGTCGGAAGACAAAACTGTTTCCGAAGCTGAGAAATTCACTGATGACTTTCCCCGGTACCGTATTCTCGAGAATCCCGGCAAGCTCTCTTCGCGCGCACGCAACATAGGGATCCGCGCGGCTACGGGGAAGTACTTGTTGTTCATCGACGGCCACTGTCACATCCCCTCTCGCAACTTAATCGCGGATATGGTGGAGTTGTTTGAGGAACGCGATGCACCCGTTCTCTGCCGTCCGCAACCGCTGACGATGCAACCACAAGGGACCTTCGAACAGGCGGTCGCCATCGCGCGCGCCTCGATTATCGGCCATGGGCTTGATTCGACCATTTACAGCGACCGCGAACGCGTCGTCAATGCTGCCTCCGCTGGAGCGATGTATCGTCGCGAAGTATTCGATGAGATAGGGCTGTTCGATGAAAATTTCGATGCTTGCGAAGATGTCGAGCTAAATTTCCGCGCTGATCAGGCTCGGTTGAAAGCAATCATCTCACCCAAGCTGACAGTTGAATATGCTGCCCGCAAAAGTCTGGGGGCGCTGTTCAGGCAACTCTATCGTTACGGCGTCGGACGCTGGCGACTATTCCGCAAGCATCCGGCAACACTGGGATTAGGCACGATCATCACACTCCTATTTACCCTGGGTGTAGTTTTCTATCCACTCATCTGGTTTTCCTCTACTGAAGTCGGACTGCTGGCGACCATACCCGTGCTGATTTACCTCGCCGTCGTGTTGGGAATGTCATTCAGTCTCGTCAAGAACCGACCCAAATCTATGCTGTTCTTTCTCCCGCTGATCTTCTTCACGATTCACCTTTCGCTCGGCGTCGGTTTTATCGCCGGTGGCTTCAAAGTAAGAAATTAGCGCCCCGCTGGCGCGGTAGGTCAAGATGCAGAAAATCAAGATAGCCTACGTCATCGGCTCGATGGGTAATGCCCGCGCCGGGACCGAGAAAAATCTGCTTACTCTGATAGAGCACCTGGACAGAGCCAACTTTGAACCGCTGCTGATCAGCCTGCAAGACTGCGAGTATATACAGAGCCAGAAATACGTTTGCGATACCAGATGCCTCCAGCTCTACCGTATGTTCATGCCGGAAATGTTCAGGAAACGCAGAGAATTGGCGGCTGAGTTTCAACAGCAGGAAGTCGACATTGTGCAGACTTTCTTCACGGAGGCGCATCTCGTTGGTGGCGGAGCGGCTCAGATAGCACAAATGAAAGCCATAATCTCCTCACGGCGAAATCTGGGCTATTCCTACGGCTTTAGGGAGAAGGTATATCTGAGCCTTGCTAATCGCCATCCCCTCAGGTGGCTGGCGAACTCAAAGGCAGTGGCTGAGGCGATTTCTACCGCAGAGGGCATCCCCCGCGATAGGATTGATGTTATCTACAACGGAGTTGAGCCCGGTCCCGGGCCCGGCGAATCGAGTGCAGACAAAGGCACTCTGCGGGTGATGCTGGTTGCAAACCTCCGTCCGGTAAAGTCGGTCGAGACCCTGCTGCAGGCGGCGCCCGCAATAATCAAGCAAATTCCGAAAACGCGATTCGAGATCATCGGTGAGGGCAGCGACCGCCCCCGGTTAGAACAGCTTGCGAGTCAGCTTGGCGTGGGTGATCAGGTGCTTTTTCACGGCAGCCGCGCCGATGTAGACCAGCTGCTGAATGGTGGTGCTGTAGGTGTCTTGACATCGACCTCCGAAGGCTTCTCTAACTCAATTCTCGAGTATATGCGCGCTGCCCTTCCCGTGGTTGCGACTGCAGTAGGGGGTAACAAGGAAGTTGTCAGGGACGGCGAGACCGGATTGCTAATCCCCCCACGCGACCCGGAAGCTCTGTCCCAAAAGCTGATCCAACTGCTTACAGATTCTGCGCTGCGTACCAGAATGGGAGCTGCAGGCAGGCAATTACTTGAGCAACGGTTCTCCCTGAAGCAGATGATTGCAGCTCACCAGGATTACTATCAGCGGCTGCTGGCGAATCTGAAAGACAATTCCTGAACTAGCTCATCTCGTTGTCCTGCGGTTCCATTACCGGACGTGTTTGTCCCCGGTTTAGAAACGGAATTTTCTCCTTAAAGTCTTCATAGTAGCGCCTGATCCGCTCCTCATCGTCCGGCTCCAGAATCCTTGACCCCAGCACCATCACCGCGAACAACAACAACAGCGGTAGCTTGAGAATGAACACAACTGCCAGGTAGATGACCGGAAACGCCAGTTCACCGGCCACTCGCAGGTAGAGGTAGTGTGAATCCTGATAGCCTTCAAGAAAGTAGTTAACGAGATAGACAGCGGCGGCAAGCAGCAGGATACGAGTCAGCTTGCCGAACTCATATGATACCTTAAGCTCTCGCTGACTCAAAACCCAGGTGATCACGACAAAGATGAAGTAAGTCCCTACCGTCGCCCACGCCGCACCCATCATGCAGTACTGCGGAATCAGCCACAGATACAATCCCACACAGGCGGCGGCAGTGATACCATGCCACAACTTCAGGTAGGTCTTCTTGCTGTAGTAAATGCCCGTATCGAATAGCATCTGGATGCCGTCAAATCCGTAAGCGAGCAGGATCAGCGGCACGATCCGGTACGACTCCTGATACTGGGTGTCAAGAAAGACACCGACTAACTCGCGGCAATAAACCGATAGAGCCAGCGCGGCGGCAGTGTAGAGGAGGGTTGAGAGCGTCGTCAACCGCGCCAGATATCTGGTGCCGTTTTTGGAGCGGAGCACGTCGACCATCTTCGCCTGCCACGCCCGAATCACTGAACTGAATATCAGTGTGTTGAGCAGAAGGCTGATGCGGTAGCCGGCGTCATAAAGCCCGACATCGGTCTGCCCGCAGGAACGGCTGATTACATAGCGGTCGCCGTTCTTGATGATGTAGCCGTAGACAC
>CAYXUL010000039.1:10000-29964 GCA_964468475.1 uncultured Ignavibacteria bacterium | reverse complement strand
AGGAAGTGATCGACCAGCGGCATGATATCCTCGCGGCGCTCTCGCAACGGCGGAATGTGAAGATGGACTACATTGATGCGATAGAATAGATCTTCGCGAAATTCGCCGGCTTCCACCTCCGCCTGCAAATCGCGGTTGGTGGCAGCGATCAGGCGGACGTCAGCTTCGATTTCCTCCTCGCCACCTAACCTTTCGAATTTCTTCTCCTCGATCAGGCGCAAAAGCTTGACCTGGATGCTACCGGGCAGTTCGCCGATTTCATCGAGCAGCAGCGTGCCGCCTGAGGCCAGCTCGAACCGCCCGATCCGGCGTTTCTCGGCACCGGTGAAGGCGCCCTTTTCATGACCGAGCAACTCCGATTCGAGCAGTGTCTCCGGAATTGCGGCGCAATTGACAGCCACGAAACGACCGTTGTTGCGCGGTGAGAGGTTATGAATCGTGCGCGCCAGCAACTCCTTGCCGGTTCCCGACTCGCCGGTAACGAGCACAGTGGAATCGGTGGGCGCAACGCGGGCTACCTCAGAGAGCAGCGCCTTTAGCTTCTGCGACTGGCCCACAATCTCGGCGACCTCGAGTATTTGCATCTGCTCCTTGAGCTGACGGTTTTCGCTGAGCAGATAGTGTTGCTCCCCCGCTTTCTTAATCAGTTCCAGCAATTCCTCGAGGTTTACCGGTTTGCTCAGGTAATTGAAGACCCCGGAGCGCATGGCATCCACGGCTGATTCTATATTGCCGAAAGCGGTGATCATGATGACCTGCATCTCGGGGTCCAGCTGATGGACTTTATCGAATAGTTCCAGGCCGGTCATGCCGGACATGCGCATATCGAACAGGCCGATCTCGAACGATTTTGTTTCGAAAAGCTTGAGGGCTTCCTCTCCCGATGCCGCGGTGGTTACGGCAAAGTCATTCTTCTTCAGAAAGCCCGCCAGCATATCACGCTGGTTTTGCTCATCATCGACTATCAGGATTCGCAGACGCACCATATCTGTCGATGGTAGGCTCCTCAGGCGGAAAA
Organism: uncultured Ignavibacteria bacterium; assembly: GCA_964468475.1. GTDB lineage: Bacteria > Zixibacteria > MSB-5A5 > CAIYYT01 > CAIYYT01 > JBECKX01. The sequence goes on along the minus strand of CAYXUL010000039.1, from coordinate 28,946 downwards.
GGCAACGGAAATTGCGAGTCACCTAGGAAGCATCTCCGCCCTGCTCTGCTGCCGCTCCCTGCTTTTGTGCCGCCTCTCTTACTTCGTGGAGAAGCTCACTTTGCTCGCGCAGCAACTGGTCCTCGGTGTCCCAGAGGCGTTGCAGGATCGGCACACCGATTCTGAGCACCCGTCTGATTACGCTGGAGAGCGTCTGGTCGCGGCGCTGTGCCAGCTGCTCGAGGGCAGATTTGAGGTCGTAGTTAACGTAGAGGTTGACAATGTGGTCACGCTTTTGCTTCTCCATCAGAGATTTCTCCTTTTCATGATTTGCTGTGATATTTGATATGGCCGATAACGGTCTTGGGTGAGATTAGCCGAATGCCAAACCGGGACTTCAGTTTCCTGAACAGGGCGGAATACGGCTCCTCGGGTCGTTTGGCCAGTATGAGTTCGTCAATTTTACTTCGATCCGGGCTGTCACAGAGAACGCAGCCGGCCTTTGAGGTTTCAATGCCATAACGAGAGTGGACAAAGCCAGAGAGACGACCTCTTAATCTCCTCAGTGCCTGGCGATGCAGACTCTTTATCTGTGTCAGCTTGCATCCGTGAGTGTCTGCAATCTGCTCCAGGCTGTAACCAGCAAAGTAGTAGAGGCGTAGCGCCTCCTGTTGCTTCTGCGGTAGCTCGGTAATTGCTTCGGCCACTGCTTCCTTGAGTTCATCGAGACGACTCTTTTCGCTTGCTGTCTGGGGTGGCTGATGCCAGGCCGGCGGGAGCTTGACGAGATAGATCCAATTATGAAATTCGAGCGACATGACTTACGTACTCCTTTCGCAGGCCAATCTGTGGATGCGGGTTGGAATAGTAAATCATGTGAATGTCGCAGAGGAGGTCACGTCGGTGCATGAGGAGATTGCGCCGCTGTGATAACTAGTGTAATATGACAGGGATGGAGCAAATTGATCAAGGCGAGCCACGGCATGGAATCACTCCACCTCCGCGCTCGCAACTGAATCTTATCAGCTATCTCTTACTGGTCGTCCTGGCAGTTTTGTGGCCCCTGGTGTCGTTCTATTTCTACGAGGGGCAATCCAACCTTACCGAGCAGGTCACCTCGGCGATGTTCGAGATTTACCTGCCCACTATAGTTCTGCAGCTGGCAGTATTGGTCGTGGTGCTGATTGCGCTGCGCTCGGAGCAATCCCCCCTCAAGAGTATCGGTCTGGGGCAGCTCAGTAAATGGACGATTCCGGTAGCGGTGTTTTTCCTGATCGGCGCCAATATCACATTATGGATTTTGCAGAGTCTCGTAGTTGCAAGTGACGCGGGGCATTTCGCGGATATCATGGCGTTGCTGCCGGAGTCGACGCCGGAGAAAATCGTCTGGGTTGTTCTGTGCGCGATAGTCGCGGTCTCGGAGGAATTGACATTTCGTGGCTATTTGCTGACGCGAATCGCCTCACTGACCGGCGGTCGACTCTGGATCGGAGTGCTGATTTCAACGCTGGCATTTGCCAGCGGTCACTTATACCAGGGGTTTGGGGGATTCATCGTGATTTTTGCTTATGGGTTGATGTTCACTGCGCTCTACCTGGGCACCGGCAGTCTCTGGCCGGGGATCATCGCGCATTTTCTTCAGGATGCAATGGTGATTTTGTTGCCCGCGAGCTTCAGATAGCTACAAAGTACTAAAGATGTTGGGAGTGTGATTGGATATGATTTGCGCCGATGCGCTCGTGGTTGACCCCCAGCAAGTTGTAGTAAAGGTTGATAGTTGGAATGGTGAGCAAGAGCCCGAGAATTCCGATTACAAACTTGATTACAAACCTCAGCATGATCCCCGGTTCAAAGAGGAAGTCGAAGAATGAAATTGGCAACGCAATCAGCAAGCTTGCCGCAACTATCACCAGATAGAGCGAAAAGACGCGCCACCAGTTTCCTTTGACCAGAGAGAAACCGTGTATCAGCCCGCCCAATACTCCGCGATCTCCGAGCACAATGCTGTGCATAAAGAGGGATGCATAGACTGCCACGATGACCACAGGCGTCAGCAGGACAAAAAACAGGAGAAGGCCCGGAGCTGAAATGCCCAGATTGGCGATGGCCGCCAGCGCCGGAAAGAAAGAGAGCATTACAATTCCCCAGGCGCCGATCGCAGCGATGACCACAATCGGAAACTTAACGATGGAGTGCGTAAAGATCTCGTGAAGCGGCTTGGGTGCGCCAAAGACAATATAGCGCGACGCTGTCAGGACATTTACCGTGACGAACATTCCAACAAAGGCAAAGAAGACAATGATTGGGAAAAAGCGTGAGGCTGCTTCGGCGCCGGCAACCGCTTCCGGCTCGCTGGGCAGCAGTAATTGCGAGACTATGATGAGGGGAACCTGGAGCGCTACGAAGATAAAAAGCAGATCGCGCCAACCCTCGTAGATCAGTTGACCGCTGTCTTTAAGGATCTGTAACAGGTCAAATTTGGAGCTGAGAAAGCTGGGGTAACGACTGCGCACCGAAGAGAAGCTGGGCTCTTCATTGGGCGCCGCCTCAGGAGTCTGACTGCTCGAGTTCATCAAGAAGCTCCACGGCTCGGCGGAGGTGGGGAATTACGATTGAGCCACCTACCACCAGGGCGATATTGAAGACGTCAAACAGCTCGGCGCGCTTGATACCTTGTTGCTTGCACTCGATCAAGTGGTACGCAATACAATCGTCACAGCGCAGTACCATCGAGGCAACCAAACCGAGCATCGCCTTGGTGCGTGTTTCCAGAGCGCCTTCCTCGAATGCACGCATATCGAGCCCGAAAAAGCGGTTTATCTGCTGGTGCTTCTCTCCCAGGATGCGTTCGTTCATCCGCTCGCGAAAGCTGCGGAATTCTTCCAGTCTGCTGTATCTCTCTTCGTCGCTCATCTTTGCGTCCAAAAACTGCGAATATAGTGGCTGGAGTATTAAGAACCAAACGAAATAGAGCGGGATAGTAGTCAGGGGGTATTCAGGCCGCCGCCGGGAGGCGGACCGCCTCCGAAGATGTAGTTTATTATGTACACGGCGTCACCTATCGAAACTGTAGGAGTGGCGTCGATATTGACAGCCGAGGCCCAAATGACCGGATACGGCCCGCCTCCGAATATGTAGTTGATCAGATATACAGCGTCGGCGATCGACACATAACCGCTGTTGTCGACATCTCCGTTCACATACGAGGTAGGCGTCAGCACGGCGTTGACGGTGATGTCACCGTAAACCTGCGCAGTCTCAATATAAGTATTGTAGTAGGGGCGGTGTACCGACACCTCGTAGGTGCCCGCAGGCATGTCGGGATAGGTGAAGTCGGAGGTCGAAACGGTATCGCTGGCCCCGGTGAAAGGAACTTGTAGCCAATAATTGGGATACGGGTTGCCATCACTGCAGGCCAGCTGAAAGTGGATGTTGAAGAAATTGGCTGTCGTGACCTGCATACTGTCGTAGGCGATGTTCCCCGCCTGATCAGCCGACCAAGCTTTGATCCAGTAGGTATCGTTAGGCACCTGCCCCGTCGCCCAGTTGCCGGCATCGTCGGCCGGAGTTATCTTCGGATCGCCATCGTGATTGGTCAGAACCTCATAGAAAATACGTTGGTCGTAGTTGCCTTCCGAGTTACACGGTACCGAATCCTTGTAGATGACATTCGTCACATCAGTCCAAAGCAGATCACCGGTGAAGGTGAACGAGGTATAAGGTCCCAGGGTGACTGAGTCGGAATAGATTTCGTAACCCATCGTATAGGGCGCGACTCGCCACGTGGGGTGATTGATAAGGTCATCGGACTTGGCGACAATATCGACGTTGCCGCTTACTGGTCCACCAACCGCGAAATAAGTATTGGTGTTGTCTTGCGCAAAGCGAAATGGGGTGCCGGCGCTGATATCGAGGAAACGCGGGGTGCTGGTATCGGTAGCATTGACCAGTTCATCCAGCGGGTTGCCGACAAACAGCCAATCCGAAGTCCAGGTGGTGCCCCCGCTGCGAATTTTCACGAAATGGAGGTGGTGGAAATTCGCTACCGGCCAGGTCACGATGCTGCCGAGATACTGGCCGCTGTCGACAAACTCCCCTTCCGAGACAGCGATGGTGGACTGCCTGAGATGAGCGTAGAGATAGCCATCGCAACTGTCCGGCCCGGCGGAATCGCCAATCGCCACGCGCCAGTGCAGATCGGCAGCGGTGGTCAGGACAGCCTTCACCCAGCCTGATTTGACGGCGTATACGGGCGTGCCGGCCTGCGCGAGGATATCGATTCCGGGGTGGAGGTAGGGATTGCCGTCATAATCCTGAAACTCGCCGTAGCTGTTTCCGATAGCATGGGCGGAGTCAAACGGCTGCATCGGCCACGGAATTGTTGCGTGAAGGCAGGTTGCCTGCAGAATCACCAACACTGCAATGAGCGCTGAGTGGCGCATGGGTGAGAATCCTCCGAACTGGCGAGAAGAGTGCGTGACTAGTTATAATATAAGGTGGATTCTGTACTTGCCAAGTCCAATTACCGGAACAGCAGCGACTGAAGATCAGTTTTGCGGGGAAGCCTCTGGATAGCGACGGCGATTCGGCACACCGAGGAAGACGAAGAAACCCACGATCAAGGCGATCATTTGCGCCCCGAGAGCGAGGCGGTACTGGATGGTAGCGGCGAGAGCATCGGTTACGGTGCCCCCTAATGATGAAATTACAGAAAGCGTCGCATGTCCCAGTGGCAGATCGGCCTTGCCGATCAAGACCACAAGGCCCCACAGCAACGGGCCGATTACGGCCGCGGCTTTGCCGGAGAAGGCGTAAAGTCCATAAAACTGACCCATCTTTTCGGGTGGTACGAGAGTATTGAGCAACGGGCGAGTCGTGGTCCAGACCGCCCCCAGGAAGACACCGAGGAATGCGCCCACGATGTAGAACAGACTCTTCTCGGCAAAAACAACGCCGGCAGAGAGCACACAGATCCAGCCGACAATCGCGATGAGCAACGCTCGCTTGGCCCTGATGCGGTCAGCCAGCCAGCCGAATAACATCGAGCCGGGCACTGCGACGGCGGTTGAAAACAAAAAGAGCTTCACCTTCTCGGCGTCCTTGAAGCCTACCACAGTCTCAGCATACACCGCCATGAAGACAATGATAGTGTTGACGGCGTCCTTGACCAGGATGTCACCGATGAAGTAACGCAAGACTCCGGGATATTGGCGGACTTCACGCAAGGTTTGTTTCCAGCGTAAGGCGAAACTCTCCTTGAGGACCTCCCTGGATCGTTTGCTATCTCTTTCCTTAACCCAGATGAAGGTTGGTAAGGAGAAGATCAGAAAGAATATCGCCGTGGGCAGGAAAGCATAAACTCGATTCGACACCCCCGGAAGAATATTGAGGTGAGTAAACGGCTGGACCATCAGTAGTCCACAAATAGCACCGGCGTAGCCAAGACCGACGCCGATGCCGGAGATCTTACCCACCGTACTCGGCGTGGAGACATCCGCGAGAAGCGCGTTGTAGAAGGGCATGCTGCCTTCATAAAAGTAGTTTGCCACCGCAAAGCAGACCAACGCCAGCACAACGGTTACTATCAGGTGGATATCGAGAAATGCGACCAGGCTTAACAATACGGTAAAGGCGATGCACAACAGAGTGAAGGTCCTGAGGCCGCGGAGCTTGCCACCGGTGTGGTCGGCGAGGCGCCCCAGTGAGGGCAAGGTCAGCGCTACCATCAACATCGAGCCGGAATAAGCCAGCGAGAAAAAGATATCTTCAACGCCGAGATCGGTGATGATCCAGGGAGAGAAAAAATAGGTGACGATGTTCATAGAGAAAATCGTGTTGGCAAAGTCATACATCACCCACCCGATTTTCGCTTTCAAGCCGCCGACAGCGGCCTGCTCGACATCAGCGGTCGATTGTTTATCGTTGTCCAAAGAAGTTCCTTTTAGAAACCCAGATCGTCGGAAATACGTCTCATCCCCTGCAAAGCGAGATCGAGGAAATCACCGAGTTCCAGCCCCAGCTCGCTGCATTTGGCGATGGCATCGCGCCTGGCGCCCGCGGCGAAGCGTTTGTCCTTGAAGCGTTTCTTGACCGACTTCACTTGCAGCTCGGCGAGCTTCTTTGAGGGGTGCATCAGCACCGCCGCTGTAATCAAACCGGTAGTGGGGTCAGTGGCATACAGCGACCAGTCCATCTTATTATGACATTCCGCGTGGTCGGCATGGCAGTGGATCGCGTGGATCATCTCAGCATCGACGTCGGGATATTCCGTCAGCCATTCTTCGGTAAGATGAGTGTGGCGCTCCGGATCATTCATCGTCTCGGAATAATCGAGATCGTGCAGCAAGCCCACGATTCCCCAGCGGTCAGGGTCTTCGCCGAAATGTTCCGCCAGGCGGCGCATCACGGCCTCCACCGCAAGGATATGCTTGATGAGGTTTTCCTGTTTAACTTTCTCGCGGACAAGTTGCAGGGCTGTGTTTCTGTCCATGGGGTAACTCTATTCTCTAGTTTTCGAAGGCCCAGTTGAATCCCCACCACATTGACCGGCCGGGCTGCTGCAGGCCATTTAATGTATAATATAGATCGAATACGTTGGTGAAATTAAAGAACAAGTGAAACTTTTTCAAATCAAAACTGAGGTAGGAGTCAGTAATGAACACTGCCTGGTCGCCACCACCCACGAAGTAGGGGTTGCAGTCGGAGCGAAAGCGCCCCCCTGCCCCGACGGTGATGTCGACCTGATACTTCTTCACAAAGTACTTGTACCAGCCGACGACTGAGCCGGTGTTTTCGGGGCCGTAAGTATCGTCGGTCCCCCCCTGCTTTACTCGCTGACGGCCGAAGGCGGCGTCGAGGTGCAGGCGGGAGGTTAATGAAATGCTGGATTGGAAAGTGGCGAAGAAGAGATTGCGATCCAGCGGCACTGGCTGAAATGTGCCGTTGGCGAGCGAGTCATAATTGACCTGCCACGCTGCAACATTGTTGAGGTGGCTGACTCCGCCGCGGATTTGCGCCTTGAGCCTGTCAGAATTCCATGCGAGAATGCCCTCCACGCTTTCCACCACACCGGCCTCAAGATCCTTGTCGCCGACGAGGCGATAGTCAATCAGGGTGTCGCCGTCAAATGAAGCAGCAATCGGATCGAGGTATTGCATCTCCGGTTGCGGCACAACCGCGTTGCGGCTGACAACACCGGAGAGGCTGAGTCGGTCGAAGACGTTGAAGTTAACGAGACCGCTGACAGCAAGTGCGGGCTTGAGGTCTTCCGAACCACGCAGAGCCCCGTGAGCGAAGACGTGAAACCGTCCGCTGAGTGTCCAGAGGTTGCTGCCATAGAGATTATAGTAAAGTGTGTTGGATGAACCGGGGTCGTGGCGGAAGTGCAGGAAACGCAAATTCCCACCGAGGGTCAGCACCTGCGTTCCGAGCGAGTGCTGCGCTTGCGCGGAGCCCTCAAGCAGGCGAAAGCGTTGGGCAGTTCTCAGCCTGCCGTTGTCGAATTTCTGATCGTCATTCTTGTAGTTGAGTTGAGCGCTGTAGCTGGAATTGTCGGACGGGTAGTAGGACGCGCTCAAGGAAAGATTCGCAAGATTATCGGTGTTGAAGCCGCTGTAGAAGTAATTGTCCGGGAAGAAGACGCGACCTCCCTGCAGGCGATTAAGGGAGTAAAGCACGCTGGTGTGGAGATTGGTACCGAGTTCAGGTTCGACGATTACGCGCAGGCGATTTAACTTACTGTTCGAGCCGATAACCAGACCATTGGTTTTCTGAAAGGTCCCGTCGGCATTAATGTTGCCGATTTTGCCAAAGTGATTCTGAAAAGTGAAGGTCGTGTTCGAGAAAGCTCCGCGTCCACGAGTGACATAGACTTTTGCTCGCGCGGTGTCACTCTCGGAGAGCTGCCGCCGTTGACGAATCGAGAGCGCTCGACCAAAGGGTGAATAAATCCCTGTTAATCCCGGGGTGAGGAAGTAGTAAGCATCGGCCAGGTCGGTGCGGATGAATTCCTCCGAACCGGGTAACGGCACGGGATTGGCAAATGACTGATCGCCGACGAGGTTATCGGAGCGCGACAGGTACGACGGAGCCAAACCGAGCGGGTAGAAAGTTTCGAGGTCGCCCCACATGCCAACCGAGAGCCGGTAGAGATATGGGTCGAGCTGCCACCAGGAGGTTTCCTCGGGGAAATCGGGAAATTCAGGTGGCGACTGCCAGTCGTCAAAAAGGAGCGTCAGCAATGAGTCGGTGATCGGCGTGGTACGGGTGTGCTTCACCACCTTCCTAGTAGTATCAGGCTGAGGGGAGGCCATAGAATCTGCCTGCAGTTCCGAAGGCTCATTTTGCCCGGACAGGGGTAGCGCGACCTTTACCGAATCGCTCGATGCGGATGAGTCAGGCTTAACGGCGGTCGAGTCAGCAGGCGCCGCAGGCTGTGGAGGCGGTTCCTGGGGAAAAAGCACTGCCGGCAGAATCATTACGGCAACCAGTGCAAATAGAATCGCTGCTGCGAGTGATTTTTGCCTCAAGAACTCTCTGCCTGTTACGGATTTGCGAATCATCTCCAACAATGTTGCAGACTGCTGCGTCAACCGGATCGGAAAATAGCGACTTTTTTCAGTTTAGCAAGAATCGGGAAGAGAATAACAAAGAAGAGGAGATTCCCGAGCACTGTCACGACTGCAAAGGCTGCAGAGGCTGCGAGTCGCGCCCAAAAGGGACCGAATACGAACGCATCAACAACTGAGACGGGAAGCTGGTAAATAACTGCGGTGATGACTCCGAGCACGCCAAGCCAGATGAAATAAACCGCGTTCGTATCCCGGTCAAGCAGCGGGGCAACAAGTCCACCAACAAGGCCGATCACAGCATACGATATTACCTGTGTCAGCAATATCGGCAATTGCACGATGCCGTAAGGATTCAGCAGGGAAATCAGCAGAGAGCTGATTATTCCTACGAGAAGTCCGCCCTTATCTCCCAGATAATAGCCGGCGAAAAATACCAGCATGATGGAGAGTGTGACGTTTGGAATCGCCATCAGCAGGAAAGAGCCAACATAAGCCAAAGCCGAGAGCACTCCGACCGCAGCAATGAGGCGTGGATTCATGAGCTTGCTATCGGGTCGTGAGCAGATCCGGCGCTGAATCAGCGGTTGATAGAATCATCAGAGTACCAGTATCTTGTGGTGTTCGACAGTATCGCCGTAGCGCACCTGAAGGATATAGACTCCGGAGGCGACTTCCTTGCCGTCGTTATTGCGGCCATTCCATTCGAGAGCGCGCTGCTCGCCGGCGACTACATCATACGGTTTCGAGTAGACTTCCTCGCCCGAGACGCTGAAGAAAGCGATTTCCACTTTCTGCGATTCACGAAGCCGAATAAAGACGCGAAACGGAGTAACGTCCGCGTTCGCAAGGTGAAACTTGCTCGGACCATAGGCGACGTCATCGGATAGCACCTGGATCGACGAATCGGCGACAATGAACTGATAGGCGAAGCTGCCCTGATTGAGATACTGTGCCTCCGGATTGGCAACGGTGGGCACAACCAGAAGATCTGTAATACCGGCGAGATCGGTCACGTTTATCGGGTCGAGGTTGCGATAGAGAGTGCCGCTGTGCCACATGGGTGCGTTCGGGTTGAATCTGTCGAACCCAACTATCGAGATGCGCCAATCGATCGGAGTATTGGAACTGATGGCGCCCTGAAACTGCATGCCAAAGGTGGAATCGAGGCTCGCGGTACGAAAATCGTGATAGTTAGCCCCCAACTCCGAGGGCGGGTAGCTGTTATCGCGGCTTTCCGCTGCTGAGACCGGGTATTGATTCCAAATGTGGATGTAGGGTCGCGCCACCGAGCCCGCAGTTAGCGGAATCTCAGAATAATTCGCGGCCTCCTCAAATCCGTAGCCGGGGCGAGCGCGTGAGCCGGTGAAATAGAGCCACTGCGTGTATTCCGCCCAATCTTCTGCAAAGGTGTCCTGGCCGTTACTCACCTCGGAGATAGCATCCTGAATCGCGCGGATGAAGAAGTTTTCGAAGTGCACTTCACCGCATTTCTCCCAGGCGATGCGAACAATATCAGGACCGTACTTCTGGGAGAGATACAGCGGATATAGACAAGCGCCATAAATACTCAGCTGATTGGGGTCAACGTAGCGAGGCGACTTGTGGACCCAGTAAAGGTAGTACGGGAGATAATAATAGTAGTCATTGATATTGTCGTAGGTCTGCTCTTCCATCCAGACTGCTGACATCTCAAACCAGTAAGGCCTGACTGTCGGGTCGGAGGGACTGGCCAGGTATTCGCTCGCATCATAAGTCAGGTGGATAGCATGGAAAAACTCGTGGGCAATGGTTACACGCAGGGCGTCGAGAGGCCGGTCGTGATAGCCCTGATAATTTTCGTAGTGGTTGTCGAGTTCAAGCCATGAGGACTGCGAGAACTCTGAAGTACCTTCGGGAAAGGTCTCGCCGTAGTATTGCGCGGGGAGATCAAGAATATAGACGTCGTAGCGAGAGTCGCCACCCAGAGTGCCGTCGCTTTTGGGTTCTATATAACCTAACTTGTTAATGTGGTGGTCCCATACGGAATCGCAGATGGTGGCGGTGATTTCGACGTAGTCGGGCACGCCGTTCGAGTTGTGATCGCCGTAGCTGGGGTCAACGGCATTTCTGTTGCCGGCTTCAGTGGTGTAGTGAATTTTGAAGTGGCCGCCGGGGGAATCAAACGTTTCCGGATACCCGCTGTCGGGAGGTCGGGAGAGAGCTTCATCGATTCCGGCGATTTTGCCGTAGCGCTGACGCAGTTCCCTCAACTGGAGAACTGCGGGAAAACCGCATTTCCCTTCCGGCATGGGAGGAAACGCCAGTTCCTCCCCCATACTCGAGGCGATCGACTTGTAGTGATCATAGAGTTGTTGAAAAGTATTGGGACCGGCAGCGTGTTGGCCATCGAGGGCAACTGCAGAGGTGTAGAGAGCAATCAAAATGATAAGTGGCACTACGGCACGTGAGAGTCTCACTTTAACTCCTTTTCACGAGATGTTCTTGTCGCAATGTAATCCTTCATCATTTGCAATACTGCATACGGTACCCTCTGACTACCTAGTTCAGCTTTAGGATCGTTGCGGCCATGCCAGTCGGAGCCGCCCGTGATTAGCAGGTGCAGCTTATCAGCGATCCGTTTGTAATGACGCGTCTGTCCCGATGTATGTTTACTATGATACACTTCTATTCCATCCATGCCCATATCTTTTAGATCCTCGATAAGGTTGTCCTGACGGACAGTCCCGGGATGTGCCATCACGGCGATTCCACCGGCGTTATGCACCAGATTAATCGCCGCCTCCGGGTCAAAATGAGTCTTCGGAACGTAAGCCGGCGCATGATAGCCGAGGTAGCGGCTGAAGGCCTCGTCAAAAGTATGGACCAGCTCCTCATTGACCATGGCGTCAGCGACATGTACCCGGCCAATAGCACCCTCACCGGCAATGCGCTTGACCGTATCCAGCCGTAGGTCGAGGCCCAGCTCATTCAATCTCTCGACGATTTTGATTCCCCGTTTCAAGCGTTCATCCTGATAGAATTTGACCTTCTCGGCGAGTGGCGGGTACTTATGATCGACAAAGTACGCGAGCACATGAATGTCATATTCCTTGTAATTGCACGACAGTTCAATGCCGGAAATAAATTCGAGATCCCCGGCGGCCTGCATGGCCGGGTCTATGGCATCGAAAGAATCGTGGTCGGTGATTGACAGCGCAACCAGACCGCGTTCGCGGGCAAGAGCTACGGTTTCCTCCGGACTCAATTGTCCGTCGGAAAAGTGGGTGTGACAATGAAGGTCGATATATCCTGTGGTCATCCTATTTTCTCAACAACAATTTGGCGCGCCTGTTTCGCCAATTCTTCCGCTTTGGCGAGAGTCTCATCAGCCTCGGCTTTAATTCGTTCTGCAGTAGCCTTCTCCTCTATACCGGAGAGGTTTATCATGACATTATAGCCGGCACCCTGCACACCGGCGTGTGCCATGAGCGCGCCGACTCCGGCATCGCTGACTGAGTTGACATTACCAATCTTCGCGATCTCCAGCGCCAACTCCAGCGCGCGCAGGGATTTTTTCATCACGGTTAGCGGAATTTCAGTCGCTTTGACGGTGGCTTTCTGCATCGCCTCGTGACGTGCCTGATTGAGAGCCTCCTCTCCCTTCGGCATTTTCATGGCAGCCATAACATCATCGAAGGCAGCGGCATCGCGCGCTACCAGATCATCGAGTTCATCGCGAAGAGCATCACTCTCTCTCAGGATTTCGGACACTCGTTCGGCGACATCCGCATACTTTTTCTTTCCCATAGTAAGGTGACACACCATCGCTGAGAGCGCCCCAGCCAGAGAGCCTGCAGCAGCGGAAACCGAACCGCCCCCGGGAGCGGGAGTCGAGGCGGCGACGCTGTCTACAAATGATTTTAGACCTCCTCGTTCGCTCTGCTGTTCCAGGGCACCACGAAGGCGTTCTTCGAGAACCTGCTCCTTGTGGAAGCCCTCGAGTTGGAGATACCAGCGCGCAGAGAATATCAGCGCGTCGTTTGGCACCAGCCCCACGATCTCTGTAGAGGTGACCTGCGTGCCCCAGCGGGCCGCTTCCGATTTGATCGTCTCTAGTACCCGATAGAGCGGCGTTTGCAGGTAGTTGATCATATTCATCGATACCTGCACGCAGCCACGCTCTTCGATGGCAAAACCGAGGGCGCGGCAGAACTGGAAGCCACCGCTGTTAGAGCGAACATCTTTGGCGATGCGTTTGGCCACATTGATATTGTTGGTACCGAGATAGGCATTAAAAGCAATTAAGGGCAGCCGTACACCAATGGCGACGGCGCCGGCTCTATCGTGCAACTTTCGCGGGCCAAAGTCGGGGATCAGCGCATCCTCGGTCGCGATCTTCTCCTTGATGCCCTCATACTGCCCCCACTTGTTGCGGATATTCGGCAGGCTCCTCCGCTCCGGGCGTTGGGCGGCATCTTCATACAGATAGACTGGAATTTCCAGTTCCGAGGCGACCTGCTCGCCCAATTGCTTTGCCAGTTCAATCGCCTCAGCGGTGCTCATATCCTGTATGGGAACAAAGGGGCAGACGTCGGTGGCGCCCATGCGCGGGTGCTCGCCTTTGTGCACGCGCAAATCGATCAGTTCGGCGGCCTTCTTAATGCCCAGGAACAAGCCCTTCTTCACCGCCTGCGGCTCTCCGGCGATTGTCACTACAGCGCGGTTATGGTCTTTATCCATCTCGGAGTCAAGCAGAACCACGCCGGAGATTGAGGTGATCGTGTCGGTAATTTGCTTGATTATTTCAGGACGACGCCCCTCGGAGAAATTGGGAACGGCTTCCACTATTTTCGGCATAAGTTACCTCCCGTAAGTCAGCAAGAATGGCAGAAGGTTACGAGTGATCCTTGACAGCCGCCCACAGCAGCGGCAGCATTATCTCATGATGACCGGCAAAATCAAATGTCTGCGCACCCAGGAGCCTGGGCCGGGCGACGAAATTGTTGCGTGGCCGATAGAGGCCGATCATATCGAAGTTGGCAGCGGTGAATTTGGAAAAATCCGGATCAAGGTTACGCGCTATCGCTATCGCTTTAAGAAAGACTTCCGGCATAATCACGGCGGAGCCGAAATTCAGCGCGACACCACCACCACCGATTTTTGCCACCTGAGCGCAATGGATTTTGAAGTCAGTTTGCGAAGCCTCCCCTACGACTGCCCCATCATAGCCGGGATGGGCATTGACGATATCTGTTCCGATAGCCACATGCACGGTGGCGGCGATTCCCAGCCTCTGCGCGGTCGCAAAGATCGAACGCTCGGCATTGGGCGCCTTTTCAGCATTGATGAATATTCCGACAGCCTCTCCCAGGCCGCACTTTTGTTCGCGAGCGGTGGCGATTACACCTTCATAGAGTTTGCCGGTTTCGGCGGTCATGCCAAATTCGCCTTGCTGCAAGGCGGCTTCGACATCCTCGGAGGTCTGACCAAAAAACGCCAGCTCCAGATCGTGAATCACTCCCGCATTGTTGGTGGAGATCATCTGGCAGAAGCCACGGTTCATGATTTCGCACAGAGTTGGCGCCAAACCGACTTTGATTACATGTGCGCCAGACATCCACAGAACCGGCTTGTGCTGTTGGTTAGCATTCAGAATGGAGTCAACAAGCGACTTGAAGTCGGAGCCCTTGAGGATGTCAGGGAGAGAATCAACAAAGGCTGCCACACCCTTACTCGCGATCGATGATTCGAATTGTGCCGTGTCGACCTTAGAGTGCCGCCCCTTGATTGATCTGACTTTGATTTTGCTGAGGTCTATTTGATCCATGCTACCAATTCAGATCCCCGAGTCGGAATTCCTCCAGTTCAGCATGTATCGAACCCACCAGGACCTTGCTCTTCATGAGCACGGGCATTTTCAGGCGATCATCGGTCAGCCAGACCTTGATCTCGCCCTCCTGCTTGAAAATCCCCGCTTCGGTAAGTAATGGTTCTACGACAATACAGTCGAATTGCCCCGCAGGAACTTCCACGGTTTCTTTCTTGAGGACGCGAACACTTAGTTCGTGCGCTTTGTTCCTGTCGACGCTGTTTACCTTAATGACTTCGCCGATCTTGAGCGGCTGGGTTCTGACATAGTACATCGCCGAAAGAACATCCTGGGCAAAGGAGCCGATATCCACCGTGTCGATCTCGTCGGTATCCTTACGAGATATTGCCTGTCCGAGATCTGGCTGGAACTCTATTTCACGTACTGAATGAAAGGAGCCCTCATTTATCGCTTTGCGAAAGTAGCGCGAGAAGATGCCGTCGACATCTATCTGGCTGACAACCGTATCGCGCACTTTATAGAAGCCATCGAAAAAGCTGTTAGATTTCGTTTCCGAATATATCCGGTAACAAAGATGATCGTTATGGCTGTTGGTATCCTGAACCTCAAGCGTAGCCTGCCCGGCGGTGAGGAAACCGTAGCCGACCGAAAAACGCAAGTATTCGCCCGGCCCGAAGGAATCATTGGTCACTTCGCGATAGAGGCTGTCTGTGGGCATTGCCTCCGCATTGCTGGGTCTCAGGGTAGCTCGTGCGCCCAGAAAAATCGCGATAAGCATCACGGGTAATGCAATCATGAGGCGTACGAAAATGGTGCGGCGCTTACTTATCTTTGATCCTCCGAATGATCTCCGGCAACGACTTCTCAATCGCTCCATAGATTTCCTTAAACGTTTCCAGGTACTCTTCAAGTGACCCGCCGATGGGATCATTCACCGAGTGCTGTGAATCAGAATGATCTGCTTCCGGGAAGGCCTTAAGCATATATAGCTTCACATCAGAATTGGCCATCTTCTCCAGATGTTGGTGGTGTTCGGCAGCCAATGCAAACACAAGATCGGCGTCTTTGAAGAGACGCTCATTCATGCGGGTTGAGTGGTGGTCGGATATGTCGATCTCATGTCGTGCGGCAACTTCGACGGCGTGATGAGTTGCCGGATAGCCGTCAAGCGTACCGATACCCGCTGATGCCACCCGTACCGAATTGACGCCCTTGTCGGCGAGAAGTTTCTTCAGGATTCCTTCTGCCATCGGAGAACGGCAGGTGTTGCCGGTGCAAACGTAGAGTATTTTATACATAGATACTAGTCTTTGTCTTCCTCGGATTTTAACAAGTCGGTAAAGGCAATAGTTCCCTCCCGAATCAAGCGTGGCCTGGACTCAGAGAGATCCACAACAGTTGTTGCCAGTGGCACGATGGCGCCCTCTCTGGTGATTATCAGCGGGACCTGGTGGGCGAACAATTCTACCAACTCGTCGGCAGTACAGGGATCGGGCTTGCCGCTGCGATTCGCTGACGTGGCGATTAACGGCGATCCCACGGTCTCTACCAGAGAATTGACGAATTCATCGGAGCTGACGCGGATACCAACCTTGCCATCCGGGGTCACCACTCCGGGCAAATCCGTGATCCTGCTTTTGAGCACGACTGTCAGCGGCCCGGGGAGGAATTTGCGAATAATATGGTCAGCATATTCGTGCTCGATTTCAGCGTACCGGGCAATAGCGGCTACTGAGCCGAGAAAAATAGCTGATGGTTTGCTCAAATCACGACCTTTGATATCGTAAAGGCGCTTGATCGCTTCATTGCTCTCTGCGTTTGCAGTAAGCCCGTAGATCGTGTCGGTCGGGATGACAGTTACTTCGCCGGCGGTAATCTGCTCGACAGCCAAGACTGCGGCCGATTCGTCGGAGATACTAATCACTTTTGCTTCAGGCGGCGTCATTAAACGATTGCTTCTCTGATTGTTACAGATATTTGGTGTATTGCGGATCATCCTTCATTCGTTCGAGCATGTCTTTGATGTCATCGATCTTGGTCTTGTGCGCGACCAGAACAACAGAATCGGTCTTGACCACAACCAGATCTGAAACTCCCAGCGCCGCGACAATGCCATCTCCTGAGTTGACTGCAGTGATTTCATAAGAATCATGCAGAAGGATATTCCCCAGTGTGACGTTGTTGTCTTTGTCTTTATTGCTGATGCGTTCCAGAGCCAGCCAACTGCCGATGTCGTCCCAGAGAATGTCACCCTTAATCACGACTACATTGTCAGCATTCTCAAGAACCCCGATATCTATCGAAACACTCTCGCACTTCTCGAAGAGGTCCTGGCGTGCTTCGCTTTCTGTCCCGGAGCCGATCTTTTTCGCGTAGTCGTCCAGCGCCTCTCGCATCGCCGGCTGGCATTTGCTGACAGCGGCGAGAATCGATTTGGCGGACCAGATGAACATTCCGGAATTCCACAGGTGATGTCTGCCGACATAATACTGTTGTGCGAGATTGCGATTCGGTTTCTCTTTGAATTCACGGACACGGAAACTGCTGAGGCCGTTTTCCGAGTCGAACGGCTCACCCAATTCAATATAGCCGTAGCCAGTCTCCGGACGAGTCGGGGTAATACCGATCGTAATGAGGACATCCTCACGCTCTGCCAGAGTAGTGCCGTAACGGAAAATCTCCATGAGACGCTCTTTCGGCTTGATAAAATGGTCAGCCGGTAAAACAATCATGGTGGCGTTGGGATCGATTTTGAGCAGGTGTACTGCGGCAAAACCGATGGCAAGGCACGTGTTCTTGCCGAAGGGTTCGGCCAGGATATTTTCGTCTTCAATGTCGGTGTGAGTCTCCAGCACCTTGCGCCTGATATTCTCGCCGGTTACTAGTAGAACGCGTTCCGGCGGAACCAGCCCCCTGACGCGATCGAGAGTTTCTTCCAGCATCGAACGATCCGAGAAGATTCTCAGAAGCTGCTTTGGGTTCTCGGTCGTCGAAAAGGGCCAGAATCTTTCGCCGCGTCCGCCCGCTATAAGTACAGCATATATCATAATTCTCGCGTCCTCATTCCTCCAAAAAGACCAGTAACTTAGCGAATTTAATAAGCGTGTCAAGATATAGAACGTGCTGGCAGGCAGGAGGAAACGAAGGCGTCATCGGAGATTGTGCGCTCAATCGAACTGAATCGGGAGGGAATGGGGTAAAACAGCGCCCACGGCTGCTCACATCCGGTTATACACTTCCCGCAACAGATAGGCGTACGCGCTCGCGTCCAGATAACCCGGCGCCCGGGCGATTTCATTGCCGGCTGAATCGAAGAAGATCGAGGTTGGATAACCTTTCACCTTGAGAATATCTCGGACATACTGATGGTATGTACAAAGATTGCCTTCACAGCGCAGGGTGTCTCGAGAGTCGCCGTCGATGATGCACAGGTTGAAATTGTTGGAAATCAACCCCATCACTGTTGAATCGGCGAGAGTCTGTTCCAATAATTGGTGGCAATAACCACACCAGTCGGCTTTCACTATCACGAGCGTAATCGCGTGTTTTTCCGCAGATTGCTCCCAGATGATGCTCGGCGGCTGCAGCGCCAGGCTGTCAGGGATGGGAAACACCGCAAGTTCGTATTCCGGCTCGATGGGACGGTCATCCCCACATGATGAGACTATTATTGCCAATGTGACGACGAATAGGATTATCCCAAGTTTCTTCATATCGACCTCTCTTTAGACATAGACAAATATGTGCACGAAACCGCGATTTGCAAGCACAAACGGGCGTACTCGCACTTCATGTACCTATGACGTAAAACCTGTGCCTTTTAATTAGCCTAAACACTCCACGATACGTATATTGTAAGTAGCCCTTAATCCAGGAGGAAGCAATGCCATTCTGTCCCAAGTGCAGGTATGAATACCGGTCCAGTGTGACCGTCTGTCCCGATTGCGACGAGCCCTTGGTGGAAGTGCTTCCGCCCAAACCGCTGGACAATCTGGAAAACGAGTTTATGGGAGACCAGGACTGGGTCGAAATCGCGATCCTGACTTCGGAGCAGTATGCCCAGATGGTTCAGGAGGGTCTGCGTCTGGAGGGAATCCCCGTGGTCGTGATGTCAAAAACGGGACATTTCGGCGCGACCGGACAGATGGGATCTTTCACCTTCAATCCTGCCGGCGCCGGGTTTCTGGTGCTGGTACCGGCCAATCGCGTTGAGGACGCCCATATCGCCGCGGAAGCTTTGATTGGCGATATTTGGACCAGATCGCGGGTCAATCCGACCCGTAAACCCCCGCTGGCTTAAGACGATGATTGAAGGGGCTCGCAGTTACTGCTGGCCATAGCCGCCTGTATGCACCGGACAGGTTTCTTCGACCGGATAGTCTTTGAGAAAGACCTCGTCCCGGGTACTCGGGCAATATGGAGTGGCTTTCTTCCCTGTTTCAGTGCAAATCTTGATATGCACTATACCGCTCGGTTCGGTGAAATTCTCCACGGGCAGATTCTCGTGCGCGGCAATCATGAAGTCGGTCCAGATCGGCAAGGCATTTGTCGAGCCTGTCTGATTCTTACCGATTGAGGTTTTGTCGTC
>CAYXUL010000039.1:0-9900 GCA_964468475.1 uncultured Ignavibacteria bacterium | reverse complement strand
ACACCGCCATTGGCGAAGTCCGTGTAGGCGCTGGTGATCTCCAGGGGCGATACCTCAGATGTGCCAATTGCCAGGGCCGCGTTCGGAGAAAGAGGGCTGGTGATGCCCATCTTCCGTGCAGTAGCAATCACGTTCTTAACGCCCACCTTCTGCAGCAGCTTAATTGCCACCAGATTGCGAGAACGTGCCAGCCCCTGCCGAATCGACATTGGCCCCATGAATTTGTCATCGAAATTGTGCGGACTCCACTCATCCGCGCCCGGAATCGTGAGCACAATCGGAGTATCGAAGATGATATCGCAGGGATGATAGCCCTGTTGGATAGCAGTCGCATAAACAAACGGCTTGAAGGATGACCCCGGCTGCCGTTTTGCCTGCACCGCGCGATTGAATTTCCAGGTCGAGAAATCTTTGCCGCCGATCAGGGTTACGATGTCTCCGGTATGGTTGTCGATGCCGACAAATGCCCCCTGAATTTGCTTGTAATCGTGGCCTATCACTTTTCCGGTAGAGTCGGTAATCGCAATCGTGTAGTTTTCGTCTCCCGGTTTGTAGGTCCGCTCTATGCGCGCCTGAATTGAATCAAGCTGACTCTCCATCGAGGCTTCAGCTACTTTTTGTAAAGGCAGATCAAGGGTGGTTTCTACGGTAAGTCCACCGGTGTAGAAGAGATCTTCACCATACTTTTCCACCAGGTATTGCCGCACCATTTCGGTAAAATAGGGAGCCTCACCGGGAAGATCCTTCGACAAATCAAGCTTGATTGGCTTTGCCTTGAGGCTGTCACGCATTGCCTCCGAGATATAACCCTCGTCCGCCATTCTTTCGAGGACGTAGTTGCGGCGTTTCAAGGCGCGCTCGGGGTGATTGATCGGGGAGTAGTGGGCGGGAGCGTTCAAAATCGCAACGAGCAGAGCAGATTCATCGAGATTGAGGTTCTCCGCATTCTTGTTGAAGTAGGCACGCGCCGCCGTCTCGATTCCGTAGGCCCCATGCCCGAAGTAGTAGGTATTGAGATACATCTCTAGTATCTCATTCTTCGAATAGGTGCGCTCGATTTTCAGGGCAGTGAGGGCTTCCTTGATTTTTCGTTTCAGCGTGGGGTCACGATTGAGGAACAGCATGCGCGAAAGCTGCTGTGTAATCGTCGAACCTCCCTGCGAGCCGAAACCGGATATTATATTGCGCATGACCGCCCGCGCTACGCCGCGGCTGTCGACACCCCAGTGGTTGTAGAAATTGGCGTCCTCGGTCGCAATCAGCGCCTGCACGAGGTGCTTCGGGATTTTCTCGAAGGGAATGAGGCTGCGGTTTTCGTAGGCATACTTCTGCAGCAAATTACCATGCTTGTCGAGAATCTTGGTAACGACTGCAGGCTCGACGTTGTAAATTTGCTGGATTGAGGGGAGGTCGCCGCTGAGGCTGTAAGCAATCGCCACTCCTGCAATACCGCCCACCGCTATCAGTGCGGCAAAGACCAGGTAGAACTTCGCCAGAAAACTCAAGCCCCGTTTCTCGACAGGTTCATCATCCTGCTGCTCAGGTGGTGTTCCCGATGCAGCCTCCGCGGAGGTGTCAGGCGTTAGGTGCTCCTCGTTTTCCTGCGAGGAGTCAGTATTTTCGTCTGTTTCTTCTTCGTCGTCTTGGTAGTCGTCGTCTCTAGCCATCGTTCCTTCTACACTTGCTCGCGGGGAATGGTTCGCAGTCGTCATATTGAACCGATTGACGGCAAACTACAAGTGAAATTAAGCTGTTGACAGAATCAGGCCGCGTAGCGATTATTAGCAGTGAAGTGAATACCTAATCCTCTCCCGGATAATTTGCAGAGAATTTCAGCATTTCGGATCAGAGCGCCGGAAGCCGGTCTTGTGCATAATCTTGCGCAGGATATGTAAGCGAAATCGCGCACTCAACTGCAGGACTGTCGAGATGCTGGTGATTCGCCCATTGCAGGCATCCAGAACCGTCAGGTGCGGCCATTTCCTAACCGATTGTCTAATAATGGTATGACTTGATCGGCTAAAGTAAACAATAGCCCCTGCGAACATGCGAAGGTCGCGTAGGTTTGGATTGAGATGCCGACGATTCCGGCACGGGCTTTGCGAATTCTTAAGCGGAGAGGAAGGAGGATGATTGTTTAACCACTCTCGCCGACAAGTGCTGATTTCTGCTATTCTAATCACTATATCATCTGTCATTTTAGTTGCATCTCAGTCATTTGCGGCTCAGTCGGATATTCTCGCGCGCAGCAGTCTTTTCGAGCAAAGCATGGAGCGACATCGATTGCGCTCAGTGGACGCGGGAAGTCAGGCGTTGAGCGGCGATGCCAGGAGTGCTCTCACCACTGCGCTCGCCAAAGCAGCCGCACAAGGGATACAGCTTAATGATTCGAATTCACCCGCAACCTTCACACAGTCCAATAGCGACATCGCGCAGTTCAGTGGCGGCTCAGCCGTAGTGGTCTGGGAGGATAACCGCAACGGCGATTGGGACATTTTCGCCCAGGCTCTGAATCCTGACGGATCCGCGAACGGTGCTAATCTCGATCTCATCCCCGACCCCGACTTTCACGACCAGCGTCAGCCGCAGATAGCGATCAACTCAAGCGACGTGGCACTCCTCGTCTATAATGATGAGACCAGCGGCGAAATTTACGGGCTTATTCTGAACAGTGCGCTCAGCGTAGTCAGCGGGCCATTCTTGCTGACCGATGCTCCATCGGGAACGAAGCTGAATATGCCGGCGTTGGCGCCTCTCTCCGGCAATCGCTTCATCGTCGTCTGGGAGGATGGACGCTCCGGCGCCAACATTTTCGGGCAGATTGTAGCGGGTGACGGCAGTCTTGATGGCAGCAATTTTCCAATCAACAGTGGCGGCGCGACCGCCTTTCGAATCTCCCCTGATGTAATTTCAAGCCTCAACGGAGATTTTGCGGTTGTCTGGGAAGAACCGGCGACCGGCAATCCCGATATAATGTTCAGGCTTTTCACCGATGTGGGGACTCCGATATTCCCGGAAGTTCAGCTCGGCCTGGCGCATTCCGCGGCGACGCAGATAATGCCAAAAGTCTCCTATCTAAGTAGTCAGGACTACCTGGTGGGCTGGATTTCCGACCGCTACGGTGAGCAGAGCGTGTGGCTGCAGCGAATGACGACCTCTTCGACCGAGGCGGATACTTCGATTCGCGCCAATGATAACGCCGACAACATCAGCTGGGATCTCGATTTCGCTCAGACCTCCACGGGCGGCGCAGTCGCGCTCTGGACCGACTACTCCGGTTCTAATTCGATCAAACTCCAGCAAATCAACGCAAACGGATCACTGATCTCAAACAACTTGATGTTGGAAGACAGCGGGCTAACACACGAACGCGACTTCCCCAGCGCCGTCTGCAACAGTGCCGGTTGCCGGGTGGCGTGGGCTGATCAACGAAACGGGAATTTCGATATCTACATGCAGGTCCTCGATGATGTTTTCCTGAAGCAGGGTCAGAATCTCCTGCTCAATAATGATGCCAGCGGCGCCCAGCAAACGCAGCCGGATATCGCTCTGGTGGGCACAAACGCTTCAGGTGTCGTCTGGACGGACAGGCGTAACGACGACGGTGACATCTATTACCGCGTTGTCAGCCAAGCCGGCGACCTGACAGGTGGGGAGATACGGCTGAATGACGACACCGGTTTCTCGCTGCAAAACAAGCCGCGAATCGCCGGAAATCGCAATGGCAAGGGTGTGGTGGTGTGGTCGGACGGTCGGTCCGATGACGTGACATCGACTCAGAAGATTATGGGCCAGCTCGTGACTTCGACACCCACTGTGCAAGGAAGCAACTTTGCGGTGACCAACGACATTTCCGGTGCGCCGAAAACTGATGCCGATGTCGCGATGGCGCCAGACGGTGCTTTCGCGGTGGTTTGGACAGATCGCCGTGATGGTTCGCAACAAGTCTACCTCCAGGGATATGATGCGAGCAATGCTGCCGTCGGCAGTAATATTCGGTTATCGGGCATCGTAAGCACGACGGGTAACTTTCTTCCGAGCGTCAGCATCGCTCCTGACCATTCCGGCGTGGCTGCCTGGCTGGCAATCGATGGCGGACAACAGGTGATTTACTATCAGCCCTTTGATCAGAATTTCGATCCGGTTGGCGCGAATCAGCTTCTGCCGGCACCTGCCGGAGGGACGATAAGCGATGTCGGTGTTTATGATCATTCTGCGTCAGGTATAATGTACTTCAGCTATCTACGGCAAACAACTGATGCACAGCAGGTTGAGGCGATGGCAATCGATCAGTCCGGGTCAATTGTCTGGGGGCCGACGATCCTGAATGAAGACCTGGAAGCTTCGGTTGCTGAACTGCGGATGGCGGGCAGCTCCACCGCAGTCGGTGTGGCCTGGTCCGACTACCGCACCGGGGTCGAACGCACATGGCTACAATTGGTGAATCTCGACGGTACACTGATCATGTCAAACCAGACACTCAGTGGGTTGACCGAAGCGGCACGCGAGATGCAACCTGCAGTTGCACTGGGGGAGTCTTACTTTTACTCAACCTGGGTCGACAATCGCAACGCCGGTGAGGGCTATGACGTGTTCTTCACCAATGACGAGTTCACGGCTACAGATGTTAACGATGACCTTGCCACCCTGCCCGATCAGTTCGAGCTGAACCAGAACTTCCCCAACCCCTTCAATCCCGAGACAATCATCAGCTATTCGCTCGCCGCGCCACAGCACGTCAAGCTTACTATTTATAACACGTTGGGTCAGCGTGTTCGCGTACTCGTCGATGACTGGCAGCTTGCCGGTCTCCACCGGGTTCGCTGGGATGGCACTTCATCGGCAGGCAAGAAGGTTGCCAGCGGCGTCTATCTCTACCGTCTGGAAACCGCCACGGCCGTGCAGACGCGCAAGATGACACTGCTGAAGTAAGCATCGGTATCCTCCATTCGCCGGGATTCTCAGCCTTGAAAATGCATCTTCCCAGCCGCAACCCAAATCCCAAAATCCCTTTACACCCTCCGGCAACAGGACTATATTGCGCGATAATTTTGACCGAGCCTCAAGGAGTTGCACTTTGTTAGGAATTGGAATAATCGGCATTGGCTACTGGGGACCGAATCTTGTCCGCAATTTCAGCGCGCTTCCCGACGCCTGCACGGTTGTGGGGATTTGCGATCAGCGGCCCGACCGTGTCAAGTTTATCCAGAACAGCTACCCCAAAATTAAAGGTTTTGAGTCGGACGATAAGCTGATTCATGACAGCGACATTGATGCGATAGTCATTGCCACGCCAGTCTTTACTCATCACCGTCTCGCCAAGATGGCACTGGAAGCCGGTAAACATGTATTCCTCGAGAAACCACTGACATCGACCGTTGCCGAAGCCGAAGATCTTCTCGAGCTGGCTGCAAAGAAAAATCTGACCATCATGGTCGATCACACTTTCCTCTATACCGGCGCGGTGCGCAAGATCAAGAGCCTGGTCGACAGCGGCGATATCGGCGATATGCTCTACTTCGATTCGGTGCGGGTCAATCTCGGTCTGTTTCAGCACGACATCAACGTGATCTGGGATCTGGCGCCACACGACATTTCGATTTGTGATTATGTTTCCGGGAAGCACGCCACCGCCGTCAATGCCGTCGGTTTCGCCCATTATGGGCAGTCGGTCGAAAACATCTGCTACCTGACAGTGTGGTACGAGGACAACCTGCTGGCACATATTCATGTCAACTGGCTGGCGCCGGTGAAGGTGCGCATGACCCTGATCGGTGGCACCAAACAGATGATCGTTTATGATGACACCGAGCCGTCTGAGAAGATCAAAGTCTACGACAAGCGGGTCGAGTTTCACGATGCGTCCGGCAAGGAAGACCGTGAGCAGGTATACAAAGCCCTGGTCGAATATCGAACCGGCGACATGCGCGCGCCCAGGATTGACAGCACGGAAGCGCTTAAGCTGGTTGCGAAGGAATTTGTCGATGCCATCAACGAGAAACGCAAGCCGCTGACATCGGGTGAAGATGGTCTCCATGTCGTGAGCATCCTCGAGGCGGCCGATAAATCGCTCAAACAGGGTGGAGCGAGAATTAAGATATAGATAAAGTATAGTGTCACAGTGTCACGCCTGAACGCGGGTGACTGCAGATATTTTCGGCTCAGCAATTAAGAGGACTCAGTTATATGTCGGATTGGAATAGCATTGCGCCTGATGTGAAGCTCGGTAAAGATGTCAAGCTTACTAAGTTCATCAATATGTATGGCTGCGAAGTGGGTGACGAAACCAAGATCGGGCCGTTCGTGGAAATTCAAAAAAATGCGAGTGTGGGTAAGCGCTGCAAGGTATCCTCACACACGTTCATATGCGATGGTGTCGCCATTGGCGACTACTGTTTCATCGGCCACGGGGTGATGTTCATCAACGATAACTACCCGCAGGCCACGCGCGATGATGGTGAATTGGAGACCGACGAAGACTGGAAGGACCGCTTCGTAAATACGCGCGTCGGCAATCATGTCTCGATCGGGACCAACTCCACGATTCTGGGTGGCGTCCAGATCGGTGATGGGGCAATTATTGGCGCAGGCAGCGTGGTCACCAAGAACGTGCCGGCGGGGCAAGTCTGGGCAGGCAATCCCGCCCGCTATTTCCGCGACGTCGCCGCCACTGGCTAAAGGGAACGAGTGATTTCCACCTCCAGCTCACTCCGCGCAAGTAAATTCTGCTGCAATACAGCTAACGCTCCGGGTGGCACTCAATGACCGCAGATTCGTTGCGATTCCTTGCTGTTGTATTTTGTTTCAATGAAGGTGGCAAGATCGCCTCGGTTCTCTCACAATTCCCGGAAGATCGCAACCATGACATCCTGCTGATTGATGACGGCTCTACCGATGAGTCTGTCGATACAATTCGAAAGTCAGGACTCCCCTATCTGCGTCACGAACAAAACCTCGGCGTCGGCGCCGGTTTGCGCGCCGCAATCAAATATGGACGCGAGCATGGCTACGACGCGATCATCATCATGGCAGGCAACGGCAAAATGGCGCCAGCGGAAGTGCCGCGCCTGATTGAGCCGATACGGGAGCGCGGCTACGACTATGTGCAGGGCTCGCGCTACCTGGAAGGCGGCAGTAGCGAGAATTTGCCGTTCAAGCGGGCGGCGCTGATCAAGGTCTTCACCTGGATCGTTAATCTCTTCATGGGGTTTCACGGAACCGATGTCACCTGCGGCTTTCGCGCGTACCGCCTCGATATCTTCGAACGTACCGGTATGGATATCGAGCAGGAGTGGCTGGGACGCTACGAGATGGAATACTACATCCATTACTACGTCCTCAAGAAAAACCTCAAGGTCACTGAAGTACCGGTTGGCATGACCTACCCCGCAGAAGGCAAAAACTACTCCAAGATCAAGGCAGGCTCCGGCTGGTGGTCGATGGTACGGCCGTGGATTCTGCTGATTCTGCATTTGAAGAAGTGAAGATAGTGTAACAAAGTCGCGTGTATGTGCAAAGGGAGATGACACAGGGATACGTTTACATACTGACCGACCAAAGGAACGGGACGCTCTACGTCGGAGTGACGTCTGACCTGAAGAAACGCGTTTGGGAACATAAGAATAAAGTGGTAGATGGGTTTACGGCGCGGTATGGGCTGGATCGACTAGTCTATTACGAGGTGGCTGATGATATACGCGCTGCGATCATTCGAGAAAAACAGCTCAAAGAGTGGAAACGCATTTGGAAGATTGAATTGATCGAGGGCTTCAACCCTGAGTGGCGGGATCTGTACGATGATTTGTGAGCATGGACGAAGAGACGCTTGGCGGGGAAGCCCTGTCGTCTTTCGGGCGTAACAACAACGCGGTCTCACCGGCGAAAGCCGGTGTCCAGTCTAAGAGTTTGCATTCTGCGGCATGGTCAAGAAGGAAGAAAGTTTTTAGACTGGATTCCGGCGTGCGCCGGAATGACATGCTCTGGGATTAGCCATAATTTAGAGATTGCATTCACACTCGGAGTGAGCAGCGAGATCACTTCACAAGCGCCCTTGCGGGCTGGATCGACACTTCACGAACTCTGCACGAGGCAGAGCGCCCACCGTTTCCGGCGTTTCTAGATACGAGTCACACCGGCGAAAGCCGGTGTCCAGTCTAAGAGTTTGCATTCTGCGGCATGGTCAAGAAGGAAGAAAGTTTTTAGACTGGATTCCGGCGTGCGCCGGAATGACATGATAGAGGGCATCTAGCTTAACAATAGCTGGCGCCTTCACACTCCAAGGTCTCAGGGAAGCCAGCACATAAGCCCCATCTGGGCTACAAGAGTCGTGCCAAGTTTTCTTCCACGAAGTAGAGTCTGCCTCGCTCCATACGAAATAGGATGCGAGTCACACCGGCGAAAGCCGGCATCCAGTATGAAAACTTCCTCAGGTTTCGCTTCAGCTTAGCAGGAATCCCGCCATGAATAGTGGGCCACCGGTCCAATTACGTGTCATACCCCGACGGGTCGGGGTATCCAGTATGAGAACTTGGGTAGCTCGCAGGCACAATCTTTACATTATCTATGAAACTAGCGATTAGCATCAAACCAAGATCGGAAAGACTTTAGACTGGATTCCGGCATCCGCCGGAATGACGATGCTTGGGAGCACAGATAATCAGAGATTGCACGTTACACTCGTAGTGTTCAGCGAATTCTCTGCATACGCGTTTGACGGAAAGTCCCACCATAAATGGTGGGCCACCGGTCAGAAAACCAACACGCTGACCGCTCTCTTGGCAGACTATGGACAGCCTGCGCAAGGCCCCGGACCACCTGAAAAGATATAATTGATCAGATACACAGCATCGGTGATACTGGCCTTCTGGTCACAATTGACGTCGCCGCCTCTATCATCGAGCGGTGGCGGACCACTACCAAAGATGTAAGTCAAAAGGTACACAGCATCACCTATAGATACACTCCCCGAGCCGTTAACATCGCCGCAGAGGAAACTGCACCCTACCGGCTTTGCTCCGATAATCACACTACAGTCGTTGTTGGCCGGCGCACACGGCGAAGCCGCAAGCACGTTGAAGGAATTGCTCAACGTATCGCAAAACATGGGGTCACTACTGAAATTCCCGTTTGTGCCCAGCTGGTCAAGCGCGCAGGGATCCCAGTCGCCGCCTTCGTTCCCGAAAATATCGGTACAGGTAAACTCGAGCTGACATCCGCAGTTAATAGCGGCTCCTCCCCGGCCGTAAGCGAGAACGCAGTTATCCAGGATCATGCCCACGAAAGATGGGGAATTGAAATTAGTACTCAGCTGGGAACCCAGGGGGGCACTGTTGAAAACCATGGTACAATTTGCGAAAGAAACAGGAGAGATATAGGAATATGCTGCACCACCATTTGGGGCTGAATTGTGAGCGAAAGTGCAATAGCTGAATTCAGAGTTGGATTCCGCAGTACAAAACGCCGCCCCGCCAACATTGGTTGCAACGTTGTTCAGAAAATCGCAGTTGCTAATGTCACAGCTGGATTTTCCGTAACAATACAGAGCGCCACCAGATGCGGCTGAGTCATCTTCGAAGTTGCAACCTACAATGCGTGCTTTGGAAGCGAAGATCGTAGGGATGCTACCTCCACCATATGCCGGAACTGCCGCAATGCCTCCACCTTCCCATGCCGAGCAATTCAGGAATCTACAATTGCTGATCGTGGGCGACGATCCCTTTGCTCTGATCGCGCCGCCTCTGGTATACGAAACATCGGGATCAAGAATGCCTGTTCCATTGATGATCGTGATGCCCTCAATGACCGTCGTGTTGAGTTCACCCGAATGCAAGTCAAACCCTAGATGGAGCTCTGCACCGTTACCCTGGCAATCGATGATCGTCTCATCAACGCTGCCGCTGG
>CAYXUL010000038.1:0-30363 GCA_964468475.1 uncultured Ignavibacteria bacterium | reverse complement strand
TGGCAAAACCAACGCCGCAAGAAAGCCGCAGATCAGGATAGTCGTGATTCTCTTCATAATTCCCGGTAGTTGTTGAGTAATTTGGACTGCATGTTTCCTCGAATCTCCGATTCTCTCATCAGATTTTAAGCGTCAATGAAGTTCGCAGCGTGTTGGACAGCGGCGAATCAGAGCTTGACGGAATATATGCAAAGTCAAGCCTGTACTTGCTCTTGAGCTGAAGACCCACGCCAAGTGTAGGAGTCTTGATCTGACCGACTTTGTCATAGACATAACCGGCTCGGAGAGAAAGCAACGAGCCGTACCAGTACTCCATGCCGACGTTTTCAACGGCTTCCTGTAGCTCGGTGCCGATGTCATTGTTCCAGCTCGCCAGCAGCTTGTTGATGTCGCCGGCAATCGTCAGCTTGTTATAAGGAGAGTCAATCAACCTGTAGGCAAATCCCAGCGCCAAGTTGCGGGGCAGCGCGTCAGATTGTGCCGCGTCGATGTAGCTCATGTTGGGTCCCAGGTTCGTCAAGACTGCTGCCAACCTGAGTCTCGCGGTAGCCTTGTACAGCAAGCCGCCCTCAACGGCAAACGACGTACCTGATCCCTGGCCTACCTCGCGACCTGCACCGACCACGGAGAGACGCGAGTAGATGATTTTTGCCGACAGACCCACCGAAAGTTTGTTGGTTGCCTTGGTTCCGTAGGAGAGAGCCATCGCCACGTCAAACGGGTTTATCTCGCCGGTAATATCCGATGATGTCTCTCCGGTTGTGGGAATCGTTCCGTAGGAGAGGAAGGTTACGCTCGCTCCTAAAGTCCCGAGACTTCCGAACGGCTGAACGTAGCTGAGGAACTCATAGTAAATGTCGGGCGCGAGATCAGGTAACCAGTTGGCATGCGTAAAAGAAAGCTCACGTGTGCCGCGAGCGGCCACAACGACCTTATCATTCGTGGCCAGCCACATATCGCCATCTCTTCCAACAATGTCGACGGTGTTAGTGTGATAGAGGTCTTCGTGATAATATCTCTCAAACACGGAGCCATTGTAGCTGAAAGTGCCATAGATTGAGGCAACGTAAATGCGGTCGCCACTATTGAACAACGCGTGAATAGGGCTTCCGGCAGGGTTTGCATATACATAGATAATGCGCCCCGGCTGAAGATCACCCTGAGGAACTGTGTTCTTACGCTTGATGATGTTTACGAACGCCGTGATCTTATCCGGGTCCCCGGTCTTCAGGTATTCCTTGGCAAGATCTTCAACACTCATGCGGCGTTCCACTTTGATCGCCTTATAGCCGAAACTGGTCCAGCCTTTGCCGTCGAACCGTTTCAAACCCATATCGGTGCCGACCCAGAGATTATTGTCGCCATCAAGTGCGAGAGCGGTAATGGTACCTTTGAACAACGGCTTGAACGGAAGCTGGAATTGCACGCCGGCCTTCGGACTGGTGTTGAATTCCGGGTCCTCCTGTTTGAGGCGGATTTCCTGGAGTTCGAGAGTGGTTTGATCGATTTGCCCATAAAATCGTGATACTACCGACAGGGTGCTGTCATTGACAGTCGAAGTATAGGTGGAATTGTCAGACCATTTGCTGCCGTCGTACACATAGAGATCGTTGTCTGAGGCGGCCCAGGCAAGCTTCTCATTCTTCACGATGATATGCTTGATCGGCAGCGAACTAATTCCTTCCGCAGGGCCGTAGGTCACCCATTTGCCGTCTCTGAATGCCATTACACCCCTGTCAGTGGCAAGCCAGACCTCACCGCGTTTGACTACTGCGATATCCCAGACAGCGACCGAATCGACGCCGGACCGGTATTTCTCCCAGGTACGGCCGTTATAGCGATAAAGCCCGGCGCCCGTACCGACAATCAGCGTCTTTCGATCCACTGCGATGTCATGAATATCCCCCTCAAATACCGCCTTGAAGGGAAACAGCAGATCGCCGGGGAGTTGGTCACGGAATACCTTTTCCAGTGAGAACATCACTTCATCAGCTTCAGTATTTGTCAGAGTGCTATCAGACATTGCCTGGTTAAAAAGCGCGAGAAATCTCCCAGTGCGATCGGGATCAAGCTTCGCTCCCAGCCACGCATCGGGAAGGCGCTTGGCATTATTGGTTAATTCCGTGCGCGAACGATAATCCTCGGGGACTGCTGCTTGCAGCTCGGCTGCCACCGAGTCGATCATCTCCTGCGAAAATTTGTTGTTTGCCTGCGCGACGATCTTGGTCCTTGAGGCAAGGATGTCTTCGTCGTTCGTTCCCAGTGCTCGGGCAACAAGGTCTTGAAGCCGGTCTCCACGCCGAGGTTGGATAATGTCGCCATCCAGCCACTCTTTGCCATTGAAACGGCTAATGCCGTAATTGGTCAGCGCCCAGATGTCGAATTGCTGATAACCATTCGTAGGGATGTCATTTTCCATGACCGCGATTTTTCTGATATTTTTTTCCCACGGCACCTGCCAGCCACGCCAACTGGTTAAGAGGATAGTGTAGGGAACCTTGATTTTATCAGGACGCTTTTCCTGTGCCCAGCTTCCCGAGGAATTCTCGAGATTCGCCAGCTCAGTCATACTGATTGAGCTGTCGGACATGGCCTGCCCAATCTCATTCTTGATCTCCTGGAATCTATCCTGATTGATTCTCAGGTCCTGCCAGTTGGCCAGAATTTCTTCGACCAGGGTGTTGATCCGCGCTACCGCCTGTTTGTCCTGAGGTGCCGCCCGAAGCATGTTGGCGCGCAAATCACTGATCTGTTCAAAGGAAACACCGGTATTGAGCTGAGCAATCCGGCGCACCGCTTCTTTGAAACGGTCCTTGTCTGCCGTTGACATTCGTCTCGAGAGGCTCGCCAGTACCGATTGCGCCGGGTCAATAGTTATTTCCTCCCCGGTCTGCCATTGGCCGTTAACTTTGCGACTTACCTGATTACCCGAGACCTGCCACGACTCAAAAGTCTCTGCAAAATCGGGAGCAAGTTCTCCCTTAAAGGCCTGGTTAGCCAGGTCCACCAGGCGGCTGTCATCGGACAGTTGGTAGGAATACCAGGAGTTGGCCAGGGGGTATTCACCCAATCCCGCCGGGTTGTAGTGCGTTGCCTGAGCATCGTCAGCAATAGCGGTGAACGCTTCACCCATGCCGGCCGATCGCGCGCCGGGGGCAATCCGCAGGAATAACACAGCGGCATCGCTGACCTGCGCATAACTCTGCCCCGGCCAGAGAATCAGCGAAGAACTGACCGCCAGCAGGATAAACACGATTCGTTTCATCGAGAGCTCCTTATTGTAAGTAAACTGATTTCTCATACTACTTCATCAACACCAGCTTTCCGGTGGCGGAAGCTTTGCCGTTGCCTGCGCTGCTATTCGCAGCTTCGGCATTGGCGCTGAGTTGAAAAATATATACTCCGTTTGCAATTATGTCTCCATCGGCGTCATGTCCGTCCCAGTCAACGCCGACATTGTACCCTCGATCGCCGGGCAAATTCGACCTTGACCAGATTTCAAGACCTGAGAGCGTGAACAGTTTCAGTGTTACATTCTCCGCGGCGCCCGACAGAACATAACTGAATTCCGTATGATCACGCATTGGGTTGGGATAACAAAGTAACTCTGTAATTGCAAGCCCCTCGTCGGCCGTAAGATTGAAACTCAGCGCGACCTGATTCGAATTATTCGCCGAGTCCCACGCCTTGACTTTCATGGTATGTTCACCGATAGCCAGCTGCGGAAGATCGAATTCGGCTCTTCCTCGTTGATAGCTTTGCGGAAAATAGCTGAAGCTGTCGGTGACCTCGATGTTGAAATCGGGGTTGTCGTCGAAGCTCACATCAATTCCGTGACCGATCTCGCCACTCAGGTTGATTCCAAGAGAGTCGAAGAGCTCAATGGTCACGCGGGTATTTTGCGCCACACTTGCGCCGTCGCTCAGCCCCGGAGTATCAGCGAAATAAACCGTCATGTCCGGACCGGTGGTGTCGCTCACACTCTTGTTGATGCTGCCGATCGCAACCGGGAAAATCACTCCGGCTGCTTCATCATTTGTCCCGGTAGCGTAGGCGGATATGCGAGCTTTCTGGCCACCGTAGGTAATATCCTTCGGAACGACGAACTTGAGATTGTATTCGCCGTTAGTGACATCAACTTTGCCGCGATAGATTTCCGGACCATATTCCCAATAGTTGGCTGTAGTATTCGACGAAACCTGCACTGAGCGATCACGCTGGTTGTCAAACACGCTGACGGTGAGTTCGCCATTAAAGTCGCTGCGTAGCTCTCCGGTCGGTGATTCAATAGACCCGGCAAGTTCCGTTACCGCGAGCGCTACCAGTGAATCTGGATCGAAGGTGCTGAAGGTGATTTCATCGGGAGGAATCGCCAACCTCGTGAGCGGGTCGCCGATATAGATGTACTTGCGATCATTATCGCCGACGCCGAAAGTACCCTGCCGCAGCAACTTGGTCACATAGACCGCTTCTGCAATCGTGTAGCCGTTGTCTCCCAGCAGTTGCGTCATACCAGCCTTATTGAATTCGAAATTGGGTCGTGAAAACACCAGCCGCGTTGCGGAGATGGTGCCCACGGCTCCGCCATTCGGATACCTGAGCAAATCCTCCGCCATCCCCTCGCTTGCCGGATTATCGAAAAATCCTATAGAACAGGACGCATTAAATATCAACGGCAATTTCCCAATGTTATTGAGTAAAGGAATATCCTGCGTTCGGCGGAAAATGCGTTCATCCGCCCAGACATTCGGGTTGCCATGACCGATATAGTTGACAATCAGGGAGCCGTCATTAATTGCTCGAATCACATCCGCCCGCATCTCCGGTTTCTCACCGGCGGCGCCAAACGGGTAGCTGATTCCATAAATTTTCTGAATCTCGAAATCGGGGGGAACGATGTTCGTTGCCAGCGTTTCAGAATCTTCGGTGTGAAAGGTCTCCGGAATGTTGAAGCCCGGATGGTTGGCATCGTCGGCGATGAGCGTGATCAAGTTTCGCCAGGAACCCCTATCCGGAGTCTGCTCGTAGCTCCGGGTCTTGCTGAGCACCGTCTCGAACTCGGTCGCAGATTTCACCGGCCACCTTGAGATTACCATATCGACGCCACGATCGGTGGGATAAGAATTGTCGGAATCTAAATTGTAAAGATCGCCGAAGTATACATAGTTCTCGTCGGACACGCTCTCGTCGCCTTCAACGATGAAAGGCGGGACGTAGTTGACACCATTGAGGCCAAGATTATTTCTAAAGTCATAGACGCCGTCACCGGCAAGCAGACAGAATGATGGCGCATCGCCTTGCCAGTTTTGGTAGGCATATCGCAGGAAGTCTCTGATCGCGACCGGGTCGAGGCGTCCGCCGGAAAAGTGGGCGTAAATATCAGAAACTTTCACAACACGCACTCTCAGGCCATCGGTCTGAGCGCGA
The DNA here is from genome assembly GCA_964468475.1 of uncultured Ignavibacteria bacterium. GTDB lineage: Bacteria > Zixibacteria > MSB-5A5 > CAIYYT01 > CAIYYT01 > JBECKX01. Next base: position 24,936 of record CAYXUL010000038.1, on the reverse strand, counting down.
TAGTCGGCGTAATCCATCGCAGCGTTTGCGAGGTTGTCATGCGTAATGACGATAAGATCTGCTCCATTCTCCGTGCTGACTATGTTGTCGAATTCGGTCCGCACTATTGAGAATGGAGTACGCAACGAATTGGCGTCGGCAATAACATAACTCTGCGGAGAGCTGCCGCCGACAGACGCAAAGAAGAGCTTGCCGCTACTGATATCTGGCAGCATCAATTTCTGGACGTAGGGATTGGAAATGTCGAACAGCATCGGCGAGGCGACGCCGTTGAGATCGATCTCTGCGACTCTGTCGACGCCATCGCCCGGATAGGTTACGGTCAGTTCCTCGCCGTCGGGCATCTGCAATTGCCGGTGAAGCCTGATCTCGATCCAGTCAATGTAGCCGTCCCCCAGCACATAGTCTACGTCAACCTGATTAACTCCGGGTGTGAAGCGATCGCTGTGGAAATAATAGAGACCCGGCTGTCCTGTGGAATCGTAATCCGCCTCGATGCCGTTGACCCGGATGTTGAAATTCGAGCGTGTTGAGCTGACAGCAAAGGAATTGACGGATTGAGGCGCCGGCGCCGGAAGTGAGAAAAACAACTGGTTGTCACCGGCAAGACCCCAGTACCAGTGGTAGTAGTCGAACACGTCGCCGTCGGAGTTCTCTGCCAGCACGCTGTTTTCCTCGCGATGAACATAGTCAGCAAATTGCGTGAGCGTATCTGTTACCTGGATTCCGCTGCCGCTCTCGCTGGCAATCCTTAAAGGGGTGCTGGAGAAATTGCCGGAAAGGGCAAGGTAGTAAACATTGCGATCACTGTAGGAATCGTAGACAAACTCCGGCTGCTGCTGAGTTCTATCCCAGAAATCGGCTCCCTGCGCATAGAAAACAATCGCATCACCGGGGCCGAAGTTGCCGTCACCGCCATCCTGAACGAGTATCGCCATTTCCTGCAATGAATCGTGCGGTGCATCATTTTCGATCGGCAGCGGCTTGCCTCCTTCGTAGAAGAGCCGCAGCTGCGATGGATCAACCGCAGCGAGGTTCACTCCTGCGCGATCGAGGTCTGCACCGGTAATGCGATAGACACCGGTCTGAGTGATTGCGATCCGTAGCCAATCGGTCGAATTCGGGAATGGGTTGTCGGTCATCGCGGAGCTTTTGCGCAGCGTAACAGGATACCAGTTGTCGATTTGATCCCCGTTTACTAACAGGTTACGTATGAGATCATCCAGGGGGCCGTGGCTTAATGAGCCGGTTCCGTTCCCGGCACCGGCGAAGTTGATCTGAGCGGTTGCACTTTCGACTGCTTGCGAAGATCCTGCCAAGGTCACCTTTGCCGGAACCATCAATCTGGCGATTCGAATTCCGCGATACTCGGTGGGTTTCGTCAAATATACATTGTCGGCGCCCGCAACACCGCCTGAACCTAAATTCAGATTCACATTTGTCAGTGTAGCCTCAGCACCCGCAGGCACCGCGATGCAGATCGCGTTGTAATCCTGAACAGCATTACTCTTGTCCAGGCTGTCACCAAACGCTGTGCGCGTCGACAGACGCCTGAGCTGCTCACCTGAGAGCTTTGCGTTTGCCGGTATTGGGGCTGAGTCGAAATAAGCTGTGAACCCGAGTGAACTTTTCGAAGACTGCTCCACGCTGACGACTGCCGCATAGAGATTCTCGCTGTCAGCTGCCAGACCGAGAATAAGAATGAGCTGGAGGAATGAAAAGAATGCTGCTGTAAATCGAAACATCAGTTTTGTCGACCGAGAAATGATCCTGGTTTTGACGCTTTACACCTCTTAGTACACCTCTTACCGGGGTGTTCGCTTCCCCGGGTGTGACGCAGAATTTACATTTCGTAAATTCAGATGCAAGCGCGTCTGGTAAACTTTATGATCGCCGAGGCGATCCATTTACATTTACCTATCGGTCGATAAAACCTCGTTCCGTCTGCATTGGCAGTTACTGGATTGCTTTCGCCCTGTAGAATAAACGGTTACAGGCGATAATTGTCAAGTCTGTCGGCAATCTACTGCGCAATTTTCCTGCCGGAGAACCCTCCAAGCAGAAGCGTTATTTAACTATATGCTTCGGCTCATATAAACCGTTAACAGACGGTTGGTTCCCACAATTTGGGCCGGTGTCAGGTGATTCGGGATAGCCGGTCAGATTCAAACCAACACCGGGCGAAGAAACCGGGTACGCATCGAGTTCTCGATATGGTGAATAGCTTTGCGTATTCTGCAGGAAGGGAGAGCGGTAATTGCTCGCCGAATATCATTTGACAATGCCGGCGAAACTGGCCAAATTCGGCGCATGGGCGCACGACTTCTCTTTATCTTGTTGGTATTCTTCATTGGATTCGTGTTCGGCTATATAAGCGGCCGCGTCCGCCGCAAACGGGGGCTGGACTAACCTCATCAGGAGCGATTTGGGCAGGATTCTTGCATTTATCTCCTTGAGTTGAATTTCGCTTCATAGCGAGGAGGAACAATGCTGGATTTCCTGACTGACGATATAATCATCATAGTGGCAGGATTGGGGATAATCTGGGGGCTGGTGATCTCGCTGCTGGCATTCAGGCATCTTCATGAATCAGCCGAGGAAATTCCGCATCTTTTTGCCAGCCTGCGATCTCTGCGCAGCCGCTTTGGTTACCGCGGCGCCAAACTCGCCTGGTGGGGTGGAATTCTGGTCTACCTCGGCGTTTTGATTAATGCGGTTCAATACTTCCGTCTCCCCTGATTTCCCGTTACTCCCCGGGCTCTCCGAAAAGAACTTTCAATAATTTTTAATCTTGAGAAGTTTTATCTTGACTAATTGTCAACAAAACCTATCCATGTAGCTTTAAGGACATTCACCAAGCAAGTTCGGGGGAAAATGAGTTTTAGCGCACAGCAACCCTTGCGTGCGCCAGGAATTGAGGAAGTGTTGCGGAGATATCCGAACAAAGCTGTAAAGCAAGATATTGCAGGCGCGGAGGTTGACCTTGCCCAAGGTTGATCGCCGTGACTCTTCGTTTATTGTCGCGAGCGAATTGTTTCGAATTCGTCGCCATCCGGTTTTTCCGGGTGGCGTTTTTTTATGCCGTTTTCACAGTAGTTTCCACTACACCAACTTTATGGAGGTAACGCATGAAGCGTCACTTTGAGGTCCTGGAAGGCCGGTTCCAACAGACAACCCTGCTGCGTTCGAAAATGCTCAAGGCTGCCCGCGACTGGTTCGGTGAACAGAATTTTATGGAGATCTGTGTGCCTCACATCACGGGTGCTACCGGCTCCTGCGAGTGGTTTCCCAACGCGATGTCGGTTACGATGTACGAGCCCGATGGAGCTGAGCAGCAAATGTTCCTGCGCCAGACCGGTCAACTCTATCTGGAGGCATTCACGCACGTTCACAACCGTGTATTCACCATAGGTCCCTCTTTCCGCCAGGAACGCAAAGTGACCAACCGTCACCTGTGTGAGTTTACCCTGATCGAATTCGAAGGTCGCGATTTCGAATTAGACGGTCTGATGCAGAATGTCGAGGGAATCATCAAATCGATGTACCGCGCCGCGATGACCGCCGTGCCCAGTACGCGCCTGGCGAAGTACATCAACCAGCCCTTCAACAGGGTCAAGTATGCTCATGTGATCGAGATTCTCCAGGAGCACGGGCACGAGATTGAATATGGCGACGACCTCGGCAGCACCGAAGAGTTGGCAATCTGTGAGTACCTGCATGGCAGGCCGACTTTTGTAACGCACTATCCCGCCGATCCCAAGCCGAGAGAAGGCGGAGTGATCAAATTCTTCTCGATGAAACGCGCCGGTGAAGAAACAATTTGCTGTGACCTGCTTCTCCCCTATGTGGGTGAGTCGGTCGGCGGCGCCGTTCGTGAGGGCGATGCCAAGATCTGTAAGAAGCAATTTGAGGAGTCCTACATGTACGACCACCTGGTCGACCGCGGTGTCGATCCGGCGCAATTCAGTTGGTATTTCGACGTGCTCGGCCAGGGGGAGGGTCAGTCCGCCGGTTGTGGCATCGGCTTCGAGCGTGTAGTGCAATCGGTGTTGGCTGCGCGTGAAGAAACGGCTGAGACTCCCAGAGTTGACAGCATCAAACTTGCGGTTGAACTACCTCGTTCTCCGGAATATCTGGTTCCGTAAGTCCCCCAGCCTGCAGAGCCCGCCGACAACAACGGTTGGCGGGCTTTTACCCGCTGCTTCCCACCAACGTCGACTAAAAATTCTGATTTAATAGTTGACGAAAACTACTTGATTTGCGAATATTTGAGGTAGGTATCAAGGGCACCTGAATTCTGGGGATGACATGAGCTTGGGGAGAATCATCAAGACAGTATCAACAAAGGGCAGAGGATCGGTGCCTGTACAGTGTGTCATGTCAATTGCTCAACAGTTTCTGACTCAATTGCAGATTTTGAAACTCGCACTATTTCTGCTAGTCCTCTGCCCCGCAATCTCAGCCTTACAGGTAGATCACGACTACGGTAAGATCAGCGACGAAGAGTGGGCCTTGCAGCCGCCTGAGAAGTACGCCAACGCCGCGGCAGTCATAATCTTCGAGGAGGGAGAGACTCGAATTGATTGGGGTACCACGAAGATTGCGGAGCACATTCGCGCAAAGATATTCCATCGCCAGGAAGCTGAAGAGCTTACCCAGGTCGAGATCCCACTCAGAGAAGGCGAGAAACTCAAAGGATTTCGAGCTCATACAATTTCACCCAATGGAAAAAAGCACAAATTCAGCAAATTCGATCTGCTGGAGAAAAAGGTGGGTGATATACTCTCCATATACACCTTCACTTTCCCACACGTCGAAGATGGCTGCATCATCGAGCTTGAATACAAGATCTACCGGGGCAGCAGCTTCTTTGGAAAACCGTGGCAGTTTCGAAATAGCTTTTACACCTATGAGTCCGACTATACGTTCGTTCGACCCGACATGTTTAAGTACAACATAGTGACGTTAAATGTGCCCAGGCAATACCGCGACCCGGTGGAGGAGAAGACCAAACTTTCCCACCGCCCGGCAACGAGTTTTTCCTGGAAAGTATTCGATCTCGATCCTATCGGCGATGAACCCTTCATGGGTGCGCGAACCACGTTCAGTCCATCTGTAACCGCTGACTTCGTCGCTATGATGAGATTAGTGGGCGTTTCCTACAAGCCTGTGGTCCTGGACTGGGATGCAATTGGCCACGCTCTGGCCCGGATGTACAGCTATTACTGGAAGGATTCCGATCTGCTTAAGGAACTCACCGATTCAGTGACGGCCGGGATCGAATTGCCGCGCAGGAAGCAGATCGCAATCTACAACTTTGTCCGCGATAGCATTCGCACTCAGGAACTCAACGGTACAGGCGCTATCCTGTACTATCAACGTGCGGATGATGTAATCGAAAATCGCTCAGGGACCCCCGTTGAAAAGAATCTGCTGTTGATTTCAATGCTGAAGAAAGCAGGTATCGACGCGAGACCTTACCTCGTCGGTTCACGCGATTACTCGATGTTCAGTGAAGCGAACCGCAGCATCAGCCAGTTCAACAATCTTCTGTGCCTGTCCAACCTGAACAATCACGACTGCATCCTTGATACCCGCAATCCAAAGGTAATCTATCCTTATCTTGATCCAAGGTTGCAGTCCGAGGGTGGGCTTGAGATCAACGAGACCGGTTCGGAAGTAGTCGAGCCGGAACCGTATCAATGGCCCGGTGAGACCAAGGTTCTTTCATCAGTCAGAGTCACTGCAGCAGGTGCCGCGATCTGTTCGACCCGCGTTATGCTTCGGGGGTTCGCGCAGTTGAACCTCCCAGCTGACGAAGATAAAGAGCTGACGATCGATGATATCGAGGCGATGTTACCACTCACTTCGCTGGATCACGTTGAGAATTTCCACGCGGGCACAGTCGAACGCGACAACGCCGACAGTTGCTGGCTTAACTTCACAATGGAGATGCCGGACTATCTCGCCTTTGCAGGTGACAAAGCTTTTGCACGCTGCTCGATCATATGGTCGCAACCTTCGCCTTTCAAGAATAATGAGAGAACCTATCCGATCGACTTTCGCTATCCGCGCGACTATGAGGAGGTAGTTAATATCTACGTAGATTCCAGCCTGGCAGTCGATTCACCCCCTGAGCCGGGGCGGACCAGTTTTGGTGGCTTGACTTATTCCAGGATGCCGATTACCGGCGATCACGACGCCCGTATAGTCACCCACTTGAAAATCGACACGCCCTTCTTTATGCCGTCCGACTACGCCGGGGTAAAGAAATTCTTTGAAGATGTGTACGGCTTCAATAGCGGCGAGCTGGTGATGAGACGATCCTTCGCGGGAACCGATCAATGAGACATACTTCCCTGCTCGGATGGAACTCAATACTCGGGCTGGTCGTGACGTTCCTGATGGCGGCGCCGGCAATCTCGCGCGGAGAATCGAGTGACTCCGCTGCATTCGTGGCAGAAGCTGTATCGCTGGATTCCTCCGACGCTCTCCTTGTCTACGACAGCACTTTCGTAGAGATCAAGTCAGCCTCCAAAGCGCAGGTGCACAAGCATGTTGTTGAACGAGTGTTTTCAAATGACGCATCACCGCTGGAGTTCATCTCTTTCCCCGAAGACGATCTTCGTAAGCTCAAGAAGTTCAAGTGCAGGATTCTGGACAATTCCGGTGCAGAAATAGAGACCTTTGATGAAAACGACATGTCAAAGGCTTGCGGATTCGGTGCCTCCTTCGCGGTTTATCAGGATTTGTGCACCTATACCCTGCACACCGGAATGCATGCACTGCCATTCACGATAGAATATGACTCCGAGATGGAGTTGAAGTCACTAATGTTTTGGCCTTCGTTCCAAATTGAACACGCCATGCCTTTAATAAGGGGAGTATACCAGGTTGACGTGCCACAAGAGCTGAAGTTTGATTACGACAGCAAGGGCGCAGAGGGCGGGCCCACGGAAACTACGGCAAAGAACAGCACGCTATACACCTGGGCAGTCGATTCGATACCCGCAGGCAAGTTAGAGCCCTATATGCCGCCGCTTAGAGACGTCATGCGCAGGGTCACGTTCTATCCGCGGGAGCTGAAGCTTGCCGGGAAGGACTTCGAGGCCAATAGCTGGAGCGACTTGTCACGCGGCTATTTCGAGATTGCTCGCAGCAAGTGGCAGCTCTGCAGTGAGCAGAAATCCCTGCTTCAACAGATGCAGCAGACCAATTCCGGTCTTGACGAACAATTCGGGAAGCTGCACGATCAGCTCATTCGCAAGATGCGTTATGTGGCAATCTACATGAAGAACGGAGGCTGGGTTCCGCATAAATCTGAAGAGACTTTCAAAGTAGGTTACGGTGATTGCAAAGACCTCTCGACTATGTTTGTCTCAATGCTGAATGATGTGAGCGTGCCGAGTTATCTGGTCTTGCTCAATACCAGAGATATGGGTTACGTGCCTCCGGAACACCCCCAGTTATCAGGATTTGATCACGTGATCTTCTTCATTGTTGACGGTGCAGATACCATCTGGTGCGACCCAACCTGCTTCGATTGCGCCGTAGACGACCTTCCCTGGCAGGATGAGGACGCCAATGCGCTAGTGATTTCGGACAGCGTTGGTGGACTCGTCCACACTCCGATTTCACATGCCGGTGACAATCTGATAATCAGAGACATAACGGTAACCGTGGATAAGTTCGGCGAAGGATTCGTTTCAGGCCGGCTCATCTTTACCCGAAATTGCGCTCATGGTCTGAGGTCGCTCGTGCACGCGAGCAAGAAATCTGAATTTCGAGAAGCAGTTCGTCGGCATGCCTGTTTCACCAACGCTCTGTTGATGGACGAAGTCATCTTTGACAACGATGCCAGCACCTTAACACGACTTGAAGTGACCTTTAAAGGTCATGTGCCCAAATTGGCACGTCAGGTCAGGGAAGAGTATTTCGGTGAGATGAGATTTCTAAGCTACTTCACCGGTGCGGAGTTGACCTCACTTTCAGAAAGAGTCTACCCCATCGAGTTGAGCTATCCACGGACGATAATCGACTCAATCAAGTTCAAGCTCCCAAATGGACTTGAGCTGAAGGCGACTGCGGCGCCTACCGGGGAGCGTGATAAGAGCTATGTACTCGAATCAGTTTTCGGTAACTATTCAGAAAAACCACTCGCCGGAGAAAATGGTTACCGGGTGGCAGTTCGGGAGTCGCCATTCTATCGTCTCAAGCCCAGCCAATTCACGGAATTTGACATATATCGAAAGAAGATTGATGACCATCTCAATGCTGAGAGCTTCATTCTCGTGCCTGAAGAGAAGCCGGCTGGCTCAGCAAGGTAGCCAATTCACATAGGGACAAGATCTGCAACTTTGGAGTTCTTGAAGTGACTGAAGCACTACGAAACGCGCTTCCCCATATCCCCTGCCTGGACAATGATCAGCTCGACCATCAAAGACAACACTTAGCAAAAAAGGTGATGATACTATGAAAACTAAGTTAGTTCTTGCCGCACTGGCAGCCTTCAGCTCAATTCTTCTTTCGTCAGCGGTGGCCGACGATAAGCCGGAGTGGGGCAAAATAACCGACGATGAAATTGCCTACACTCTTCCCGATAAGTTCTCCGATGAAGCGGCTGCGATTCTCTTCGATCAAGGCGAGCTGGAGATTCCTCAGCCGTACGAAGACAATCGTATTCATCTCAAGATTCACCGCCGCTGCAAGATCTTTGACGTGGACGGAGCCGATGACGCCATCACCGAGGAAATATACCTCCCCCCTGGAGAAAAAATCAGAGACCTGAAGGCGCAAACCATTTCAGCGGATGGGAAGCATAGGACCGAAGTCAAGGGTGACGATATTCACAAACAAACAAGCGGTGACTACGAAATCATCACTTTCACGTTTCCCGCCGTGGAAAATGGCTGTTTCGTCGAGTATAGATACGAGTTGCGCCACCAGCGGTTCTTGAGCCTCAGTTCCTGGTACTTTCAGAATGATCTCTTCACCCACGATTCACATTTTTCGGTCGTCGTGCACAAGGGCTTCGACTACTCGGTTGCAATGCGCAACATTCCTGAGGAGTTACAGAAACCTGAACGAAATTCGCTGTTCATTTGGGGTGACAAGTGTGCCGAATATATCTGGGATCTCAAGGATCTGCCGCCGGTGCGACCGGAGCCGTATATGCCGGCCCTGCAAAACTACCGGGCCTCGCTCAGCTTCCAACTGGTAGAATTCGCGGATCAGTACAATGTTCTCAAGTTCGCTGACCATTGGTCTTCGCTCGGCGAGGAGGTCGATGCAGCACTGAATCACGTCATAAAGGCCAAAGGCGACATCAAAGACACTACCAGGGCTGTGCTGGCACGCTTCTCAGGGGGCAGCAGGCTTGATACACTTAAGTGCATTTTCGACTACGTCCGGAACAACTACCAAACCGAAGATGACGATGGACTGTACCTGATCGACTACACGGACACAGACTACACGTTGAAAAACCAGAAGGGTACGATAGCAGGCAAGAATCTACTCCTGATCGAAATGCTGCAAAGCGCGGGGATTGACGCCAAGCCACTGTTGATCGGCACACGTGACTACTGCAAATTCGATCCGCAGGTGTTCCATTTGAGTCAGTTCAATTATCTGCTGTGTATCGCGTCCGTTGACAGCGCCTACTATTTCCTCGATACCAAAGATAAGTATGCCGCGTTTCCATTTCTGCCGCCGGAGTGTATGGCAGAGGGTGGCTTGATTATTGATGGTGACAATTCCAAGCCGGTGAAGCTCACCCACGCTGAGAGACCGTCTGCGGTAAACACGAAGGCACGGATTTTCATAGGCAACGACGGTGCGGCGGTTTGCAGTACTCATGTGGCACTGAGTGGCCACTTCCTCTCAAAATATCGAAACTTGCTCGACAAAGATATTGACGAGGGCAACGTCAAAGAGACCCTGATCGAGAATGCTGAGGACATCGAGCTTGACGTGAATACTGCGCTGGTGAAGGATTACAGCGAGGACGACAGCGTTACAGTCGACCTGGTCATTGACCTGCCCGACTTCTGTCAGCGGGTGGAAAACAATCTCGTGTTCGAGCCGCTGCTGTATGCTCCGCGCGAGAACCCCTTTGAAAAATCCGAACGGACCTATCCAGTGGATTTCAACTTTAAGTACAGCTATCACGTTGAGACGGACATCACGGTCGGAAATAGTCTCACGCTCGTGTCACTGCCACCACAAGTACAAGAGAGCATGAATGGTCTGCAGTTCAATCGAGTCAGTTTCGGCGGGGGCAGAGAAGCACGGGTCATATCTCAATTGTTGGTTAACAAAAAGATATTTGAAGCGAGCGAGTATCCGACGTTGCGCTCTACATTCGAAAAGATCGCCCAAGCCGGGCTTGAGCGCTCAGCGGCTGAAATTGTAGTACCATCTTCGGCGGGTAACTAGCAAACCAATATGAAAACTCACCGACTGATGCTGTCGCTGTGGCTGACGTTCGCGGTTGCGATTGAGTTTTCTTCAGCGGTTGCCGAGGACGTTCTTGCCTGGCCGGAGGACAACGAGACAGCGGTGCTGTATGACAGTGTCGGCTATCAAATCGACGGCGGTGGGGGCGCGAGCTGGCGAGAAGTGAGGCGGACCTACATCGCTGATAAGGCAGGCGCGAAGAAGGCGGTGCTGCATCTGGCGGAATCCCAGTATGTCAAGATCAAAAAGTTCAAAGGCCGCATCTACAGCTCACCGAACGGCAAGCCGGAGGAAATCAAGCAGGATGATCTGGTCAAGCAGTGCGGATTCGGAGCGTCCTATGCCCTCTACACCGACGACTGTATCTACTACAAGCACTTCGAAGATCAGCGCTTTCCAATTCTTGTTGAGTATGATGTCACCAGCGAAATAGACAAGAATTTCTCGGTCTCCTGGCCCGGCTTCGCCGCACAGCGCGATATCCCCATTCGGCGAGCCGTCTACACCGTAGCTGCTTCAAAGCAATTTGACTTCAACGCGTATGCTACCGGTACGATCCCTCCGCCTGACACACTCGTTACAGAGAACACCAAGCTCTGGAAATGGGTGGTGACCGATGTCGACGCGTTCGAAACTGAGCCTTACATGCCGCCGGCGAGCCTGTACCGCAACTCCATTACGTTCGTGCCGGAATCCTTCAGAATGGGTGATTTCAGCTTCAATGCGCTGAGCTGGACATCCCTTTCCGCCGGCTATGCCCGGATGATTCGCGGTCAATACCGAATGACTCCCGAGCAAGCATACCTCGCTTCCAGACTCAGCGCGCTGTACGGTGCAACCCCCGAATTCGTGACGGAACTGCACGACTCCTTATCGAATCGTTGCCGCTACATCGCCGTTGAAGTCGGCATCGGCGGCTGGATGCCGCACAGCGCCGCGGAGACCTACGACAAACGCTACGGAGATTGCAAAGATCTAGCCACGATGTATGCTTCGATGATGGAGAAAGCGGGTATAGATGTGCATCCGGCATTGATCGAAACGCGCGATGAAGGTCGAGCGAAGCCGGACTTTCCATCACTGCTGGAATTCAATCACTTCATCCTTTTCTATTTGACCGGCACTGACACGGTATGGGTCGACCCGACGTGCTTCGACTGCGCTCAGGGAGATCTCCCCTGGGTGGACGAGAATACATACGCGCTGGCTGTCGATACTTTGTCGGGAAACCTGGTGATGACTGCTGCCAGTCGGGCAGAGGATAATGCCGTGGTGCGGAGGTGTCGTGTGTTTCCGAATTCCGGCTCGACGGGTCGCATCGAGGTCGATCTCTCCTGTGTTGGCAACGTCGCCCATGCGCTTCTCCATTTCGAACATGAGCTGGATAACGAAGAAATGTTCGAGAAGCTACGTGACTTTGAACTGGTTGGGGCAAAGCTCACGTTCGTCCCCAACGAGAAAAACGAGATTTCCACGGCGCGGTCACGCTTCGACTACAGTTTCAGCGCGACGGATCGCCAGCTATCTCTCGCCCTACCAAACAAGATTTACATGGATTTCTCATTTCTGCCCGTCGACCGCGCGGCAGAGTTAACTTCGCTGGACGATCGCAGCTACCCGATAGACCTGCTCTATCCCCGCAGCTACTACGACACCTGCGTCGTGGTGCTGCCGTCAGGGTATGTTCCGGCAAAATCGCAGCTTTCGCGATCATGGAGTTGCCCGTTCGGCGACATCTCCTTTGAGATTGCAGGTCAGGATTCGACCGTGGTGCTGACCAGAAGCAAGACGTCAAACCGTTATCAAATCGACCCGTCCGAGTTTGCTCAATTTGCAGAGTTCATCGATAGCTGCAAAGCGATCCTTGAAGCACCCCTGATCCTGGTGCCGAGAAACGACGCAAACCTCGACGCGGCTCCTACTGAGAAGTAATCCTCTTTATCAAATCCGGATCATTTGGCAGCAAATCCGCATCAACCAGCCTTGGAACGAGTATCCGCCAGTTTTCATCCTCGGCAAAGACTTGCTTGAATATCGGCAGAGCCTTTTCGACCTGATCGGCAGTGACGAGCGTGACGGCATGCCAGAAGAGAATTTCCGGATTGCCCGGCGCAAGCTCAGCGGCGGTAGCATACTCCTTGTTTGCGGAGTCGAAGTCATTTTTGGCAATAAACTCATCGCCCTTGTCCATGTGATCGTAGGCATGGGTAATGTTTAGCAAACGCCGCAGTTCTTTCAAAGGTTGCGAGGAATCATCAACGCGGATGTCGACCAGACGATCATGCCACGGCTGCCCCGTGGGTTGACCGGTCACAACTACCATTGCCGCGCTTTGCTTGCCGCGAATATCGCCGCCTTCGCCTTGAGCCGCCTCCAGAGCGGCCATCATTCGTTCCGAAAGCGCTCCTTTTGTGGTTTCAAATGCCTTAGCCATCGCTCCCCACACGGTAGAATCTCGCATCAGGTTAGCTTCCACGGAGTAGTTGTGCCCGATGTGGTGGCCGGCGTACGCAATGCACTTGCTGCCGGTGTGGGTGGCGACGGTCCCATTTCTGTCGATCATAGCAACCTGGCGCACAGCACTGTTGGAGTCGCTGGCAACTAGACCGGTCAGTGCCTGGGATGCGCTTTTGCCGAGCCGCATCATTTCCAATCCCAGTGGACCGTAGCTGAAATCAGTCAGACTCTGAGTGGCGACGGCTCCAACTCCCGCCTCAACCCAGATGACATCAGCAACCTTAAACCAATGCGACTGCACTGCGGCTCCGAACTGGCCGGTCGCGCTGTCGTAAGCCACAATGGAATAAGTATTTACCGGGTGAAGCGGTTTGACGGTCTTCTGGCCATACGAGGTCACGGTCAAACCGATAAAGATGCAAAGAATCAGGCCCGATTTTGTTCTTGTCATCATATTTCCTCCGGAGTGAGATTACCTCCTTTAATACTGAAGTGCCAAAATCAGAATCACAAGGCAGAATTAGACGCCGGAGCGATTGCTGCGTATAATACCCTGGAACATCATTCGCCTCTAATTTGTTCTTAGAGGCGAGAGAAGGTGATATTTAGCGAAAGGCAGTCTGCGAGAATTGGACTGCCGCTAGAGAATCGATCAGACATGGATGTTGATTCTGCCCCGCTTGGCTTCGACAGGCAGCGAAGTTTGCGACTCCAATCCAAAGCGCACTTTCGAATCGACATGTCAAATTAAGATCAAAGCTGGCTAAGCGTAATCTCACACCAGAAACGCCTCTAGTGTTGCTATTGGAGGGTGGTGTGCCGTCCACCAACCGGCGGTAAAAAGATTGCGCCGCACTTGTGCCTCCTTACACAACTGTTGCGGAGTGGTGATTGACAAACCGCGATGCTGGTGCGGCGAAGCGGTCGCCAACATGTACCTCAATGCAGGCTTGGACAGTGTCGCTTGAGCCTGAAGACGTGTAAGCGCAGCCCTCGGTTGCGAGGAGCCTTAGTTCAGGCAGATCAGGGCTTCTCGTGTTGCTTCCTGCATTGCTGCGCAAACCGTTGGTGCAGGCGACACTCCAACAGCCTTTCCAATCAAACCCCACCTACGGGGTATTGATCTACCGTGATCAGGGACGGACGGGATGTCCGTCCCTGTACTATTAGGGCCAATAGACAGGTAGTCTGCCCAAGCCCAGGACTTACTTTTTCCTCAAGAGCGTGTACATCCCGAATAAGTCATTCTCTAAATCCATCTCTTTATCCCACCCGAAAGCAACTGCCATCCTGCGCGCAAAGGCTGTGTCATCACGATCGAAATCGATGATTTCGAATCCCACTGTTTCCAGCAGCTTGCGGTCGAACGGCGAGCGCCCATCCGACCACGGAATGTACTTTTCAGCATCGGGGCCGGTTAATTTGGGATGAAGATTATAGATCATGAAATAGCCGCCCGGCTTAAGGAGATCATAGACGTCTGTCACAAAGGTGGTGTCGTCAACGCCAAGGTGAACCAGCATGCGCGGGTCGACCTCACGTTCGGGGTGAATGTACCCACGCTTCAGTGTGTTCTTGGAAAGGAAGATATCATATTTCCCCTTGAGCTGATTCGTCAACGCGGTGTCTCCGGGAAAATGACCGTTTAGTAGAGTAAGATGACCCGGCCTGGCTCCTTCAACAGATGCAGCAGCTATGTCACCTGTGTCACCGGGATAGCTGTAAAGCGCCCTCAAGGTCTTGCTGACTTCGATGCCAAAGACATCTGCGCCCAGGCTGGCCAGCAGGCGCAGTTGCCCAATTGAGCCATAGCCAAATTCGATGATTCGCAGCTTGTCCGCCGGAGGTAACCCCTGCTCCGCGACCAGATCATAAGCGTGCACGGCAGCCAGCGGGGTGCCATAGCCGGTGTAATAATAGAATTCTTCATCTCGATCTTTGGCTTCGAAATTGTTTTTCAAGCTCTCGGGGAGGTTTGCCGCCTCCATTTCATTCAGAACAGTCTTTGTCGCGGCGTTGGTGTGGAGCGTACGCGGTTTCTCGAGTGTGGGCAGGCTAGCGACTGCTTCCAACATCCGCCTGCCCAGCTGCGACTGAATCAAGGGGCCGACTGCAGCAGCCTCCTGCAACAAACTCTCATGCACGGATACCGAAGTTGAGTCAGCAGCCTCGCTTGCAGAGATTGGTGGGCAAATGGTGAGCGCACAAAAGCCGGATGCCAGCAAGAAGATTTCAAAGAGCGATGCTCTCGTGGACCAGGTTTGTTTTCCCACTGTTGCACCTCCGGAGTATTCACTTAAAGGACAATTTATCTTGACATAATAGTCCAAGTTTGCTAAATGTACTATTGGTAACTTAGTCTGATATAACCAGTTTCGAAACATCCAATTTCCAGGGGCGGCTCAATCGCCTGTACTCCCTGTGTCTCCTCTACAGCCGCACCGGACCACAAGTACGAAGTGAAAGGAGCATCACTATGAGAGCCAGGATTACAACGCTGGCGGTTCTCTGGGCGCTGATTCTGCTGCCGCTCGTGAGCGTTTGTGCTCAGGACACCGGCGTGCCTGACACAGTCTATTTTGGGAATAATGGACTGGCGTACGGATTACCCGGCGGGATTTTCAAAATACCAGTTTACGTAGCATCGGATCAGAATCTAATCGGGGTACAATGTGGAATGGAATATGGCACCATGAACCCCAGCGTTGTCTTTGATTCCGTCTCTCTTGTATTCGCCGACCCGGCAACCATCGCTGCCTTCAATTTGCTCCCCTTCGATGAGCGAAACCCATACGACGATGGAATCTTGCCCGACACGCTGGGATTGGTGGCAATCAGCCTTGGATCTCCAATGCTGCCTCCCGGCCACTACAAGCTCGGGGATGTGGTTTTTCACGGTGTATCCGCCGGAGAGCAAATTACAGTGGATTCCGCGTACTTTGGAATTGCCGCAGAGTTCAATTTGGTGGGCCCGATGGGTAGCGCCTATACGCCGCAATTTGTCGGGGGAACATTGACAATTCAAGAGGCGGAAGGTGAGTTTTATCTGCTCACACCCACGGAGTATTCAGGAGACGCCGGATATCCACTGGCGATGATGATAGAGGTGGTTTCCGGGCTTACCGTATCAGAGGTCGCTATTGACAGTATTGTCAATGCTGCTACCGGGGTACACATCGCAACTGACTCATTGCCAACCGTAATTGGAACTAATCCTTCACAAACGGTCTGGACGCCCAATACGCTGCAATTTGGAATCTGGCATGCGTATTTCCGAGTTATCGACGCCCTCTCACACAGCCTGTCGGTAGACATCAAATTGACAGTGAACCAGTTGCCGGCAAACTGCGACATTGTGCGCGGTGACCTTAATTGCGACGGTCTCATAACGATCGGGGACGCCGTCTATATTGTTAATTACCTGTTCGGCGGAGGACCCGCTCCCGGTTGCAAGTGACCCCGCCTGCCAAGTCACCTGCCGTACTCGGCTTCTACCGAAGCTGAGGAATCGGGCCATTTTGCTATATCGAGTTGTGCGGGCGGTAACAATGGCCGTCCGCCTGTTCTGTTTCCCCGCGACAATCATCTGGTTAAATCAACAAACTTTGCCAATATTCCAGCCGCATACGCGTTATATAAAATGGTTGCTTTGGGCTGATCGAAAGGATAAGTTAGCCGCTATGTCGACCGCGACCGAATCAAACGATCTGACCGAGCTAACTGCGCCGATTCAGACCGAATTAGAGCACTTCAAAAGGCTTGAATCCAGGGTTCTCAAGCATGAGTCACCGCTGATCTTTGCGATCTCGCGTCATCTGCTTAGCACCAAAGGCAAACGTTTGCGCCCGACCTTTGCGTTCCTGGTTAGCAAAACGACCGGACTCGAGCCCAAGCACCTTGTGGAGGCGGCGCTCGCAGTCGAAATGATTCATACGGCAACTCTGCTTCACGACGATGTCGTGGATGAATCTGATACTCGCCGCGGTGAACTTACAGTTAATTCGAAGTGGAACAACTTGACCTCCGTCCTGATGGGAGACTATTTCTTCGCCAAGGCATTCACGCTCCTTGTCAAAACAGGCTCAATTGAGCTATTGGGACGTGTTTCCAAAGCCACAGAGCGCGTATCTGTGGGCGAGCTTCGTCAGATCGAGGAAACGCACAACTATGACCTTAGTGAAGAACAATACATGCGAATCATCTCCGACAAGACGGCAGCACTCTTCTCCACTTCAGCGGTCTCGCCATCTCTGCTCGGGAAAGCTCCTCGTGAGGTTGTCAGTCGCCTGGAGAATTTCGGTGAATACTCGGGCTGCGCGTTCCAGATAGCAGATGACCTGCTTGATCTTGTCGGAGACAGTAAACGTACCGGCAAGAAGATCGGCATCGATCTTGAAGGCGGGAAGGTGACATTGCCCCTGATATACGCGCTCAAGAAGTCGCAGACTGCAACAAGACAAAGCATCCTCAAAACCCTCGACGACGGCATAGAGCACGGCGGTTTCGAGAAGGTGTTGGACTTCGTCCATTCCTCAGGAGGTATCGATTATGCTCGCGCGCGGGCGGCATCCCTGGCTGACCGGGCGCTTTCTTATATGGAGCCGTTTCAAAGCAACGAGCATTTTAAGACTCTCGAGAAGCTTGCCAACTTCTCGATCAATCGTGATCTCTAATGCCCGTCCGCAATTGTGCTGATTAATCTTCGCTATCTTGCCACTTTTTCAATTTACCTCAGTATAAGCAGTATATGTCGCACGTTATAGCAGCGAGTTACTCATTAGCGTTTACCTCAGTCTGGCTCTGGCTAATTGCGCTGGCGTTTGTCGTCACTGTAGTTCTGACCTACCTCTACTACCGTCGCACCAACCCGATGCTTGCCCGGGGGTGGCGGGTCACGCTAGGAATCTTGCGGGGGTTAGCGCTTGCAGCGTTGTTCTTCGTTTTTGCCGAACCACTCGTAATCGTCAGGCACGAGAACGTCAAACCGCCCACAGTTGCAGTGCTGGTGGATAATTCGGCATCAATGGCACAGAACCGTAAGTCGAAGCCGCAGTTTGAGCGAATGAGCGAGATCCTTAAGGAAGTCGATGATCGTATCCCACAGAACGCTCGTGTCCTGCAATACGCGGTATCAGATTCGATCAGGGCGAACGCTCCGCTGGATGGATCGAGTCCGGTTACAGCTCTTGGAAATGGCCTCAGTTATCTCTCAGACGCGATGAAAGATGAGAATCTGCAGAGAGTAATTCTGCTCTCTGACGGCGCTTCGAATCTGGGGAAAAATCCGGCGTCAGAGGCCAAGAAACTCGGCGTACCGATCACGACAATCGGCTTTGGTGATCCGAATCCGCTTCCCGACATCCGGATAGTTGATGTCAAGAACAACGCCGTTGGCTTCGTTGGGAAAGATTTCCCGATAGAAGTCACAGTCCAGTCGCGTGGATTCGAGAAATTGCGCGTGCCGGTACGGCTGCGACAGGGGAAAGCGACTCTCGCTGAGAAGGACCTCGACCTTGTGGGAGAAGGCAGGCAACAGACCGTTAAGCTAACGTTTGAGCCGAAGCATGAAGGCGATCTCGTACTTGAATTGTCGGTACCGGCGCAGACGAACGAGGAATCGGACAAGAATAACAACAAGCAGATACATGTAAAGATTCGCAAGAGCCAGATCAAGATTCTGCTCGGCGCCGCCTACCTGAACTGGGAGTTTGGCGCTATGCGCAAAGCGCTGGAATCGAAGAAGGACTTCCAGGTAGACTCGTATATCGACTCGCCGCAGCGCATCGCCGGCACTGTTGCGTTCCCTAACAATATTGACGCGTTGAGCGAGTACGATGCCCTGATTCTGTACGATTTCAACGCCTCCTGGCTGCACGATCATCGGCAGTTGCTCGACGCCTTCTTTGATCGTACCGGTAAAGGCATGTTTTTCCTGGCAGCGGAGAATTTCGGCAATAGTTCCAAACGTCCACTGACCAGCAAAATCCTGCCTTATGATTTCACCGAGCTGCGGACCGTGATTGAAAAGCGAACTAAGTTCAACCTCACCGAGCGGGGCAAGATACACCCGCTGCTGCGTTTGAGCGAGGACGGTGAGGAGACGCAAAAGCGGCTGCAGCAACTACCGCCGTTCCTCGGCTATCTTGATGCGATCAATCCCCGTCCTGATGCCGTGGTGCTGGCGGACGTTCCCTCGCAGACTAATACTGCCGAAAACACTCCGATCATGGCGGCGCAGCGATATCGCAATGGCAAAGTTGCCTGTCTATCGGCGTTTCCTTTCTGGAAGCTTGATATGGCTGCCGGCGCCGAAGCTCGCGCCGACTCGACCTATGCCAGGTTGATGGAAAACGCCGTGCTCTGGTTGGTGTCGCGCGAGGACCTTGATCGAATAGCGATCATACCTTCCAAACCGATCTTCATCTCAGGTGAGGCAGTTGATTTGCAGGCAAGAGTGCTCGATGAGAGTTACGTCCCGGTTGAGGACGCGCAGGTTGAGGCGGCGCTATTCTCCAAAGAAGATCCAACCGACACCACCTTTGTCAGTTTTCGTTATGATCGGCCCGGCTACTACTCAGCGGAATTGCATTACCTTCCGCCCGGCAACTACCAGCTTAACGGAACGGTGAAACGCAATGATCTGGCGATTGGCGCACCCAACGCCACCTTTGTGGTTGAGCCCTACACCCTGGAGGATTTGTCGCAGATTTCCAACTTCGACCTCCTCAAGCGCGTGAGCGATCTGACCGGCGGGAAATTCTACACCGTTGATAAGCTAAGCGATATGCCGATGATAACCGACCTGCAATCACAGACTATCGTTCGTCGTTCCGAGTTTGCCCTCTTTGACAATCTCTACCTGCTGATATTTATCATCCTGCTGCTTTGCACCGAGTGGTATTTGCGCAAACGCTGGCAGTTGTTGTAAGCTGCTACGGCCCCGACCGTTCCCCACTGCTGTCCAGCACAACTTTCATTGTGTCGATGAATGCTCGCATATGCCGGCTATCGGGGTTCAAGCTGATCAACTGTGTCAACGCACTGCGCGCTTGCGCGGCGTCTCCGTGCTGGAGGTCGGTTCGTACCAGGCATTCATAGTAAACTCGCTGCGCGGCTCGCTCATCGGGATTCTTCTTTAAGTACAATCTGATGTAACTTGCGGCTGAATCAAAGTTGGATTCTCTATAGAAGCAATAACCAACCATGAAATTGGGCATCGCGTGCCCTCGTTGAGGATCGAACTGCGACTGAAATATCCGTCTCACTTGCTGGGGTGGATTCGATAGCATAGCCAGGTCGACAAACATGATTTGACGCTCGCTGTCGGACTTGTTTTCGAAGCCTTTGACGAAGCCCACTAGCGCCGCGACCGCGGCAATGCCGGCAACTATCATTGCCATAACGAAATAGATTATCACGGGAGCGACAAAGCTGGCAGTCTTGGCATTTCGCTCTTGATACTGTTCAAAAGCACTTTTCTGACTTATCGCGAAGTATATCACTACCGGGAGATTGAAGGCTTGCCACGCATAGAACGGCAGCGATTCAGTAATGGAAAAGTAGATTGTCACTCCCAAGCCGATCATTGCGAGAGTATAGATCCAGCCGGCCGAATACGGTGGGCGCTCGCGACCAAGTCGTTTGAAATTCAGTAGCCACTGAATCCCCACTCCTGCCAAACTGAAGAAAAAACCCAGAAGTATGAAGTACTTCGGATTCCACGGATTTCGGAGTTTCGGCTCGCTCTTCGTTCGATTGTCGGGCTGGGGCTCTGCCTGGGACCGGTCAAATGTCGTCGGCAATTCGATCAAGTTTTCCGGTACAGTTACCCGCTGACCGCAACTACGACAAAGCGCGACATCCCCCGGATTCAGAAAGCGAATGACTATTCTGGCGCCGCAGTCGGGACAGGAAAACTTCCTGGCATCCTTTTGTGTCATAGTTCAAAACTGCACATCACAGATATTCTTGTCAAGGTTTTTCCGGTTTTGCCGTCCCGCCGGCCGCTCTGAACTTTTTTTCTGACAAATTCCCGTATTCCTATTGTGAGGCGGATTTTTGACTCATAGATTCGCCGCACATACTTTCGAATACCCTGAGGAGGACAAAATGCCGCAGATTGCTCGCCTGGTCGGCCGCGAAATTCTTGACAGCCGTGGAAATCCCACTGTGGAAGTGGATGTTATGCTGGATGACGGCTCGTTTGGTCGCGCCGCCGTACCCTCGGGTGCATCTACCGGAACCAACGAAGCGCTGGAGTTGCGCGACGGTGACAAGAAGCGCTACGGCGGCAAGGGTGTCCTCAAAGCGGTAGACAACGTCAACAACAAAATCGCACCGGCGCTGATCGAAGAACGCCTTGATGTACTCTATCAGCGCGATGTTGACCAGTTTCTGATCAAGATGGATGGCACTCCGGGCAAGAAAAATCTCGGAGCAAATGCCATCCTTGGTGTTTCGCTGGCAGTGGCCAAAGCCGCCGCTAACTACTCGATGATGCCGCTTTATCGCTATATCGGCGGCGCCAATGCCCGGCTGATTCCGGTGCCGATGATGAATATCCTCAACGGCGGCAAGCATGCCGACAACAAAGTTGACTTGCAGGAATTTATGATCATGCCTGCGGGGGCCAAGACCTTCACCACCGCCCTGCGGATGGGGGCGGAGGTTTTCCATGCCCTCAAAGGCGTACTGGCAGCCAAAGGCTATTCAACTGCGGTGGGTGATGAAGGCGGGTTCGCTCCTGACCTCAAGTCGAATAAGGAGGCGCTGGATGTCATTTCCGAGGCGATTGAGAAGGCCGGCTATAAAGCAGGCAGCGACATTTTCCTGGCGATCGACCCGGCAGCTTCTGAGTTCTACGACAAGAACAAGAAGAAGTATGTGCTGGCCGGGGAGGGCAAGCAGATGACCTCCGATGAGCTGACCAAATTCTACGCCGACCTGGTGAGGGACTTCCCTATCATTTCGATCGAGGATGGCCACGCCGAAAGTGACTGGAAAGGTTTTGCCACGATGACCGAAGCACTGGGCGAGCGAATTCAGATCGTCGGAGATGATCTATATGTCACCAACCCGAAGTTCCTCGAACGGGGAATCAAAGAGAAATCAACGAATGCTATCCTGATAAAGCTGAATCAAATAGGCACCCTGACCGAGACGCTCGATACGGTTGACATGGCCACCAAGAACGGTTTTGCCTCGGTAATCTCACATCGTTCCGGCGAGACGGAGGACACCACTATTGCTGATTTCGCCGTGGCCGTGAATGCCGGGCAGATCAAAACCGGTTCTCTCTGTCGCACGGATCGAATTTGCAAGTATAACCGTCTGCTGAGAATTGAGGAAGAGTTGGGGAGCACCGCTGAATTCAAAGGTAAAGACGTTTTCTTTAATATAAAGCGAGCCTAAAGGTCAGGCTCGACACAGGCCATGCCAAGAAAAAAAGAAAGCAGATGGCCTCGCGTGCGGGGCAAGATAATCCTGTTCGTACTGGTTGCGATACTCCTGGCGCTGGGTTACAACTTGGCGATGGGTAAGTACGGCTTTGTGAATATGCTGGAGATCAAACAGCAAATTTCCCAGCTCAAGAAGCAGGAAGTCAAACTTAACGCCGAATTGGTCGACCTCGAAATCAAACGTGACCGCCTCAAGAACGATACCCTGTTCATCGAAAAGCTTGCCCGCGAGCGCTACCAGCTTCGCCGGCAGGATGAGACGGTGATTGAGTACTGATACTGTCCCCGTCACGGGAATATCCCCATGGCACTCTCCAAAACTGAATTGATTGTCCTCAAACGGGTGCGGGTGCAGGATAGCTCCCTGTTCTTGATCTGTATGTCGCGCGATTTCGGCAAACTCAAGCTGGTGGCCCGCGGCGCCACCAAACCGGGTTCGATGCTGGCTGAGGCGCTGCAGTACTTCACCGTAGCGGATGTTGTTTTCTATCAGCGAGAGAAAGAATCAGCGGATTATATCTCGAAGGCAGAGGTTTCCGAGTCCTTCGAGAGGATCGGTCTCGATGAGGAAAAATTCGGATTTGCCTCCGCGGCTTTGGAACTGGTCAACAGCTTCGTGCCGGAGGATGAGGAAAACCGTCAGCTTTACTTTTCGCTAAAGAAATATCTGCGTCTGCTTGACACCAGCGAGCCGGGAAATTTCGAACGCGAGCTTTTGCATTTCTGGTACCTCCTCTTTATATTCTCTGGCTACGCTCCCGAGTTGGAGCGCTGCGTTGAATCCGGCGCAGAAATCGAAGGCGATCGGCTGCATTTTGACCCGGCACGAGGCGGCATTGTGGCGAAGAGCTTCATCCGTGATGCTCACACATTGCCTCTTGATCGCGGAACCGCCCGCGTGCTGAAGCAACTTGCGGGTGTGAGTATAAGTGATACCCGCAAAGTGAGCCTGACCTCGACGCAGGCAGAGCAGATTAAAAGTTTGCTCACGGCGATGACAGAGTATCATATCGGTCGCCGCGCAGATCTGAAATCGCTCGACTTTCTGCGCAAGCTGAACCTTTTGAAACCGGACGGAGGAACGAGTGGCACAGGATAAGACTTCAAAGAAGCCCGATGGCAAGACTAAGAATATGATGGATGAGATGGTGTCGCTCTGCAAGCGGCGTGGATTTATCTTTCAATCATCGGAGATCTACGGCGGACTCGGCAGCTGCTGGGATTACGGTCCCTACGGGATCGAGCTGAAACGCAATATCAAAGATTTTTGGTGGCGTGCCATGACCCAGGAACGCGACGACGTTGAAGGCGTCGACGCCGCGATTCTGATGCATCCCAAAGTCTGGGAGACCTCCGGTCACGTTCAGAACTTCACCGACCCGCTGGTTGACTGCAAAAAATGCAAGGCGCGTTTCCGAGCCGACGAACTGGAGACAGCACGCTGTCCCTTGAAGCCTTCCAAGTCGCCCCTCGAGTGCGACGGCGAATTGACCGAGCCACGCAAATTCAACCTGATGTTCAGGACTTTTATGGGCCCGGTCGAGGATGAGAGCGCCGTGATTTATCTGCGCCCTGAGACCGCGCAGGGCATCTACGTCAACTACCTCAATGTGATGGGCCCTTCACGCCAGAAGGTGCCGTTCGGGATTGCGCAGATCGGCAAGGCTTTCCGCAATGAGATCACGCCGGGCAATTTCATTTTCCGCACTCGCGAGTTCGAGCAGATGGAGATGCAGTTTTTCATCAACCCCAAAGAAGATGACAAGTGGTTTGACTACTGGAAAGAACAGCGCTGGCAATGGTATCTGGCGCTCGGCATTCGTGAGGAAAAACTGCGCTTCCATGAGCACGGCCCCGATGAACTGGCGCACTACGCCAAGAAGGCGTACGACATCGAATATGAGTTCCCCTTCGGCTGGAAGGAACTTGAGGGTATCCACAACCGTACCGACTTCGATCTGTCGCGCCATGCCGAAGCCACGGGTAAGAATTTGAATTACCTTGATCCCTTCACAAACGAGAAGTTTATCCCCTTTATCATCGAGACTTCAGCCGGCTGTGACCGCACGCTGTTGACAGTACTTCTTGATGCTTACAACGAAGAAGAAGTCAAGGGTGAGAAGCGTGTCGTACTGAAGTTTCTGCCGAAGATAGCTCCGGTCAAAGTAGGAGTTTTCCCACTGGTGAAGAAGGATGGTATGCCGGAGACAGCGACGAAAGTCTTCCACGACCTCAAGAAGCATTTCAAGTGCTTCTATGACGATTCCGGCGCGGTGGGTCGCCGTTACCGCCGCATGGATGAAATCGGCACGCCGTATTGTATCACCATCGACGGCCAAACCGCCGAGGACGAAACGGTCACCGTCCGCGACCGCGACACCATGGAGCAGGATCGCATTAAGATCAGCGAGTTGATCCCCTTCATTCAAAAGAAGATTGATACGTAAATGGTCGTGGCCGCCAGCCGTCCTCGTCTGGCGGCAATGAACGCGGCAGCCGAGGACCCCGATGAATCGGGACCGCGAGGTTCAGGAGGTCAGACATTCTTGTCTGACACCGCGCC
>CAYXUL010000037.1:29382-31669 GCA_964468475.1 uncultured Ignavibacteria bacterium | reverse complement strand
TTCACGAGGATGTCGGCGAGTTTTTCATTGCGTGGGTCTATCATTACCTAACTCCTTCAATTGAGGATTTGCGTTTCGCTGTTTTCGATACCCTCACCCCTGACCCCTCTCCCTCGCAAGGGAGAGGGGAAGAGGATCTAGATAATTCTTGCGGCAGCGCCTTTGGAGCCTGCTCGATAAAATCCCCTCTTGAGAGGGGTGGCCCCGATTTCTTCGCCTCGGCGGAGAATCGGGGACGGGGTGTGTATTCGCAAGTGCCGCGGACGGCCCGCCGCGGCGGGTCCTCGCCTGCCGTGTCACATTGCCGCCAGACGTGGACGGCTGGCGGCCACATAAATCAGTCGCTCAGGTATTGGCGCCCATTCTCAAAGCCCGATTAAGTAATTGCGTTAGCTGATAAAAATCAATTATTATCGGCACCGAATTGAGGTCGTCGGTGTGGCTGCGTGTAATATCAGTATGTCGATACGCGCGGTTTCCTTCGCAATTGTTGAGACAACACGTCAATGAGAATAAAATTAACAAGAGCGGCAATCGTGGTTGCCGCCACGTCACTGGTCTATATGCTCCTGTCAATGAGTTGCGCCAAGAATCTGCCGCCGCCGGGAGGTCCGCCTGATACGACTCCCCCTGAGTTGGTGGGGACTTCACCGGCCAGCGGTACAACCGGCGTGGCGCTCGATCAGCAGATCGAAATTGATTTCAGCGAACGGATCAACCAGAACACGGTAGGGCAGGCGCTGTTTATCTCGCCGCCGCTGAAGGGATCACCGCGAATCGAGTCGAAGGGTGATCACCTTGTCATCAAGCCTGATCAACCGCTCGATTCGGGACGCACCTACGTCGTGTCGATTGCAGCGTCGCTGCAGGATTTGCATGCCAATCGTCTTCCCAACTCGATCAGTTTTGCATTCTCGACCGGGGCAAAGATAGATTCGTCGCGCATCAAAGGCACGGTTTACCGCGATCATACTCCGCTGCCCAATTTCCGCGTGTTTGCTTACGAATATTCTGACACGTTAATGGATTCGATTTTCGCGACAATTCCCACTTATGTCACCGAGACCGGCGACTCAGGCGACTTTGCCCTCGATTTCATGTCACCAGAGAAATACCTGGTACTGGGGGCGGCGGACAAAGACCGCGACAACCTGATCAACAGGGCAGGGGAGCAAATCGCGATTCCGGCAAGCCTGGATAGTGCCTCGCGAACTGGCGCAAGTATGTCACTCAATGTGACCTCGTTCGATTCAACCTCGCTCAAACTGATCAATTGTTCAGGGGTCGAGGGCGCCGTAAAACTGCGATTCGATTCGGCGCTCGATAGCATCGATGCCCGTGAGGCGGTGCTCACGGTGAAAGGTAGTGACACCAGTTTTGTGCTGCCGGCGGTGTGGCTCGCTGCTTCGCCGAGTGAGCTAAATGCGTTCTCGGATTGGTTCAGTGTCGGTGGTAATTTTCAAGTATCGTTGCCGAGGTTGAAGGGCCAGACCGGAAGGATTTTCCCAGCTGACAGCATCAGCTGTGATGTTCGCATCACGGAGAAGGATCAGCGGGCGCCGAGCGTGGTAGGCTATTATCCCTCCGCGCGCACTCTGGTGATGCCGTCGGAAACATTGAGTGTGATCTTCTCGGAACCGGTCACCGCCGCGGAAAACTCCATTGTGCTGGCAGTTGATACTACGGAGAGTGTGTTAATAACTCCGTTCGCCACTAATGAGACGATGTTGGGGTTTACGATTCCGCAGGAACTTGGTCCTGACCATAAAGTGAAAGCTACGATAGACTTGAAGACCGTGCATGACCTGTATGGCAATGTACCGGACGATTCGAGCTTCTCGTTCTCGTTTCAGACCGCCAACCCCGAGTCGCTGGGCGCGCTTGCGGGGACAATCGAGGGAGCGGATTCGAATCTGGTGGTGGAGTTGGTTGGGCAGATCAATCATTTCCACTATCGCAAGGCAAACGTGTCCGACACTACCTTTTCATGGCCACTGTATCCCGACATTTATCGTATAACCGGATACCGCGACCTGAATCGCGACGGCAGATGGAATCTCGGCTCGCTAAAGCCATTCCGTTTTGCGGAACCGGGATGGATGGCGGCCGACAGCGTCCGCATCAGGGCGCGTTTCGAACATGAGGGCAGGGTACTGCAGTTTGAGTGAGAGTTTGATGATGTTACTGTTTACTATAACGAAGGAGGCGTAATGTACGGATGGCTGGAAGGACACGGCATCCCGGCATGGGCAATTGAAGCAATCATTTCGGCGGTAATTATTGTCGC
>CAYXUL010000037.1:0-29282 GCA_964468475.1 uncultured Ignavibacteria bacterium | reverse complement strand
GGTGTTGGATCATTGGCTATTGCTTTGGCAGCACAGGATACCATTGCGAATATGATATCGGGGTTTATCCTGATGCTCGACCGGCCCTTCCGTAAGGGCGACCGCGTGGTGCTGCCGAGTGGCGATTTGGTGGATGTCTACGACATCGGCTTGCGCTCTTCCAAGTTTCTCACCTTTGAAAACACACTGGTAATTGTCCCGAATAATGACCTAACTAAGTCGTTGATTACCAACAAGACATACCCTGTCGAGCAGATACGTGTTAAGGTCGATGTCGGAGTTGCGTACGGCAGTGATATCAACCAGGTAAAAGAGATACTGATCAAATGTGCCAAAGCACATCCCGAAGTGGTGGATGATCCAGCGCCGGGCGCGTTTTTCCTGAATTTCGGGGACTCGTCTTTGGATTTCACCCTGATCTGCCGGGTGGATAAGGTGAGCAAACAGTTCACGACCGGTGAGGAAATTCGCTGCGCGATTTACGATGAGTTCGAGAAAGCCGGAATCGAGATTCCTTTCCCGCAGCGAGTTGTCTATATGCGCAGGGAAGACGGCGAAGATAGTAACGTTCCGCGAGAGAATGCCGGGCAGGTGTCTTAGACACCGTTCGCCGGCGTAAATAGTTTGACATTCGTAACTTATAGCGTAATTTCTCTGTGGCACACTAAGTTACTTGCGGGATTGAGAACCATTTAACCAATTCAGGCTGACTATTATGAACGCTTTAAGAGCGTTGTACCTGACACTAATACTGATCTTCGGCGCAGCTGCATCGGCGAGCGCAATCGGTCCTGCCAGCTATCCACAGCCGACAGCCGCCCAGACGGAGTCAGTGGTAGGTTCTATCACGAATTTCACGGCGACACCGGACGTGGACAGCGTCGCAGCGCACGACAACCTGATGCTTCAGTTTGTGTTGGCAAACGACTCGATCAGTTCCGAAGCCAGCCTCGAACTCGATTTCCCCACCGGCTTCCAGCTGGGGGCGCTCGATTCAATCACCTATAACGACAGCGACACTCTGGCTCCCGAACTGGAGATCGTCAATTTCAGTCTGAGCGGACAACACCTCTCAATCGCGCTTCATTCTGATGCGGATCTGCCTGACGCCGGCACCACTCACACTGTCACTTTTTTCGGCGTCAACAACCCGACACTGGCGGGGGACTATCAGGTCGTTCTTACTATTATCTCTGAAGATGACCACATCCTGGCACTCCCTGCCTGGTCGCAGGCGTTTACGATCTCTCCGGGTAACCTCGCGCTTTTCAATATCTTGCCAGGCGGCATACAGCAGGCTCGTGCCGGAACCACTTTGAAATTCTCTGTCGATACCAAGGATCAATTCGGCAATGCGCTGGTTGTTGGTCCAATTGTCTGGTCACTGCTGGGGGTGCCGCAGGTAACCGGGTTGATCGATCAGGAGGGCAACTTCCAGGCGCAGCATACGGGTGCCTCGCGTGTAATTGCCACGTACGAAGATATCGCCGATACAACCAGCCTGGTCTATGTGCTGCCGGGCGAGTTCGCCTACTTTGGCTTCACCGGCGGAGCCGATAGTATCGCGGCCGGTCAACCGTGGCAGGATGGCGACGACGATGTGACTGTGACGGCGTACGATCTTTACGGCAACATCAATTATGAATATGAAGGTGAGTTCTATTTTGAGTCATCTGATCCGCAGGCGCATCTGCCGGCATCACAGATCCAACCGGCGTCGATGACCCTTGCGGACGAAGGCCACAAGACCTTTACCGGGTCCGGCTTTACCTTCTACGCCGCCGGCAGACAAAGTCTCCGGTTAATGCAGGACGGTTCACAGGAAGGCATCATCTCGCCGATTACGGTGGTTGCGGGCTACCCGTCCAGCTTCAACGTCTCGCTGCCGGATACCGTAACTTCCGGTCAGATTTTCAATATTTCAATCACTAACGCACGCGATGCCTGGAGCAACCCGGTATCGGGCCAGGTGGCATTGAGGGTGCTCTCCGGCGGGGGTAATTCGCCCTCGGGAGCCTCCCCGTCGCTGCCCGATATTTTCGTTTCCGGTGGCGCCGGTGGCGGACTCGGCAAGCTGGTAAACGCCGGTGACATTACTCTCAAGATGACCATGCGCAACGTCGAGAAAATGGCTCAGATAGCAGTGCTTCCGGAGGCAGCCAGCCACTTCAGCTTCCAGCTGGACCCGGTGCAGCCGATCGGGCAAACATTCGCCGGAACTGCTCTCCTTACTGCGCTCGACGAATATGGTAATACTGTTGATTCATTTTCGGCAGAAGCAGATACTGTTGTGATCACCGCCGACGGAGTTGGCCAGGTGATAAACAATGTACTTCGCAATGCCAGCTCATTTGTCGATGGTGTCGCGAATCTGACTACCCTGGGAGTCGGTTATGATGGCACTGAACTCTATGTCCAGTTTACCGCTACGTCGGAAAGTGGAATCGTTGGCGTTTCTCCCCAGGTGGCGCTCTCTTCGGTCAAGATAACTTCGGCGCGCCTGCTGCAGCAGCGACGCTACGTCGGCGAGGATTTTAGCGCTGAGATCACTGTCTCTAATTTCGGCAACGAGCCGGTTGCCGTAAACGACCTCAGGTTATATGCGGACGACATCCTGCTTCAGGGAGTTACTATTACTCCCAATCTGACCAGCACCATAGATCCACTGCACTCGCAGGTGTTCACGCTTTCCGCTTCAGTCCCGAATTATCCCGGGGGTCAAGTCACGATTTCTACTCTGCTGAGCGGTAGCGTCGCGCAGAATCCGGTGAAGGACTCAACAACGGTTGGCCAACTGGAAGTCCTCGCTCCGACGGGGATTTCTTCAGTTGAAGGTACTCTCGCACCACAAACCGTCAATGTCGGTCGGGATTACAGTTTCAGCGTTACTTTGAAAAACGAAAATATCGATCCGCTGCAGCTGTCGGATTCAACCGAACTAGTGCTTAACCCGAATGGCAGCCCCGAGCAACGGATTGCACTTGCGGCGCCGGTAACGGTCCAGGCCAAATCGCAGCAGCAGCTTACATTCGGCTCGACCACGATTGCGGAACTGGAGCCGGGGCAGTATTCGGTGGCACTGAGTCTGACTGGCTCGCTGGGGTCACTGGCTTACTCGGCTGACATTGCGGTCGCTGACCAGGTTTCGATAGAGACACCGCCAGTGCTCACATATGTAGCCGGGTCGCTGGCGCCGAGCACGATTTTTCGGGGCAGGGAAGCTGACTTCAACTTAGAGGTGTCCAACTCCGGCAGCGCCGGACTGGATGCCGATCTTGATGCTTCACGATTGACCCTGTTCGCGGGAAGTCGACAATTGACAGCTTCACTTCTCACTTCCCAGATCGCCGGTGCACCTGACCAGACAAATCTGACTTTCGAGCAGCTGTTCATACCTTCGGATTTTCCCACCGCGATCGATTCTCTGATTCTAAGTGTAAGGGGTGAGTCGAACGGACACTCGGAAGCATTTCGGATGAATTTGCCGCAAGGCGATCTGACACTACCGGGGGGAGCAT
Source organism: uncultured Ignavibacteria bacterium (assembly GCA_964468475.1). Taxonomy (GTDB): domain Bacteria; phylum Zixibacteria; class MSB-5A5; order CAIYYT01; family CAIYYT01; genus JBECKX01. The sequence goes on along the minus strand of CAYXUL010000037.1, from coordinate 25,764 downwards.
CTGCAAAGATTACCGGCACCTCCGTGGATGCACCTAACGCGCCGTTTGTAAACGTGCTGCAGCAATTCGCAGTTGGTGTCAATGTTATGAACACAGGCGCGGAGCCGTTGCGGGATATCGCCGTCAATCTCACTTCCAACGGTTTATCGAGTTTTGAGGGACAGATAACGATAGACTCACTCGATGTCGATTCCGACACCACACTGGCGTTCATTATTGAAGCGTCCGGGTCCTCGACAATTTCCGAGCTGTTCACGGCAGCCATTGCTTCCGCATCAGGTTCCGAGTCACAACTACCGGCGACAATCATGACACCCACGAATCCATCACAAACGGTAGTGATCCAAACACCTGCCAGCCTGAGCCTGACGTCACAAATCGAATCGCCGCCCCAGGCACAGGATGGTCGGGTTGGCCCCGGCGATAGTTTCATAATTGCCGCATCCGTCATCAACGCCGGCCAGGCAAGTGTGGGCAGTGGAACAGTGCAGCTGGAGGTGTTGCAGGGAGGCTTTACCGTGAGTTCGCCGCTCGAACAGAATTTCAGCATAGGGGATAGACTGCAGTGGGGTATTACCGCCTCCGCAGAAGACGACACCGCGCGCTTCGCGATTAAGATTATTGATGATCCCGTTGAAACCAACAACGAACTCGCAGCCAAGATCATCAATCGCGCCGATACAATCACGGTCATTTCGGCGGTAGAGCAAGTCGTGATCGGAGTAGATTTCAAGGCCACCGGACCGCAACTGGTATCGCCGGGCGAAAGCTACGACATTCTTGACCTGAACTTTGACATTGTGGGCATGGATCAGCAGCCCTATCTCGACTACATCGAATTCGGGGTTCTGAACCGCGGTGGTGAAAAGATAGCCGCTTCCTCGGTAATCCAATCCGCGGAGCTTACCTACAACAACGGGACTCCAATTTCGGCGGTACCCGCGAGTGACATGCTCAGATTCCCGTTAGGATCAGCGAGTGGTGTTCCACAGAAGGCAACGATTCAGATTCAACTCGCCGACCAGCCTGTAGTCGGTGATTTTACCCTCACACTAGATTCGACGTCATTCGTGGCCAAGTACCAGTCAGCCGCGGGGGAACGTGATGTGCCGGTTATCGCGCGCTTTGCGAACCACCTGTTGATCCAGCAACAATACACCCTGGTGCAAAAGCAGCTGGAGAGTTCGTTCTTCTCCTATCCGAATCCATTCTCGCCACTCAGGGAGCACGCGACTATTGTGTTCAACATGGAGACGCCACAGCCGAGCTCCTTGACGATCTACACCCTAACGGGGGATGAGGTCTTCAAAGTTGATCTTCCAGCGCCGGCAGCGTCGGGAACACCGGTTACCTACGATTGGGACGGACGCAATCAAGCGGGGCAGGTCGTACTGAATGGCGTCTATTTTGCAGTCTTACAGGTGCAGGGCGCGGGCGAAGTGCGCACCAAGATAGCGGTGATGAAATGATGCGACGATGTCTCCTCATATTTGCGGCTCTGCTGATGCTGGGCATCGGTCCGGCTCAGGCAAAGAACTCAGGCGGCACAAGTCCGCTGTTCCTGCTGGGAGCCGGAGGACGCGGTTTGGGTATGGGTGGCGCCAACGTCGCGCTGGCCAATGATCCCTCAGGTGTGTTTTGGAATCCGGCGACACTGGTGGCACTGCCGGAGCGAGCAGTGGGTTTGATGCATTTGCCGCTTCCCGAAGGCACCAATTACGATTTCGCGGCCATTGGCTGGCCCACTGCCGACTATGGTAGCTTCGCCGCCGCAGCATTTCTGCTGCAAACCGACGGAATTGAGCGCCGCGATGCCAGCGGCAGGTTGTTGGGAGATTTCAGCGCCAACCAGCAAATGTACCTGCTCGGGTACGGCATCAACATCAAGCGCTATCTGGCCCTGGGCGCGACACTGAAGCTCTTCGGCCACAACATCGATAATACCTCGGCGTTCGCCGGGGGAGCTGACCTGGGAATGCGGTTGGCAGTGACCGAGCGCCTGATACTAGGGGTTAATGCCCAAAATATCCTGGCGCCAAAGCTCACGCTCGTGACCGACGAGGAAAAGTTGCCGCTAACTGTGAAGGCGGGAGCCGGCTACACGATTCCATTCAGCAACTATCGCAACACCATTGCGCTTGAAGTCGATGTTGACAAGACACAAAACCTCGATCCTGTGTTCCATGCAGGAACGGAGATCGGTTTTCTTAACAGATACTTTGTCAGGGCAGGCTATGATGTCGACCAGTTCGACGTTGGCGGTGGCGTGCGCGTAGGCCCGGCGCAGGTCGGCTACACCTACCGATCACAGGATTATTTCAACGCCCAGCATCGAATCACGCTGCAGCTCAATTTCGGCGGCTCTATCGAATCGATTCTCGCTGAACGAAAAGCTCGGCAGCGCGAAGCAGCCGAGGCATTCGCCAAAGAGCAACGACAACAGGAACTCAACAATGCCGTTACTCAGGCGCGCTATTTCTATCAAAACGGTATGTACGATTCGGCCGAAGTCTACTATTCGCAGGTATATGCATTGACTTCGGGAAGTGATTCAGAGGCGCAAAAGCGTTTGAAGGACATTGACGCGGAAAAAACACGCACCATCAGTGAAAATGTCCGCGCCGGAGTATTGCGTGAAACCGATTCCACCAAGGCTGCTGAACTGTTCAGTGATTTGGATGACGCGTTGAATGTCCATGACTTTGCTGCAGTGGATGTCCTCCTCGACCGCCTCAGACCCGCGTTCGGCACTCAGGATCGTTTCAAGCAGGCTGAAGCGGAATACAATTTGCTCTCGTCATCTCGCATTGAGGACTTGTGGAAGGAAGCACGAGGTTTGGAAGCGAGCGGCAAATATACAGAGGCTGCCATTCGTTACAACCGCATCCTCGACTTGAATCCGACTGACAGCGATGCCAGGGCGCGCCTCAACCGTCTCAATCAAAGGATTGCCGCTCTTGAGCTTTTGCGCCGAGGCTTATCCGCGTTCAATCAGGGTGATACGGCAACAGCCCGCGCCCAGCTTCAGCAGCTAATTGCGATTAACCCCGAGGACACTCTGGCGCAAAAACTGCTGTCGCGTATGGAATCGGGTTCCAAGGAACCGGTGAAGTCGAGCCTGACGGAAATCCAGAATGACTCCGTCATGTGGCAGAAGTATCTGCAGGGAATCGAGGAATTCAGAGCGGAGAACTACGATCAAGCCATCAAACTGTGGCAAGAAGTTCTTTCACACTATCCGGGCAACCCGGAGACCAAGAAGAACATTGAACAGGCTAAACTAAGACTTGAATCTCGTGATTCAAGCAATTGATAAGCAACGGGATGCCAACTCATTGCCGTCAAGTGTTAAAACTTTACTTTTTACCTATTCGGTACTAGACTCACTAACAAGTTATGAGATTCTTTTCGCGGCCAGTTAAAGAAGTATTCGCCGAATTTCCGGCGATAGAATCGCGGCTGCCTGACATTCGCGGTTTCATTGAAACCACGTTGCAGGAGACGCCGTTTCGCCGCAAGGATATTACGGCAATCATGCTGGCTATCGAGGAAGCTTGTACAAACGTCATCCGCCATGCCTATCTTTATGCGGACGGAACGATCAAGCTCAAGGTCACCCTGCATGCGGACCGACTGGCAATCTCTATATTTGACACGGGCCGAAGCTTTGATTTTCAAAAGTCATCGGACCCTGACTTAAAGCATTACATTAAGACCGGCCGCAAGGGGGGGTTAGGGCTCTACCTGATCCGCAAAGTCACGGATGATGTTACTTATTCATCATCCGGCGGTGTCAACGAACTGCGAATGATCAAGCGCTTCCCGAAGACGCGGCCAACTGCAGTTCCGAGAGCCGAGGGGATGTCGATCCGGCTGAAATTTTCTCTCGCTACATCGATTATCATGATGGCTGTCATCGTTATGGTCTATTTCTACTGGGAGAATCGCGTCGTCGAATGGCGGCAGCAGCAGTTTGCCGGCACGATATCAGAGTATGGTAACGCGATTGCCTCACAGGCGGTCAGCTACTTTATCAATTCCAGCAGTGACGTGGAGTTCGACGAATTTGTCCGCAACTTCGCCAAACAGAATCCGGATGTTCGCTACATCTTCATCGTGGACAACAAGGGCCGCATCGTTGCCTCAACCGGAGACCCCCAGAAGCTTCACACTCAGTACGTTCCTCCAAACGGGATCGACAAGGACCGGCTTAACATTGCCCAGAAGGTCAGGGGAGATTCCGCCGGCAATGTTTATCATGTAGTTGAATCGATAAGTTATCTCGGCCATGCTTTCGGCAAACTGCACGTGGGATTCGGCGAACAGCGTTTGGAAAGCGGAATCGCGGCGTCGCGTCGTAGCATAATGTTTGTAGTGGCGCTTGCCATGCTGTTTGTGCTGACGGCGGTATATTACCTGTCTAACTACTTCGTCAAGCCGATTCAGAAGCTGATTGAAGGGGTACGCCGCATCGGCAAGGGCGATCTCGAGGGTAAGATCGCGGTTGAGGGCGCCGATGAGTTCTCCGCCATAGCGCACGCCTTCAATGAGATGACCGACAAATTCAAGGAGGCGCAAACCAATGTGGTCGAGCAGGAGCGAATGCGTAAAGAAATGCAGGTCGCCCAGGATATCCAGCACACGCTGCTGCCGAAGCATTTCCCCGATATTGAAGGATTTGACATCTCCACGATTTACCGCGCTGCCAAAGATGTCGGCGGCGACTACTACGATTTTGTCTGGATAGATGAAAAGACGCTTGGAATTGTGGTAGCCGACGTATCCGGTAAAGGTGTTCCCGGTTCGCTGGTGATGACGATGATCCGCACGGCTATCCGGCTCGAATCACGCGGCACGCGCTCGCCGGTTGACATTCTGACCAGTGTCAATGATTTCGTGACCGAGGACGTCCGCAAGGGGATGTTCATCACGATTTTCCTGGTGGTAATCGACACCCAGAAACGTACGATTTCATTCGCTTCTGCCGGTCACAATCCGATGGTGCTTTACCGCAAGGACGAGGACAAGACATTCTTCCTTAATCCCAAAGGTATTCCGCTGGGGATCACATTGCCGGAGGGAATAAGCTTCGAGGATAATCTTACCAGCGAGACTGTACGCCTGAAACGTGGCGACATGCTGGTGATCTACACCGACGGGATTACCGAGGCGATGAACCCCCGCAATGAGCAGTTCGGAATGCCGCGCTTCCTGGAATTCATTCGTGACAACGCTGATCTCTCTCCCGAGGACTTCATCGAAAAGTTTGGCGATGAGTTGCACTCGTTTACTCGCGGCGCCGAGCAGAATGACGACATCACGATGGTGGCGATTAAGGAGAAAATTGAGATCGATGAGGTACTCTTCGCTCGCAGGAAAAAACTGCTCGAATTGGTGGATCAGGAAGGAAAGTCAGTGCAGGAGGCGTGTCGCCTGATGAACCTCTCCTCCTCGACCTACTACCGCTACAGGAAGCGCTTTGAGCTGTACGGTGAAGAAGGCCTGCTCAACAAGCGACTGCGCATTGATGATAGCCCCGTGCAGATGACCTACGAGCAGCGTAATCGTGTCCTCGATATCGTGCGCGAGAATCCCGAATTCGGTCCGACTCGCATTAAGCGCGAACTCGATGAACGAAACCATGATGAAGAACTTGATGAGCGCACGATATACAACGAGCTGGTCAGGCTGAGACTCAACACGCGCCGCCAGCGCTACGACTACGCGCAACGGCAGGGGCTACAGCTTTCGCCGGAGCAGCAGGAGGATTTCCGCAAGAGCATCGCCGAAGCGGAACCCAAGGCAGTCAGCCGCGGTGAGTACCTGGAACAGATCAAGGAATCGTTACAGCAGAAGGAAGATGAACGCGAAGAGAAAATTCGCGATCGGGTTGCGGAGATAGGGCTGTCGCAGGAGAAGTCTGAGATCCTGACGGCGATGTTTGCCGAAATGGAAGGCCAACTCACCGCCGACCAGCTGAAACTGATCGTGCAAAAAGTTGTTAGTCGCGTTACGGAAATTGATGCAGAAGAGGAGAGCAAAAACGTATTCTCTACAGCCCACCTCGACAGCGTCGGCGACGAGAAATGGCAGCAGCGTGCGGAGGAAGGGCTGACACTTGAAGTAATGTCGGTTCCTGAAGAGGTCTCGGAGGGGATGGACTTCGCCGAGTATGAGAAGAAGCTTCTCGGCGAAGAGGACGAGGATCGTGGGAATCGAACTGATGCGGAAGACAGGAAAGACACGAAAGACAACGAGTGAGAAAAATCGCGGTCATAACCTGCAAGGGCGGCACCGGCAAGACAACCACCGTGATCAACGTGGCGCACTGCCTGGCCATGTCGGGCAAGAAAACACTGATTGTTGATTGCGACAGTCAGGCGAATGTCGCCATGGCTTTTGGCAAAGAGCCGAGTCGGGGGCTCTCCGAGCTTCTAATATCAGGCGAAGTCGATATCGTCTCCTTGCGGCCCAATCTCTACCTGATTGATTCCGGCAGCAGCCGTCTCGTCGAAACTGAGCTTCACCTGGCTCGTCAAACGGAGCGGGAGATGCGCCTGAGCAAAGTACTCTCCAATCTCCGTGGCAGCGACTACGTTTTGTTCGACTGTCCGCCGGCTATCAACCTGATCAATATGAATGTGCTGAACTTCGTCGATGGCGTAGTTATACCGGTTTCAATGGATTTTTTCGCTTGTGAAGGCGCCAAGAAGACCTTAAAATTACTCGACAGCATTTATAAAAAGATCGGTCACCGTGTCGAGCTCCTCGGAATACTGGCCACATTCTACGACACGCGGACGCGGATCTCCAAGCAGATATATAATCAGCTTTTGGATCAGTTTGGACCGAAACTGTTCGCTACCAGAATTAGAGTGAATACTCAACTGAAGGAAGCGCAGTTTCATCGCAAGACAATATTCGAACATGCACCGTACTCCAATGGTGCAATGGATTACTTTCTGTTTACCAAAGAAGTAGTGAAGTGCCACGAAGAGGCACAGCGAAGCGAAAGCAAGATGCAGGAAGAAGCATGGACGACCTCAGAATTTCATTAGATACGACCGGCAGCAAGAACGACATCACCGTTATCCGCGTTGATGGTGTTATCGATACGATGACATCATCCGAGCTCGAGAAGGTGATGAATTCTCTTCTGGAGCAGGAACGCTTCAAGATTATCATCGACCTGGCCGGTGTTGACTACATCTCTTCGGCCGGGTGGGGTATCTTCATCAGTAATATTCGTGACATCAAAGGCAATCGCGGCGATATTAAACTCGCCCGCATGATTCCGAGCGTCTACGAGATTTATGAGTTGCTGGAATTCGACTCAATTCTAAGGGCCTACGACAACATCGAAAAGGCCAAGGTTGAATTCAATGTAGACGGTGGAGGCGACAACGGCTCCGCGCAAGCTGAGGTTGAGACTAAACCTGCCGGTCACGAGGGTCAGCTGGTTGAGACTGGCGAAACGCCGACTGCGGTAAAAACAGAGGAGTATATCCCGACCAATCGGCCGGTGAGTACCGGCGTCAAAGTCGTTGAAAAGAAGAGCGCGGACGCGCGTGATTCAGGCGGGACCGAACCGCAGGAACTTGTGCTGAGCCTGGTAAAAGCGGATCCTTTCTACTCGATCGGAGAATTGGCTCGAATGGTAAATTCTGAGTTGGATGGCAGTGAAAAACGGCTTGGCTGGTGGGGCGTCTGGAAAATTCTGAAGCGCAACTCACTTCTATCCAAGAAGAAACGATTCAGGTTCAGCAGGCAATAGTCTTTGTTACTGCTTTTTTTCTTCAAGTCGACTGCAGCAACTCTATACAGGGTCGTGGCGTCGATCTTCCCACTAAAGATCTACCTTTCCCCAGAACTTTTAGTGAATTAGATTACATGTGTTGCAGATTGAAGCATAGAGCAGGCCGAGGGCCGAAATCTCTGGAAGAAAACGGCACTTGCGTCTGTAGCCTGGCGGCATTATCCTAATGCTGCCCAAGGGATTGACCGATTAATAGATAGATGGCGACTGTCCAGCTTTCTCTGCTGGAGGGGCGCTGCGAGTTTTTGAAATCACGGACGAGAGTTTAACGTAGAACGGATGTAGACTTTATGAAACCATGCACTCGTGTTCAAATTCTAGTGGCGGCATTACTGCTGATGATGGCTGTAATGGCGTCTGCGGGGGAGTATAGAATCGGTGTGGACGACGCGTTGCAGGTCAGTTTCTGGCAGGCGCCGGAGCTAAACGAGACGGTTGTCGTCAAGTCGGACGGCAAGATTACACTCTCCGTTATCGGTGAGATCACCGCTGCCGGTTTGACCACATCAGAATTATCGCGCAAAATTGTCGAACAGGTGTCTCGTTTCAACCGGGATATTACACAGGCTGCGGTAACGGTTGTACAGTACAATTCTCAGACGGTGTTTGTTGAAGGCCAGGTCATGAATCCCGGTCGTTTCGCGAAGGAAGTGATTCCTGATCTGTGGTCAATAATCAAGGAAATGGGAGGCGTCACGCCGACTGGTGATTTATCCCGTGTTCAGCTGATTCGAGGAGGCACCGTAGATCCCGGGAAAGTCATAACCGCCAATGTTCTGCAGGCGGTCACGGACCAGGACATCAGCAAGCTGCCAAAGGTGTATCCGCATGATATAGTTCGCGTTCCGGCGACGGTGGGAGGCGTACCGAGCAGCGAGATCCCCACTGCCAGCAAAGAACGTCAGAATGTTTATTACGTGTTGGGCGCCGTCGGCAGCCCGGGAGTATATAGCTGGCAGGATGGCATTGATGTGCTCGAGGCGCTGGCAATCGCGGGCGGTACTTCTGCGGACGCCGATATGAAGAAGATTACGGTGCGAGACAAAAGTGGAAACTACTCAGCCGTGTACAAGGTTAATCTTGATAAGCAACTCGACACCGGAAGCCCTCAGCGTTATTTGCTGAGCCGTGAGAACACGATCGTGGTGCCGCACAAGGGCGGGAACTTTCTGGGTGTTGGTTTCGGAGTCTTTAGGGACGTCCTGACGCTTGCGGGAACGGTGACGTCGACATATCTGCTGATTGACAGACTAAAGAATCGAAATTAGTCAACATTCCCGGTGGGCGAATAACGGTATAAGGAAGTAATGGCCGAACGACAGGTTACAATTCAGGATCTCTGGCAAATCGCCTGGCGCCGCAGGTGGTGGCTGATTCTGCCGGTTGTACTCGTAACGGGGGTCGCTTTTGGGGGCAGCTACTTGCTGCCAACGATTTATGAGTCATCGACAAAAATCGTGATATCCGATCTCAAGTTCATCTCCCCGGACCTGGAACGATTGCTGCCGGACGAGGCGGGCGGACTCCCGCGTCGCGGGAATCGTTCAATGTGGCTGGCTTCAACGCGCTCCGAAATACAGTCTTCGGGCTTTATTAACGAGATGATTAACCGGCTGAAGCTGGAACCTTCTGAGAAGGTAGTAGCTGCCGCTCAGAAAATGAGAGCGCAATTTCCTGAGAACAATCTCTCCACGATGACGCGAACGCTGCAGATTGAGGAAATCAAGGATCACATAAATGTCTCGATGATCGGGGATAATCAGATCATCATTTATTGCAGTTCTCAAAAGCCGCGCCAGGCTTCCGACATGGCCACTACGCTGGCGCAAATCTATCGGGAACGCAAGCTCACCGAACAGGTGGTTGCGGGCCAGGAAAGTCGCACGCTGACGGACCAGCAGCTGGGTATAGCGCAGAAAGCGTTTGAAGACGCTGAATCCGAACTTGCCGATTTCAAGAAAGCGTATATACAGAACAATCTCGATGAGGGGATTTCTTCTGACGTCAATCAGAAGTTGATCAACTCCGAGATTGATGCGACCAAGTTGGAATTGACCGAGGCTCACGATCGTCGCGATTTTCTGGCAAAGCGCGCGCTTCAGGCCGGTGTTGATACTACCGAATTGCTCAAGAAAGCCAAGGCACTGGATGCCGAAACGCAGCAGGCGCTCGACTATACACGCACCATCAGTTCTCTCATGACGAAGTATGTCTGGCGTGATGGCAAGATTCAGAGCCAGTTGGTGCGAATCTCCGACGCGCTCGACTCGGTGCGAAGCGGCTGCACTCAGATCGTGAATGAGAATTATCCTAACCTGTCTGAATCTGAAAGCGAAGATGTGGCCGAGTTTGTTTACAGGGCTAACGAAATAGAGTTTCTGCGTCAAAAGAAAGACATCCTGTCTGAAGCCGTCAGCAACATCAAGAGCGTCATCGCAGGAATGCCGTACTACGAACAGATGGTCAAGAGACTCGAAGAGAAGGTTGAGGAGAAACGCAAGACTTTGAGCACCTGGCAGGATCAGGCTGATAAAGCACGGATCAGGCAGGCAACGACGGAAGCGGAAGCTGAGACAAAGTACAGCGTCCTGGAACCGGCGTCGATTCCGCTAAGCCCGTCATCGCCGAACCGTCTTAAGATCACGTTGATGGGCCTCGCGCTGGGATTGCTGCTCGGGGGCTGCGCCGTCGTGCTGACAGAGGTGCTGGATCACTCGGTAAAACGCATTGAAGATATTGAAGACTTGCTTGACCTTGAAGTTGTCGGAACCATCCCGAACATTGAGGCAGCGACTCGGGTAAAGAACATAACCGTGGAGTAGGCAGGGTGGCATGGAGAGTTTTCGCCTCAATTCTAAAGTAGCATCGGACGACCGGGAATATCTCATCCAGACGGTCAATGATGCCTCAAGCCATAAGATAAGGTCTACCATTTTTTCCAATGGACAGATGCTGGAAACATTCGAGGAGGAGTTTGTCCCGAATATTCAGCAGGAAGAACTGCTTGAACTGGTAAAGACCACACACAACGAAAGACGCGAAGAGGTAGAACAGCTTTTCGAGCGCTTTGAAGAAGCAGTGCAGTCGGATGACTATGAGCTTGTCAACTGCCTGGGCGTCGCCCTGATGTACAAGCGGATGTTTGCCGAGGCCGAGACGCTGTTTCGTCATGCTGTTTCGCTGAAGGAAGATGCTGACGAGGCCTATTGCGATCTTGGTCAGGTGCTATTTCTCACAGGGGACATGGCTGGTGCGACACAGGCATTCGAGACGTGCGTCAAGCTCAACCCTGATTTTGCCGACTACCGTAATTTCCTCGGTGAAGCTTACCTGGAGAGCCGCTCCTGCAAAGCTGCGATGGCTGAACTTGACCGGGCGGTGGATCTCAATGTCTATTACGGCGACGCTTATTACAACAAGGCGCTGGCGTACATTCTCAATTCGATAACCCGCGAAGATTTCAAGTTATTCTCCGAAGCGGGTGACAAGGTCCCGGAGATGCTCGAGCGAGCCGTGGTGATCTGTCCGGAGTTCAAGTGTGCTGAATTCGAGACAGGAAAAACGCTGCTCGCGGACGGTGACCTTGAGGGAGGCTTTGCCAAGCTGCGTGCGGCGCGAGAAAAAAAGCGGCAGGCCCGCAGACGCGAATTCGCGAATATTTACTTGAAGTTTCTGCTCTATGCCGACCGCATCGATGAAAAGATCCTGACCAGACGCATCAAGAGTCTCAAGGACGCGATCTCAAGGAATCCGCATTATCCCGACTTGCACTATGATCTTGCGGTTGCTTATACGCTGATGGGACGCTTCATCCACAGCAAAGCGATTCAGGAATACAAGGAAGCGCTCAAGATCAACCCGGAATACGATCGCGCCAAGCGGAGTCTGCGCCTGGCAGAGAACGAGTTTCGCGGCTTTGAGGCATTGGTAAAAGCTATAACGAAAGGTTGATCTCAGTGGGCCGCAAGAAACAGAAACGCATCTTTGACTATTACCATCCGGAGTCGGTCGTGGGGACCGAGTTCCGGCGCTTGCTGCACAATATTACTCGTCCTATCGACGGGATCACCCGCTCATCTTTCCTGGTTACTTCCGCAATGCTCAGCGAAGGCAAGTCAACAGTCTCTGCCTATCTGGCCCTGACTGCAGCGTCGCACAAAAAGCGCAAGACTATTCTGATCGATGCCGATCTGCGCCGCCCCACGCTTCACAAGGCGTTCGATGTGCCGCTTGAGGGTGGCCTTACTGATTTGATTGACGGCAAAGTTGCGGCAGAAGCGGCGTTCAAGTCTACCCCGTCTTCGAATCTTTGGCTGCTCACTGCCGGCACTATGAAAAGCAATCCCACGGAGCTGTTCGAAAGCCAGTCGGTCAAGGAAGCGATTGAAAAGGTAAAATTCTACTTCGATCTGGTTATTATTGACACTGCGCCGATTTTGCCCGTATCAGACCCGCTCGTGCTAGCACCGGAGGTAGACGGCGTTTTGATCGTCGTCAAAGCAGGGGAAACACAGCGAGAAGTGATATCGCGTGCCGTCGATATCCTGAAGAATGTCGACGCGACGATCAGCGGGGTTGTGCTCAATAATGCCAGAAACGTGCTTCCATATCACTACAACTATCAGTACTACGGTTACAGCTACTCCACCAAGAAGAGATAGACGGGTTCGAAAATGAAGAATGTTCTCACTTTTGACGTGGAAGAGCACTTCCAGGTAGAGGCCTTCTACGACGTGATCCCGCGCGAGGAATGGGCGGTGCGCCAAAGCCGGCTGATGATGAATATGCTCAAGATTCTTGATCTGCTGGATGAGTTTAGCGTGAAGGCCACATTCTTCATTCTAGGCTGGGTCGCTGAGCGCTATCCTTACCTGGTGGCGATGGTCAAGTCGCGGGGCCATGAAATCGCCTCACATGGCTACGGCCATAATTCCCTGAAACGAATGGACAAGGATGACTTTCGCGAGGACCTGGCTAGATCTCTGGAAGCGATTCGGAGTGCAACCAGCGTCGATGTTGCCGGCTATCGCGCACCGACATTTTCCGCCGAGCGCTCACGCGAGTGGATTTGGGAAACACTGGTTGAGTTGGGCTTTGAGTACGATTCGAGCATCTATCCGATAAAGCACGATCTCTATGGAGACCCAGGGGCTCCGCAGTATCCCTACGAGATTAAGACTTCCAACGGTGCCTTGCTGGAGATACCACCGACGACCTGCACGATGCTGGGTAAGCGTCTGCCTGCGTGCGGCGGCGGCAGCTTTCGCTTGTTCCCATACTGGTACACAAAGCGCGCGATATGTGCGTATAATTCTAATGGGTATCCGGCGATGGTTTACCTCCATCCCTGGGAAATCGATCCGGCGCAGCCGCGTGTGGAGAATGCCGGTTTCAAGAGCCGATTGCGGCATTACACTAATCTGAGTGGCGTGGAATGTAAGCTGCGGAGACTACTGCATGATTTTGAGTTTGGCTCCGTTCGCGATATTTACATGACCTCGCAGACGAAAGCAAGCTGAGCAGCGAAAGGCAAAGAAAATGAATAGGTCCAAAGTAGCCGTCATCAAGACTTCTCCCGAGAGCGTCGTGCCGGATTATGGCCGCGTCATGGACATGGCCGATTACAGCAAGTGCCTGAGTCCGCAGGATGATCTCATTCTCAAACTAAACCTCTCCTGGACAAAGTACTTCCCCGCATGCTCCAGCCAACCGTGGCAGGTGGAGGGCGTGGTGGCCAAACTGATAGCCGATGGTTTCCTGCCGAGTAAAGTGATCCCGGTTGAGAACAAGACTGTCGTGACAAATCCACGCAAGGGCGCCATCAACAACCTCTGGATGCCGATCCTCAATCACTATGATCTGGAGTTCAAGCCGCTACCCGAGCAGGAGTGGACGGTTTATCGTTTCAAATCGAAGTTGCTCAAGCTTAATGATATATTTCCGGAAGGTATCGAGATTCCGAAGATGTATATTGGTCGCAATATCCTGCATTTACCGACAGTGAAAACGCACGGCCACTCGACCACGACAGGTGCCATCAAGAACTCGTTCGGCGGTCTGCTCAAGGAAGTGCGTCACTATGCGCACAAGTACATGCACGAAGTGCTCGTCGATTTAATGCTTATGCAGAAAGAGCTGCATCCTTCAGTCTTCGCGGTAATGGACGGTACCGTCTGCGGCGATGGCGCCGGTCCCCGCACCATGGAGCCGGTGGTGAAGAATTACATACTGGCTTCTGCCGACCCGGTTGCCATCGATTCAGTTGCAGCGGGGATGATGGGATTCAAGCCGATGACGATTCCTTACCTTCGCATGTGTGACGAGATGGGGCTTGGCAATGGTGACCCGACCAAGATTGACGTTGTCGGTGAGGATGTCAGCAACGTCAACTTCGGTTTCTCAACGAAGAAGTCGTTCGTGATCTGGGGCGATCAAATGTTGCGTAAAGGGCCGCTGCAGTTTTTGGAGAAGGTCGCTCTGCATTCGCCGCTTGTTGTCTGGGCGCCGGCCGCATCCAATTTCTATCATGATGTCTTGTGGTATCCGACCATCGGAAAGTCGAAGATACGCAAATTCAATGCCACCGAGTGGGGACGCTTATGGCAGGACTACAAGTCAGGTAAGCGCACTCCCGCGCGCCAAACTGTGTAGTCAGCTGTGCCGCGACACAGCGAATTGACCTTCTCTCCAAATCATCATTTTTGAGCATTTGTCAAACTGCTTGCAGCGGCGGGGCGGTTCCTCTATATTGCGCAGGGTCAAAAAAAGGATCGGGAGATCGCGTTGCGCATTTTGTATCCATTTATCGCAATTATGTTATCACTGGTAGGACCAGCCTTGGGCGAAACTCCTTATGGCGTCGGTTACACGGTTGCCGGAGATCACTATTTGATCTACTGGTATTATCCCGGAGTCAATCAAACGACCGTACAGATAGGGGGCTCGACTCCCGACGGTTATCTCTTCGTTTCTCCCGACCCGCCGGCAGCAAGGGCTGGCATGAATGTCCTCCTGCCGCCCGCAGCAACCGCCATTGAATCGGTGGAATGGTTCATCTGGGGAACCAACCCTACGGCGGACTGGGTAGGCTCACCGACCTCGCCATTTGAGTTTGCTCTCTATGCCCCGCGACCTGCGGACACGCAAGCTGAGCCAACCTGGAGGAGCGGTGACGTAGCTGCCTCCGACGTTTCAGCTGGAGGCGAATGGGTGCGGTTTCCGGTACGGATCGGGCTGGCTGATCTGGACAGGTCGACCCTGGAAATGTTCGTAGAATTTCGCTGGTTGTCGGAAACTCCTGCGTCGCCCTTACCCGGAATAACAAGCAACCTGGGATCAGGCACCACGTGGTATGCGATACCGGACGGAGGTGTACTCGACTGGCAGGGAGCATACTACACCGACCTGATGGTACGAGTCAACTGCGCGCATACCGATGTAGGTTTGCCGATCTCGAGCCCTGCAGCACTGCCTGACTCATTCCAGCTTAATTTCTGGGAGACACCTGATGCCGAGGGGCTGCCGATCAAGATCGTCAAGACTACCGACTCACTGCATCTGTGGATTTCATCTAACGAGGCTTCCGGTCGATATCTGACGCTCTCCGCATGGACTGATAACGTCTTATCTCCCAAGAGTGAAGCGATCAGGCTTGACGTAATTACCAGCGTCTCCGACGAAGACGACGTTCTTCCAACAAAACCGGCCTTGAGCGCTTATCCCAATCCGTTCAATTCTGAAACAACGATTATCTCACCAAGCTCCGGCAAAATTCAGCTGTTTGACTTACTTGGCCGTAAGGTGCGGGAACTCGAATCCAGCGGTTCTGTGGGTGCCGGCGAGTTCTTCTATCACTGGGATGGCTGCGACGCGAATGGCCGGCCGGTAGCGAGCGGAGTCTATTTCGTTCGCCGATTCGGAGCTTCCAGAGTCCTGAAATTGATTCTGCTTAAGTAAACGCACGCCTGCAAATCCCCCCAGAGCTATCCTTCCGCAGTTGAGGAACTTACAGCCGTCGAATACCGTGGCAGGGCTTAACGATTTCTCAATCTATGCCGATTTATAAGGATATGGAAGAGACTCAGCTTTCTGCCAAGAATCCCGCTAGTTTAAGCAATCTCCTGAAAGAGATTCAAGCCGGTGCCAAGCGCCTCGGCATGTATCCCCCGGGACATCCTGCTGCGGAGCAAGCTGCCGCAAAGGCATTCGAGTTACTGCAGGCGTTACTGACGGATGGCCAGCCGGTGGTGTTTGCGTACGCTGACGGGCGCCTGCTTGGTAATGGCGCGCCGCTCGATGAAAAGCTGCTTGACACTGTGATTGGGCGCATTCTGCATGAACTGAACATTTCCAGTATAGCGTTCACTCCGGAGGTTACCCAAAAGGAGTTCGAGAAATTTCTGCCCATTCTCAACTCAAAGATTGAAGAGCTTGACTTTGAGAAGGAGCTCGAAGAAGCGGGCTGCAAAAGTATAAGCATCGCCAGAGTTCACTACCAGCTGGTTGGTGACGACGAAAAAGTCGTGCAGGCCGGCGCTGAGACGGGCGGTGGTGAAGGGCTTGCCGGAGCTCTGGGTCTTGGCGACCCTTCAACGGCAAAGAACGTCGAAAACAAACTTGTGGATGTCATCCGCAACAAGCCGGAAATGCTGATTCACCTGATCGTTCGCGGGAAAGGCTGGGGGCACGGCTTTGGTTTTGGTGGAGGAGGCAAAGGCCACTCTGGCACATCCGGGGGAAGCGGAGGGGTGGGCACTGGTAAGGTTGCCGGCGGTGGTCACGGTAGCGGGGGGGGAGATCAACCTGGAGAAGCAGACACCGGAGGAGGCCATGGCGCTGGAGGGGGAGCCGGGACACAAGGCGGAAGCTACAGCGGCAGCGGGCCCGGCGGTGGTACCGGGAGTGGCAACGGAGGAAGCGAAGGCGAAAGTGCGGGCGGTTCCGGCAATGTAGGTCAGGGGTATGGCGGCAGTGGTCAGGAAGGCGGCGGCGGTGACGGCGACTTCGGACTTGGAATCGGGGTCAGAGGTGGTGCCGGGCCGGGCACGATGAGCCAGGACGAGTATGACCGCTTCAAGGACGCCTTCGGAGAAATTGATGATGAAGAGCTGCTCGGGCTTTTGGTGACGGCATTGCGCCTGAGCCTGGACGATCAAAAGGAAGTCAAGCGCAGCGAAATCGGGCAAACACTACTGGGGTTCAAAGACCTGCTGGTTGACCGCAATTCACCAGATCTCTTACCGCAATTACAGGAGAGGCTCGAATCACTTGGGATTCTTGACAATGAGTACCTGCGGGAATTGCTGGCTGCGGATGCTTCGCCCAAGAAAATCGCTCATCTGGAGATCGAAAGTTTCAAGTCACACTTTTTTGCCGGTACACCCGACATGGAAGAAGTGGAAGATCTGCTTGGCTGGCTGCAGACCATCGGTGATCAGCAATATACGGAAGATTTCGTCAAGAAATTCTTTGAGGCAATTCGATCGCAGGGCTATGAACTAACCGACACTCAGCATGATGCGCTTCTTCGTTTCGCCTCGCTCTGTGCCGACGACACGCAGATGCCTGTTGCCAGCAAGCAAATCAGTCAGATTCGAGATCGCCTGTCTGAACCGGGTGTTGAGCTGAAAGAGTTCGAGGTGCTGGCGGCGATCCTGGAACGGTTCTATCTCCGCTACATCGAACTTGATCTGTTCAGAGACGCCAACGACCTGCTAGAACTGATCGTGCAACGCGTTGATGACGAGTCGGTGTTGTTTCCGGAAGGCATCCCCGAAGCGGCGGCAAAGATTCATGAACAACTGACCTCTGCACAACTGGCCGAATCACTCGTTAAGAAACTGAGCGAGAAATTCACCCAGGTCGCCAAGCCGATGATCCCCTTGCTGGAGAAATTCAATACGCTTGAAGCCATTATGGTCTTCACCGGGCATCTCAATAATCCCCAGCGTGAAGTACGCATACCGATTATTCGCATACTCAGTAACTTCGGCGAACGGACAATCAAGGCTTTTAAGATTGCGTTGTCTGACCGCACGCTGCTCGCCCGCCGCAAGGGAGACCCGGAGCTACCACAGAAGAATTGGTACAAACTTCGCAATCTGATCTTCGTTCTTGGAAATATCCGCCACCCGGAATCGGTCGACATCGTCTGCAAATTCGCCACTGACCCGGATGAGCGCGTAGTGTTGGAGTCTCTGATCGCTCTGGAAAAGCTGGGTGGGTCACAATCGGCCCGGGTGGTCGCGCGCTTGTTGCAGCATCCGCTGCGCGAAATCTACCTCAAGGCACTTAACGGAGTTTCTCTCATCGGTACCTCAGCCGAGTACCCTTTTGTGGAAGAATACTTCATCCGACACAAGTCTGAACGAAAGCAAGCCCTACCTGTGTTGATCAAGCTTGACAAGCAAAGAGCGCTCAGTTTTCTTGCCGATGTTCTGATCGGCGAGTCGGACGCCTTCAAAAAAGTTCAGGGAAAAGCGGACGAAGATTTGAACGAGTTGATTGTCAAGACGTTAACATTAGTGAGATCGGTGATTTTCGACGATGTCCTGCGCAAATACGTCAAGAGATCCACGCGTTCACTCTTTGGACAATTCAAGAAGGCCGAATCCGTAAAGATGGCAGAACGCTATCTCAAAACTATCGCTCGAACATGAGAAATACCTTACGCCTATTATCGCTCGCAGTCGCGTTGTGCTTACTCAGCGCGTCGGCGCACGCCCAGTTCTATTTTGGGAAGAATAAGATCCAGTACACCCCCTTCGACTGGAAAATTCTCACGACAGATCATTTCCGCATCTACTTCTACGAGGAGGAGGAAGAACTGGCCAAAATCGCGGCTGCCGCGGCAGAGGATTCTTATGCTGAGCTTTCATCCAAGTTCAACCATTGTATCTTTCACAAAGTCCCGCTGATCATCTACAGTACTCCTACTTTCTTCTCTGAGACGAACGTCACTCCATCACTGATCCCTGAGAACGTGGCAGGTTTCACCGAGTTCTTCAAGGGGCGGATGGTGATCCCCTTCAACGGTTCGATAGCGGATTTTCAGCGCGTGATCAAGCATGAGATGGTGCACACATTCCAGTTTGACAAGATCCCTTCCGTAATGTCTGAACATCGCAAAACTACTCAATACGGCCCGCCGCTCTGGTTTGTCGAAGGCAATGCCGAGTTCTGGTCGCGCCCGTGGGATTCCGAAGCTGAGATGGTAATGGCGGATATGACTCTTGAGGGGAACATTCGTCCGATCTCGGAGCTGTACAGCCTTTCTGGCACTTTCTTCATGTATAAGTATGGCGAGTCATTCCTGCATTACCTGGCGGACACCTACGGTGAAGACAAGATCCAGATGCTGTATGAAAACTGGTGGAAGGCGAGGACCTTTCGCGAGCTGTTCAAGCTCACCGTTGGCAAAAGCCTTGAGGATGTCGGCAAGGAGTGGGTTTACTACTTGAAGAAACGACATTTTCCCAAATTGAAGCAGATGGATATGCCGGCAAAAGTGACGGAGCCGCTCACCAAACAGGTGTTTGCCGTTCACCCCGTACCGCTCAGATGCGAGTACAAAGGAACTAATGACTGGATAATCTACAAGGCTAACAAGCTCGGTTATACGGGCATATATATGCGTTCACCCTCAACGGGTGAGGAGATTACACTGATCAAGGGAGAGCGCTCTACCGATTATGAGTCGCTGCATCTGTTGCAGTCGGGAATCGATGTGACCAATGATGGGCGAGTGGCGTTTATCGGCAAGCGGCATGAGCATGATGTGCTGTACATTTATGACGTCAAGTCGGGCAATGTCATCAAGCGTTTTGAGTTTCCGAGCCTCTATCGTTTGCAATCGCCGTCGTGGTCTTCCGATGCGGAGAGCATTGTCCTGAGTGGCGCACCGTATTCCGGATTCCATGACCTGTATCTGTTTCATGTCAGCGATTCAAGCCTGGTGCGGTTGACGAATGACGTTTACAACGATGTCGACGCTTCATTTGACACAGACGGCAACATCATATTTGCCTCGGATCGCGGCAGCTACGGTTATCAGGGATATACCAATCTCTTCAAATTCGATCTCAGCAGTCGCGCCATCAAGCCTTTGACTTTCGGCGGTTACAATGACCGCGCTCCTCGTGCGACAAGCGAGGGAATATTGTTCAGCTCCGATCGTGGCGGCACCTCAAACATTCACTTGATGAAAGCCGACGGTTCCATCTACCGCGTCACTAACTATGCTACCGGCGCGTTTACGCCGAGACTGTTCGACGATAAGCTCATATTTTCTGGATACCAGGATTTCACCTTCAGCATCTATGAGACTCCGTTCGATTCGACATCCCTGGTCCCTGTAAAATCTGAACCGCCTCTGTTCACCGCCTGGAATCCACGCGAAATAGAGGGCAAACGGGAGCACGGCGTGGTCAATTACTCCAACGAGTACTCACTTGATATCGCCCAGTCCGCGGTATCTTATGATGCTGTGTTTGGCACGATGGGAGGGCTTCAGGTTGTTCTCTCTGACATGCTGGGCAATCACACCTGGTATTTCCTGCTTGCCAACACGGCGTCACAACGCAATGACCTGCTTAAGTCCTTTAATGTCGGTGCCACGTATTTCAATCAGGAGCATCGCGTCAACTACGGAATTGGCGCCTATCACCTGTTTAACGAGTACCAGGACAGGGTCGAAGGCTACTATACGGAGCGTCAGACGGGGATAAATGGGCTGGTATCTTATCCGATTTCGAAATTCACGCGTGTTGAGACTTCAATGTTCCTGCGCCACTCATTCAGGGATAACCCATTGTTCCAGAAACAACGTCACGCGATACTATCAACCAATTATGCCTCGCTTGTTCATGATAATTCCATCTGGGATATCTCCGGACCGATTGACGGCATGCGGTCGAATTTTACTGTGGGCCTGACTACGGACTTCTACACCGGAAGAGTGTTTAATCGCCTGGCTTTCATCGATTTTCGTAATTACTTGCGAATTCGCAAATACTCCGCCTTTGCAACCCGCATATTCGGCTTCGCCTCAGCTGGTCTGGAACCGCAACGAATTTACCTCGGCGGGAGTTGGTCATTGCGCGGCTATGACTGGCGACAATTCTACGGGCGCAAGGTCTACCTGATCTCCAACGAGTTGCGCTTTCCGCTGATTGATAATCTCTTCATCGGCTTTCCCTTCGGACGCGTGGGTTTTCACGCCATCCGGGGCGCGCTTTTCTTTGATGTCGGCTCGGCCTGGGATGATGAGTATGAGGCCACCTACGGCTCGTTCGGCGCCGGAGCGCGCGTGGCCCTGGGCTATCTGGCGGTCCTGCGCTTTGACCTGAGCAAGAAAACCACCAATTTCAATCGCTATGAACCGGGACTAGACTTCGACTTTTTCTTTGGCTGGAATTTCTAACAGCATTAATTGTCTGCTGTGATGGTAATTCGTCAGGATGGCAGTGTGGGAAAGAATCCGCGACTGATTCCAGGGAAGTACTTTGTCTTCTTCATCGTGGGACTGGCGGCGGTGCTGGCTATATTGATCTTGATTTTCAAGCCGGGACCGATGACCGCGAAGAAAGTAGCATACGTGAAGCAAATGGAGTTGTTCGGCTCAGAGCCCAATTTCCGGATACCGCAGGCGCAGATTGACACGATGTCGGTCAAACAGCTTGACAGCGCGATCGTGCTTTTCAATCACATGCTACGGGCGGACGACACTCTGGACCTGATCGCCACGTACATGAGCAGTGATGTGACGTTGTCACCGGATAGCAGCGAATCCACTGTCGAAGTGAAACCATCTCCGCAGAAATCAATAGCTTACTCCCACTCTGATATGTACCGCATGCAAAATCGCAAGAAGGTGATGTTGGCGTACATCGATCTCTTGAGCGGCAAGCTGCATAATCAGAATCTCGTCGATAGTCTGGCTGTTCTCGCGCGCGAGCCATATCCATCCATGTCTCAGAACGAAGAATTCGAGCGCCTGCATTCAGAGTTGTATGGGAGCAAGCAGTGAAACGTGTCGTAACGCCGTACGCGGTAATTGTCTGGGTGGCCGTAGCACTGCTCATATCCGCCTGCGCCCCCAGCTTTAATAAATTCGAGCAGGTCCCGAAGGGTACAACCGGCTTCACCCAGTATCGCGTGCAGGCTGACGGCAATGCGGTTGTGTCCACCCTCGACCTTGAGGTCGATACGCTCTTATACAAAAAGAAACTCAATGGCGGCATCACGGCGCAAGTGGTCGGCAACTCACAATTTCTGATAGTGCCCACCTTCAACAAGCGCGTCTATTTTCTCAACCCGGTAACAGGGAAAGAGATCACCTCATACGAAACAAACTCTGCGATTGCCTCAGCTGCGGCGGTCAGAGACCAGCTGGTTTATTTCGTCGACCAGGAGGGGGGAGACAAGCTCACGTGCCTGAACCTGATTAACGGTAAGATAGTTTTCAAACGTGACCTCCACGATTCCCAAACGCCACCGATAATCGCCGACGATGATCTCTTTGTCACTTCGCGCATGGGAACGCTGTTTGACATGAACCGTTATCGCGGTGATACCACGTGGTCATTTAAGGCTAACTCGCAAATCTATGCCGCTCCGGCGGCTTCCGAAGATATCGTTGTGCTTGGCACCGCTGATGGCGTGGTGCATTGCCTTGAACGCGCTACCGGCAAGGTACGCTGGGAAGTGGCTACCGGCGCTACCATCTATGCCCAGCCGATGGTAGCAGACTACGTCTACTGCGGTTCCGGCGATCACAAGATGTATGCCTTCGACAAGGCAACCGGCGATCTTGTCTGGTACTTCGAGACAGGCGAGGCAATCCACACGACGCCTGCGCTAATTGCCAACCGCTTGATTTTCGGCAGCGATGATGAATTCATTTATTGTCTCAATGCCCAGTCCGGCGACACTCTCTGGACCTTCCAGACTGACGCCATCGTGCAGGCCTCCCCGGTGGTAGCAGGTGCGACTGTCGTTGTGGCCAATGGGGCAGGGACGGTCTACATTCTGGATCTGGACGGCAACCTGCTCAAGCAATTTCAGACTGACGGCTCGATCAAATCGTCTCCCGCCGTGATCGATGGCCGAGTTTATGTCACCACGACCTCCCGCAAGCTCTTCTGTTTTGGACCGCGCCGCGACTTGAGAAGCTGACCTCATTTACCACTCGGACTGCCAAATATCTTCTGTCATGCTGGCAGGTTTGTCATTGCAATGGCAGGATGATCTGCCGCTTTGGCAGTTGCTATAATCACTCAACTCTCTCAGTTCGTCCCACATCCTCCTGTACGGCAACACCTTACGGGAATTACTCAAACTTTGGCACGCCCCTTGCTTTAATAGGGAGTGAACACAATGAGAGTCGAACAGAAAACGGCTCAAGTGAACGAGATAACAAGTTCTCAATATTTAGGAGGTAAGACAATGTATCTCACAGTAAGCAAACCCAGACATCGTTTCGGACTGATGAATTCCGGATTTGATCGTTTCTTCGAAGACCTCTTTGATGGCGGCTCGCTGCCTTCAACCGAGTATGGCTGGTCACCTCGTGTCGACGTGAACGAGAACGATAACAACTATGTCGTTTCGTTTGACCTTCCGGGAATGGAGAAGGACCAGATCGATGTCAAGTTCGAGGATGGTGTCCTCACTGTAAGTGGCGAGCGCAAGCTCGAGAAGAAGGAAGACAACGACAAGGGCTGCTACGTCGAGCGCTATCACGGCAAGTTCTCGCGCTCGGTGACACTTCCCAAGGATGTCAACCCGAGCGATATCCATGCCGGCTACAAGAACGGTGTTCTTAGCATCACTGTACCGAAGGCTGAAGAGATGAAGCCGAAGCAGATCGAAGTTAAGGTCGGGTAAACAAGTAAGAGGCGAATAACTCAGAAGAGGATAGAAGAGCCGAGACTTTAACATAGATGTCGTTCTAGATGCAGTAACCAGCAACATGGATTGTTCTTGTCCTGGACTGTCACTGGACAGATGAAATAAAAAGGACAATCCAAGCGTCCAAGCCCGCCTCGCACCTTTCAACGGGGCGGGCTTTATCACGACCGAGAATGAAGCTGGAGGATTAGAGAAAGTCCTGCGAGAAAAGCTATGAAAGAATGGCTGAGAAATAAAAACAGTCAAGTGACTGAGGCGCCATCAGGCGCACAAGATTCGAAATAGAAGGAGTGATGATATATGACAAACAAGATGAGTGAGAAGATTATCGGGATTGACCTCGGTACGACCAACTCGTGTCTCTCCGTGATGGAGGGCAACGAGCCGGTGGTGATCCCCAACCCTGAGGGCAACCGCACGACTCCGTCGGTGGTTGGTTTCAGCAAGAACGGGGAGAAGCTGGTCGGCCAGGTGGCGAAACGCCAGGCGATTACCAATCCGATGAAGACCGTGTTTTCGGTCAAGCGGTTTATGGGGCGTCGCTTCGATGAAGTCACCGAGGAGATCAAGAACTTCCCTTACAAGGTCAAGAAGGGCAGCAACGGCCTCGCCGTGATCGAGATCGACGGCAAGGACTACACCCCGCAGGAAATCAGCGGGATGATCCTGAGCAAGATGAAACAGGCGGCGGAGGACTACCTGGGACAGAAAGTCACCAAGGCGGTCATTACCGTGCCAGCTTATTTCAATGATGCCCAGCGCCAGGCAACCAAGGATGCCGGTAAGATCGCGGGGCTTGAGGTGATGCGTATCATCAACGAGCCGACGGCCGC
The DNA here is from genome assembly GCA_964468475.1 of uncultured Ignavibacteria bacterium. Lineage (GTDB taxonomy): Bacteria > Zixibacteria > MSB-5A5 > CAIYYT01 > CAIYYT01 > JBECKX01. Next base: position 1,206 of record CAYXUL010000037.1, on the reverse strand, counting down.
ATCGCTGGCGTACGGTCTCGATAAGAAAGAGAACAAGAAGATCGCGGTGTTCGACCTCGGTGGAGGAACCTTCGATATTTCGATCCTCGAGATAGGGGACGGTGTATTCGAAGTTATGTCCACCAACGGCGACACGCATCTTGGTGGCGATGATTTCGACAAGCGGATCATCGACTGGATGGTGACCGAATTCAGGAAGAGTGACGGCATCGACCTGAGCAAGGACCCGATGGCGTTGCAGCGCTTGAAGGAAGCTGCCGAAAAGGCGAAGATCGAGTTGTCCTCCACCAAGGAGACCACGATCAACCTGCCGTTCGTGACGGCTGATCAGGATGGTCCGAAACACCTCAACCTGACGCTTACCCGCGCCAAGTACGAGGGGATGGTCGAAGACCTGATCAAGCGGGCGCTCGATCCATGCCAGAAGGCGCTGAAGGATGCCAAGCTGAAGGCCGCCGATATCGACGATGTCGTGCTGGTGGGTGGTATGACCCGGATGCCGAAGGTTGTCGAGGAAGTCGAGAGTTTCTTCGGGCGCGAGGCTAAGAAGGGTGTCAACCCTGACGAGGTCGTGGCGGTTGGCGCTGCGATTCAGGGTGGCGTGTTGACCGGGGATGTCAAAGACGTGCTCCTGCTCGACGTCACGCCGCTGTCGCTCGGTATCGAGACGCTCGGTGGTGTGTTCACCAAGCTGATCGAGCGCAACACCACGATCCCGACCAAGAAGCAGCAGGTCTTTTCGACGGCTGAGAATAATCAGCCCGGAGTAGATATCCACGTGCTGCAGGGCGAGCGCGAGATGGCGATCGACAACCGCACCATCGGCAAGTTTCTGCTCGATGGTCTCCCGCCGGCGCCGCGCGGTGTGCCGCAGATCGAGGTGACGTTTGACATCGATGCCAACGGTATCCTCAATGTCTCGGCGCGCGATCTTGGCACCGGTAAGGAGCAGCATATTAAGATCGAGTCGAGTTCCGGTCTGTCACAGGCTGAGATCGACAAGATGGTGAAGGATGCCGAAGCCAACGCTGCTGAAGATAAGAAGCGGCGCGAGCAGGTCGATATCCGCAACCAGGCTGATACGGCTGCGTTTCAGGCGGAGAAATTCATCCGCGAGAGTGGCGACAAGATCGAAGCTTCAACCAAGTCGGAAATCGAGTCGCAGATCGAGAAAGTGAAGGAGACTATCAAGGGTTCCGACACCGA
>CAYXUL010000036.1:0-31794 GCA_964468475.1 uncultured Ignavibacteria bacterium | reverse complement strand
TCCCCTCTATCAAGAGGGGTGGATTCCGTCGCGATCTTGATCGGGACGGAAGACGGGGTGTGTATGAATGCGGCAGGCGTGGACGACTGCCGCACACAGTACCGGGCGAGGTCAAGCCTCGGCCCTACGACGATGTGGCAGGCCACTCGGACATCCTATTGTCAAACAATCGATATCGACGTATACTCACCATAGTAACCCTTCTCGAATTGGAAACGCAGAGATGCCCAACTCCGCCGTCATCATCATCGATGCGCTCAACGACTTCTTTGACCGCAAGAAAGAACTCGCAGAGCTACGCCCACAACTTTGCAAGTCGATCAATGAACTAACCGCCAAAGCACGAGAGAATGATATTCCCATCATCTGGGTGAAGCAGGAATACAACGCAGACCTGAGTGACGCACCCCTGCAAATGCGGCGCGAGAATATCAGCATCACGATCGAAGGCACTGAAGGAGCACAATTTCTTCCCGAATTGAATATCGATCCAGCCGATGAAGTCGTGATCAAAAAACGTTACAGCGCTTTCTTTCGCACCAGATTGGATGAACTACTCGAACGTCTCGGAGTGAAAAGAATTATTCTGGCGGGGGTTAACACGCACGCCTGTGTGAGGATGGCGGCGATTGACGCCTACCAGCGTGATCTTGAGGTTGTCATCGCAAAAGAGTGCGTGGCGTCTTACGACCAGCAGCATCATGATATGTCGTTGAAGTACCTGGATGGCGGCATTGCGCGGGTCGAGTTGCTGCAAGATTTGGTTCTTTGATTGATGACGCGCCCAGCGGAAATTCCCCCCTATCCGGCTGCTCAGTCCCGAGTTATCGGGGCGAGACGGGGTGTGTCGAGAATTCAAATAAAGCAGCACAAAATAATGATCCCACCCGTGGTTGGGTTACCTCATTAGTCGAGTGCAGCACTACTTCGAATCTAACTGCTTCATCAATTCCTGAACGGCGCGCACCAGTTGCGGGTCGTGGTGGTTCAAGTAATCATGCGGCAGACGTTCCACCATGATATCAGGCTGGCGGGGCTGCAGGTCGGTGTCTTTCATGTCAACCGTGAATGAGCCCCATGAAGGCCGGCGAATTTCGGATCCGTCCAGCAAATGGTATTGCGAAGTCCCAATCACTCCGCTGCCTGTCGGCGTGCCAATGATCGGTCCCAGCTTCAGTTTGCGGAAACCCTCGGTAAAGATCTCCGAATTGGAGCCGGAGTAGTTGTTGATCAACAGCGCCATCGGATTCTCCCATGCCTTGGAGCGGTGCATGTTCTCCGAGACGGGCTGCGTGTCGCGGAAAGTGCGCATGATGTAGGGTTTGCGCTCCAGCATCCCCAGGAGATGCACTGCAATCCAGCCGCCACCATTCTCGCGGACATCGACAATCAGCGCGTCCTTGCCCCGTGTCTTCGTGACGATTTCCTCCTCGAAACGATCGAGCGCCGGTTGGTTCATCGCCTTAATGTGAAGATATGCCAGCCGCCCACGTGAGAGGGAATCAACGAGGTGACGGTTGTGTTCGACCCAATCCTCGTACTCAAGGTTATTCCAGGTGGCATAGTTCACCGGTTTGACGGCTACCTCGGTGCCGGTCTTTGTTGGCGATGAACTCACCTCAAGCATGACACGATCACCGACGGTGCCATTGAGCAGCTTCGCGATGTTGGTTGAGCCTGAGAGTCGATCGCCATTGACTGCTGTCACATATTGCCCCGGCTTGATCCCGGCACGCTCTGCGGGCGATTCATGAAGGACTGAAGCCACGCGATACGCTCCGGTCTTCTCAAGCTCACCATAATCGAATGAGATTCCCAGACGCCCGGTCTCATCATCTCTGCTCGGATTCTTGATCTGATCATAGTAATACATATGCGAGCCGCGCAATTCACCCATCATCTCCATCATGATATCGCCAAACTCGATCTCGGTGCGGCGGTCGTCAAGGAGACGTGCATACTTGTCGCGTGCGGCCTTCCAGTCAGCTCCGCGATAGGTTGGGTCATAGAAATACTCTGCCAGCATCCGCCACCCTTCAAAGAACTTCTGCTTGTTCAGCTTCACACGGTCCACCAGCTTCTCGGCGGCAAAGTCAAGTTTCTCACTCTTGCCCGTGGCGATGTCGAGCTTACGAATCGATTTGTCTTCAAGATAGTAGAGTGTCCCGGAATCGGAAGTAACCTGCAGATCATCCTTTGCCTTCTTGCTGTGAGTGAGCTGCGTCAGGTTATCCTTCTTTTCCGCGCCGATCGACCAGATTTCCGGCTTACCGAGTACATTAGCTATGAACAGGTAGGTTTTCCCATCAGGCGTCATCACGGGGGTGGTGTTAGTGGGACCTATCGGGAATGCTTTGTGACGGCGCTCGGCAATGCGGTAGGTGTCGATCTTGACCGATGAAGTATTCGCGTCTCCGTCGTCTTCATCCTTCTTATCCTCACGACTCTGCAGGAAAAGGCTGTCAACAGAGGCTTCATCGAACTCGACCGGTTTAGGAGTGAGGTCAATCTCGTACGTCTCCTCTCCCCAGCGGGTCCAGGAGCTAAAATAGATCATCTTGCCGTCGGGTGAAAAGCGCGGCCGATAATTCCAGTTGATGAACTGCGAAACGTTTTCGATGTCACCATCGAGGCTTGCCACGAAGATATCAAGATCGTGGGTCGGATCGGATTCGACAAAGGCCAGGTGTTTTGAGTCGGGCGCCCAATCGAAGGAACGCGACGGGTCTATCGGGAAGTCAATGAAGTTGCCATCCACCCAGTCTGTTTCTTTGTCGGTGGTGAGATCGTAGCGGATTATCTTGTCGGTGGCGCGGTAGAAGACGAGGTATTTGCCATCGGGTGAAGGGAGCGGCTTCGTTTCCGACTCTGGAGTATTGGTCAACTGCGATTCGGTATCGGTGGTGAAGTCGTACTTGTAGATATCATAGTTGCCGTTTCGCTCGGAGGCATAGTAAATCGTCCGGGAATTGGGCCCCCACTCGGGATAAGTTTCGCGTGCTTCGGTAGTGGTCACGCGGCGCGCCTGCTTCGGGTCGTCGGCCGGGATGACGAAGATATCGCCGAACATCACCGCCGCTATCTTCTTGTCGTCAGGTGAGAGCGAGAACCACTCGACCTCGGAACTAAGTGACTTGCGTTCGACGCGGTTCTCTTTGTCATCGCTCGCGGCGACCAGCTTGATTTCCTGGGGCTGTGCCTGCGGGTCAGACGGGTCAAGCGTCCAGAGCCGGAAATCCTGCTCAAAGATCAGCCGTGAACCATCGGGCGTTGAGTTGAGCCACTGCACGCCGTCGCCAGCGAAGTTCGTCAGCCTGACCGGGTTGCCGCCGGTGAGGGGAACGCTGTAAACCTGCGCCCAGGTGTCATCATAGTTGGCAACGTAATAGACCTCACTGGCTGCTTCGTTGATGACCGGCCACAATTCGTGAGTCGGGCTGGAGGTGAGACGAATCGTCGCGAAATCGGGTTGTGAACGGTCCCACAGGAAAATATCGCTGTTGCCCCCGGTTTTCAGATCGCGCCGCCACCAGCGGACATAGCCCGAACCGGTGAAGAAGGCGAGATAGCGACCGCTGCTGGAGAGTTTGCCCCCACATTCTCTTTCATAGTAATCGCCGGTGAGCTTGATCGGAACGCCGCCACCAGCAGCGACTTTGAAGATGTCTCCGCGACCGTCGCGCTGTGACATGAAGAGGATCGAGTCACTCTGCGGCGTCCAACCGCTGACTATATCATCCTGCGTGTTGAAAGTAACCTGTGTCGGTTCACCGCCTGACACCGGCATAACGTAAACATCATAGTTGTCGTGGCGGCGTGAGCTGAACGCCACACGTTTGCCATCGGGGGAAAACTGCGGGAGGATGTCCTCGGCTTCATGCACCGTCAGTCGTTTCGCCTCACCGCCCGAAGTTGGCGCCAGCCAAATATCGCCCCGGTAAGTGAAAGCTACCGTCGCACCGTCAGGTGACAGGGCGGGATAGCGGGCGTAGCGAATGTCAGTGGCTTTCGCACCGCCTGCCAGAAGCAGGACTAGCGCGGCGATGAAGAAATTGAATTGCAGGTTGCGACACATATCCAGGAAGCTCCCGTTAGAAATCACAGATAGTTCAAGACAGCACACAGCCGGCGATCGTGCACAGTCATTGAGTAAACCAGATAAGGTAAGTTATGCTATAGGGAAAATTCGATCAAGTCGTTTGCAGTGCGATGCTCTCTGAGGCAGAGAGTACGACGAGGGTGAAATAAAAACCCGGCCCTTCTTAACGAAGAGCCGGGCTCAATTAGCTTGGTTGAAATCGAGAGCCTTTTGTCTCGTTGTCTACTGAATCAGGGCGCGAAGGCCGAGCAGCAGGGAGTTGCTCTCCTGCTCATTGATATAGCTGTTGTCAACCACGTGGTTTTCAGTATCGCGACGGATGGAGATTGCCAGCTCGTAACCGTCAACCGGCTCATAGGAGACGCCGGCAATGAGATAACGCGCATCACCCTCATCAGCCAGCAGGGGATCCGTTGCATTTCTGTTGCGGTCGATCCATTCATACTTGGAGAAGACTCTGACGCGCGCCAGCCACGTATCGGAGGTGGCAATGTTTACGCGTCCAAAGAGCGAGAACCCAACCGCCTCGTTAACATACTGCGGGCTCTTATCGTTGGTCCAATTCTGGTCATCCTTGGTCTGGAAAACTTCGGCAAAAGCTCTCAGCCAGTTGCGATACTCGAAAATCGCCGCGCCATTCAAACGATTCTTCTCGGTGTTTTTCGGAAAGCTAACGCTGCCGCTGTTGTCCACGATATTCGGCCAACCGATGTAGGCCTGACCCAGAAGTGCAACTCCCGAAAAATCGGGGCTCTTGGGGAAGGGCCGAATGTCGGCAACAATGGCAAAGTCTTTGTATTTATTCAGCTCGCGTTCGGTGTAGGAAGCACCGTTGAGAACCTGCACAACCAGAACGCCCCAGTCTCCGGGACACTTGCCGATCAGGGTTACACCGAGATCTGCTTCCGGTAAATACCCCAGCTTGTGGAGTGAAACCTCGTCGACAAAGCGATAGCCCCAAGCCTTCTCGACACGGGCAATATAGTAGTTGTCGACCATACCAGCCTGGGCATCGACATAGCGAACCAAGCCGTTCACCTGCAAGTAAGCATGACGAAGCCGCATGGTCCAGCCGGTGTTGTTGCTTTCATTGCGCATGGGATCGTAAGCTTCGAGAGTCAAGCGGGCTTCATAGCGATCACTGAAAGTGTGATGGACCCAGAACCAACCACGCTTAACGTTGAACTCGTTAAAGCTCTTCCCCATTCCCTGGTCATTTAAGTGCAGTCTGTGCTCGACATGAATCTCCGCCCCATAATTAGTTTCGCCGTCGGCTAGAACCGCTAACGGAGTGATTACAAGAATGGCACTTACTGTGAGCAGCAGGATGCAGATCCTTTTCATAGCTTCTCCTTGATTCACAAAAACTCCCATTATCCCAACCAAGAGATCAATATTGGCGTTACCGTCTCATTTTCGGCATTGCCGCAATCCTATGCCTAAAACTGAAGGGCAACTTTAATACAATCCCAGAACTATGTCAACAGTTATTTTCGTCACAACAGGGCACTTAAAATCACGCACTAATTTCTCTACGTTCCACGATCTTGTTTACACGCAACAGCTTGGCGAAACGGCGGCAAAGCCTTAAGTGGACTATTTTGTAGTTATTAACCGTCCCCGAAGCAGGTCGGTCAGGAAGTGGGCAATCAGCGAATGTCCGACTTCCGTCGGGTGGCAATGATCGATAAAATACTCGTTTTCGGGCAGGCCATTGAAGAGTGAGTCGACATTAGCCAGCACCAGTGAGTGCGATTTTGCGAAAGAGAGATAGAGGTCATTATAGCCTTTCTTGATCCGCAGCGAGTAATTATCCAACTGCTTCGCTGAATCGAGGTATACCTTTGCCGAGTCACGCACGGAACGATAATCGACAATGCCGCGATTGTAAAACGGCACCGGGTTGGCGGGTGTCATGGTAGCTACCCGAGCAAGAATCGAATCAGATGATTGACCGGCATACCACCGGGCAACCGCAAAATTGTTCAGCAAGCGAGGATCATCGGGAGAAGCCTTGAGTTGATCTGCGTACAGTTCCGCAACCCGACCGGGATCACCGAGATCGCGGTAGGCTGTTTGATATACTTGCTGCGTCCACTCATCGGAACGGCCCGGAAGCAGGAGGGTGTCGAGGCAGAGTGACCAGTGTTGCTCGAGGTCCTGCTGCATCCGGGATGCCATCACCAGGCGGCCCTCACTGTCGCGCCCGGTAGTGAAGATCTTAAACTCGATTCCCGGCGGCCACAGGTCCGGCGTCGGCACCGTACAAAGGACCAGGGAGACATTTCGCGACCTGCACCAGTGATAGATGAATTCCAGATTCTCCTTCGCTTGTGCCAGCGGTACACGTGGTGTCAGGGTTTTCTCTCCTGTGGGAGTCGGTTTAAGTCCCAGCACTACCCCCTTGAGCAGTTGATAGATGTACGAGTGCGCCAGCAGCCGATTCAACCAACCGGAATGGCTGGTCTGGCGGTACAGCTCTTCATCAGTCAGGTAACCGTTTATCGAGGGATCATTGTTCCCAAAGTAGGTGATGACCATATCGGGATGCAGTCTGTCACCGTCAAGTTCTAGTTGCTTGCGGCACTGCCAGCTGGTGTAGCCGGCGACCGAGCCGTTGATCACCGTCACGGTTTTATCCGGCAATTGCTGTTGCAGCATCGTCTGCAATTGCCGGACGAATGTCAGGTTTGCCTTGGGCAGCCCCAAACCGAGGGGTGTAGAGTCACCGAGAAAGAAGATGCGGAATTCATTCGCTTGCTTGGGTTTGATCTCCGGTCCCGCAAAGCCGTCGGAGTCGATTGAAATGAAATCGCTCTTGTAGCCGGGCTTCAGCCGCCAGAACAGTTGCGGATCAGGCTCATTCATTCCCATGAAGGAATCGAACAGGTGCATTTGCCAGAGTTTGTATTCGAAAGTGATGTCCTGCCTTTTTGAAATATACCCGACAGAAATCGACACCACAGCCCGCAGGGTCAACTCAAGGACAACGAAAAGAATAACAACAGCCGCAATTGAAAATAGCAGCATGCGGGCACGGGAATGAGTGGAAGCCATAACGACTGATATGAAGCAGGATTAGTAGCTGTCGGTCAAGGTGATTTCGCCGGAGCTGATTGCGATCCGTTCTCCGTTCAGATCGACCAGCAGCTGACCTGATTCATCGATATCGACTGCCGTGCCTTCGGCATTATCCCCCCGATAGGAGAAGCGAATCCTCTTGCCGAGGATGGAGGAGTAGCCGCGAATTGCCTTTATTTGACCGGCGATGCCGCTATCGCAAAAATCGTGATAGCGTGCTTCGAAGTGACTTAAGATTCCTTGCACCAAAGCAATGCGATCGGCTTTGTCACCGGAGGCAATGCGGATCGAAGTAGCGCGGCTGTGGATCTCTCCCGGGAAGTCAGCTTCGGTCATATTGATGTTGATTCCGATTCCGACAATCACATAACGGACGTGGTCAAGTTCGGCGGAGAGTTCGGTAAGTACGCCGGCGGCTTTCTTGTCGTTGATCAATACATCATTGGGCCACTTGATTGCTGTTTTGAGCTTGTAGAGTTTGCGGATTGCCTCAGCGACACTGACCGCCGCAATCAGTGACAACCCGGGGGCATAGGTCGGCAAAATCTCAGGCCGCAGGATAATCGACATGTACGCGCCGGTGCGCGCCGGAGAGTGCCAGCTTCTGCCCAGACGGCCTTTGCCCGCAGTCTGCCGGTCAGCGATTACAACGGTGCCTTCAGCCTCACCCCGTTCGGCATACTTGTGAGCCAGGGTGTTGGTGGAGCCCACGCGGTCAAAGCTGTAAATGTTGAACCCGAACGATTCTTCATCGCGACCGAAACTGATTTCGTGGGGAAACAGAATGTCGGGAGAGGCGATATACTTCACCCGCAGCTCACTTTTCTGTGTAGATTTCTGCTCAAGCTGATAACCCCAATTGAGCAGCTCCCTGAGGGCAGCTTTGACCCGCGTCTTTGAGATCTCTAACTCGCGGGCAATAATATCAATTCCGACAAACGAACTTGCGCGTTCCTTCAGTTCGTTAAGGACATCGATTTGCGTCTGGGTAATGTCTTTAGCCATATCCAGCTAATCTTTCGTGACAGAAAATTACAGGGGGGTAATCGTCATTGACAAATCAAGTGCCGGAGCGGAGTGAGTAATCGAGCCGACGGAGATGAAATCGACTCCGGCGTCGGCATAGGCGCGTACATTGTCGAGCATCATGTTCCCGGATGCCTCGATCTCCAGGTCTGGCTTGACGCTGCGAATTAGTTTTACCGCGACGGCGGTTTCCTCCACGGAGAAGTTGTCGAGCATGATACGGTCGATATCAAGCGCGCAGGTTTGTTTAACTTCATCAAGGTTTCGCGTTTCCACCTCGATCGCAAGGTTTTGGATTGCCATCGTTTCGTTGTACTCAATGGCGGCGGCCACGGCGCGTTCGATTGAGCCCGCTGCTGCAATGTGATTCTCTTTTATCAGGATCATATCATACAACCCAACCCGGTGGTTGCTGCCCCCACCCGCCACGACGGCGCGCTTCTCCAAAAGGCGCAGGCCGGGAGTGGTCTTGCGGGTGTCAAGGATTTGGCAGCCGGTGCCCGCGACCTTCTCAGCAAACTTCGCGGCGGCTGTGGCTATCCCGGAAAGACGCATCAGGAAATTCAAAGCCGTGCGCTCGCCGGTCAGCAGGGCGCGCATTTCGCCGGTCAGGCTGAGGATTTCATCGCCCGAATTGACGGCTGTCCCTTCGACGACATGTTGCTGCAGCTCGGTCCTGGAATCAAGCCGATAGAAGACTAGCGTGGCGATATCAAGACCGGAGATCACCCCCGCTGATTTTGCCCTGATAACACCGCTCCCGCGCGATTCCACCGGGATAATACAATTGGTGGTGACATCGCCCTCTTCGACATCCTCAGTCAGGGCGCGGTCGACGATCCCCAGCAATTGTTCGTTGGTCAGTTCCATCTGCGCGGCTAGGGTATCGTATTCAAATGATAGAGTCAAGATGCATTCGGAAGTCGCGCGTATAATAGCTTTGTGGTTGACTTGCACACCGGGGCAAACTACCATGACCGCCTATGACTGAACCTCGCGCCCACAGCAGGAACCTGCAATCATTGAGCTGGCTTGAAATTGATGCCGCCGCGTTGCGGCATAATGTCAAAGCGCTGCAATCGAATCTCGCCGAGGGTTGCGGGCTGGTTCCGGTGGTCAAAGCCAACGCCTACGGGCACGGCTATCTCGAAATAGCCCGCATCCTCGATCGGGATGACTTCCCCTTCCTGGCGGTGCACAATCTCGCGGAAGCTTTTATCCTGCGAGACGGCGGCATCAAAACCGCGCCGCTGATTATGGGCTACATTCCACTTTCGGACTTGCACGAAGCCGCCGCCGCAAGGTTTGATTTTGTCGTATACAACGAGGAATCGCTGCGCAAACTGACTGAGGTAGCAAAGCCGGAGAAACCCGCGCGCTGCCACCTGAAGCTGGAGACCGGCACCAACCGTCAGGGTGTGAATCGTGAGCAGCTTCCGGGGATGCTCGAGTTGTTCAAAGCGAACAAGCAGCTTCAGCTTGTCGGGCTCTCAACTCATTTCGCCAATATCGAAGACACCACCGACCACTCCTACGCCGAGATGCAACTCAAACGGTATGTTGCAATGAAAAAGTTGGTGGAGTCAGAAGGTTTCACGATTCAATATGCCCACACTGCCTCATCTGCAGCGTCACTACTGTTCCCGCACACGCATTTCAACCTGGCACGGGCCGGTATCGCACTGTATGGCATGTGGCCTTCAAAGGAGACCTATGTCTCTTACCGCCTCAAGGGAGGAGAGAACCAACTTCTCAAACCGGTGCTGAGTTGGAAGTCGCTGATCGCGCAGATCAAGGATATTCGCAAGGGTGAGTATGTCGGCTACGGCACCACCTACCGCGCTACTGCGGATTCGCGAATTGCGGTGATACCGATCGGCTACTTCGACGGCTACGACCGGCAGCTTTCGAATGTGGGGCACGTGCTGGTCAACGGGATGAGGGCGCCGGTACGGGGACGGATTTGCATGGATATATTCATGATCGATATCACCGACATCCCCGATGTCGCCCTCGAATCAGAGGTCGTGCTGATCGGCAAATCGGGCGAGGAGCGTCTGCGGGCTGAGGATATCGCCGGCTGGGCGCAGACGATCAATTATGAGGTGGCGGCGCGGATCGGGTCACACCTTGAACGCAGAGTTATCAACGAGGATTAAAAACAATGCCTTACCTTGAGCAGGAAGATCGCAAACTTTACTACGAACAAACCGGCAAGGGTGATTTAATCATCCTGATTCACGGAATCGCACTTAGCTCGGAGTCGTGGCTCGATATACCGGAGTTGCTGGCGAGAAATTACACCGTCGTCACCTACGACCTGCGCGGACACGGCAAGAGTTTCGCACCCGATACCGGTTACTCCTATCGCGACCATGTGAACGACCTCAAGGCGTTAATCGCCGAACTCGGCAAGAAGCGGGTGCATCTGCTGGCGCATTCGCTCGGTGGGGCGATCGCGGTTAAGTATGCGCTCCATCAACCGGATGCCGTGAGATCGTTGGTTCTAGCGGCGCCCCACGTCGTCGGTTACCGCGACTACCAGAACTGGCCCAATGTTTACCGCACGGCGCGCAACATCGATATCGATCAGGCGCGCATCCAGTGGGAGACGTTCCGGCTCTTCAGCCGCGTCGACCGCGAGTCGGCTGAGTGGAAAGTGTTCCTGAAATGCCTCAAAGCATTTTCCGGCAAGCCGTGGACCGACCCGGAGGCTTTCAAGTACATGGATGAAAGCGACATGAAGTTGCTCGACAAACTCACTATGCGCACGCTGGTGTTGTGCGGGCGCGACGATGTTGACTTCCTGCCGCTGGCCAAGCTGGTCAACGCCCGTCTCACGAACGGCTCACTCTACGAAATTCCCGACTGCGGCCACATGATCCATTACGAGAAACCGGAGATTTTCAGGCGTGAAGTCGGCGCGTTTCTGCACCTGGAGACGGGGTAGATTACCATTCTCATCCCCCTTGCCCTCAAACTAACAATCACATTATCTTCCCTCCATGATGGCATTTATTCCGTCACAGCGTGAAGGCAGCCGCCTGCGCGATTACCACTCCGCCGAACGGCGGTTGCGCTGGCTGGTGACGATCCTGGTGCTGACTGTGGCAGTCAGCACGCTGGGATATCGGATACTCGAAGGGGGCTCTATCATCGACGCCCTTTACATGTCAATAATCACAATTGCCACTGTCGGTTTCCGCGAGGTTTACCCACTGACCGATGCCGGCAAGGTGTTCACGATCTTTGTAATTGTTTTCTCAGTCGTAATTTTGGCATATACTATCGGTACCCTGGGACAATTGTTCGTGGAAGGACAAATCCGGGAGATATTGGGACGGCGAAAGATGGAAAAACAAGTCAGTAAGCTCAAAGACCATTTCATAATCGTCGGCTACGGCCGCGTCGGACAGATGGTTTATTCGGAGATCAGCAAAGCGGGGGAGAAGGCGGTGGTAGTCGAATCTGACCCCGAAATCCTCGAGCAACTCATCCGCGACGGTGCGCTCTATGTGGAAGGCAGCGCTATCGAGGATGACGTACTTCTCGACGCCGGCATCAAGGAAGCGCGCTGCCTGGTCGACACGATCCCCGATGAAGCGGACAGCGTGTTCATCTCCCTCTCCGCACGACAATTCAACCCCGGTCTTTACATCATCGCCCGCGCCGACTCCAAGTCAAGTGAGAAGAAATTGCTGCGCGCCGGCGCCAACCGCGTGATCCTGCCTTATGAGATCGGCGGCAAACGAATGGCGATAGCGTCGCTGCGGCCTAATGTCGTCGATTTCATGACCCTCGAATCGTTCGGGGCTCAAATGGCGCTGAGCATTGAGGAGGTCGAAATCCTGCGTGATGCTAAGCTCGAAGGTAAGACCCTCAAGGAAGTTGACCTGCGCTCCAAGTATGGCCTGACTGTTATCGGCATCAGAAAACCAAACGGTGATCTGAAGATGCATCCGCCTGCCGAGACCAAAATGGATGAGGGCGATATCCTGGTCCTGATCGGCAAGACCGAAAACCTGGAGCAGCTCTCGGAGCTGTGCGGGGTTAAACAGGACTAACCCGCCTCTAATTCATCGTCCCTAACCCCTTCGCCAAAGCGATTGACCTTGATGCCGCATCTCCATAGATTGGGCGGCATGGCGAAGGACTACGAGAAAATTTACAGCAAACCGGAACTCTATTGGGGGAAGAAGCCCTCGGAACTGACAAAACGCTTTGCCGAACTGGCCCCCGAAGGTGTAGCGCTCGATCTGGGCATGGGGGAAGGGCGCGATGTGCTGTACCTGGCATCCGAAGGCTTTGAAGTGATCGGCGTGGAGTCGACTCAGGCCGGCGTCAATAAGTGTGAGCGGCAGGCTCATGAACAAGGTCTGAATATCAAAACCGTGGTAGCCGACGCGCGCGAGTTTAAGATAGCGAAGAATAAGTACGCCATCATCGTCGCGATGAATCTGTTTCAGTTTATGCATAAGAAAGAGGCAGCTGACATCTGTAGTCGCGCGATCGCCGGGCTGAAACGCAAGGGTTTGTTCATTGCCCAGACCTTTACGATAGATGACCCCTCTTACAAACCACATAAACGCAAGTCGCATGAAATCGCGCCGGGGGTTTTCCGCGATGGTTCGGGCGTAATCTACTCACTTTACAACTATGGCGAACTACTTGAGATGAGCCAACCGCTCCGCCCCATTTACTATGCCGAGTATGATTACTTTCACGCGCACGGTGGAGTCGGTCACTGGCATGGTGTCGCGGATTTGGTGGGGAAGAAGATATAGGCCTTCTCCGTTGCGGCAGGCGTTGACTGCTGCGCCGCAGGTGCAGTCTTTTGAACTTGAGCGGCTTTACACAATCCATTAAGCTCTAGTCACGATCATTGAGCGGGAACTGCCTGACAAAACAAGGCAAGCTGTTCTCAACCGACCAATGAAGCGACGCTTACCCAGGCGCTGCCGCAAGAATGAATCGCACAACGTGTTACAGAGAGGTTCAGTGTTTAAAAGCATAGCTGTGAATTGGTTGTTAGCAACGGTAGTATGCTGTACCTCTGCTTGCGCTGTCACTGACTCTACCTTCCTGTTCGGTGTTTGGAGCGAGGACGTACCTCATCTGACATGTGCGGACAGTAGCGCCATTCTCTCCGCACTTGCGGATACTCTGCATATGAATGCTGTGGTTGGGCAGTGCTACACCTCCACGGACTTAAATGCCTACCGAAACGCGGGACTCCGCGTAATAGTCTTCAACGTTCACTCGCATCCGACAGTCTCCAAATGCGCAGAGGAAGCAGAGATTGATTCGTCATTTGACTGGCCTTACATATATGCACGCTCAACCTACCGGGTGTGGAAGGCTGCAGAAAATGCCTTTGACGACTGCAACCTCTGGCATGACAACAGAGCAGTACCGATGCACGACGATGGGGATTATCTGCTATTTCGGGCTTCTGATTTCATGGGCACACCTCCATTCTCAATCGAGGCAGGGCCGGATCCGAGGTCTTGCTGCTACTATCAGGAATTCAGTTGGATCCCCACGATCATGGAGCCGCTTGACAATACGCACTATTATGAAGTCACGATGAGAATCAAACTTGGGGAAGATCGGACACCGGCCACGATCGATACGATTGCGCGGATTTACGTTGATATAGACAGTTTGCCAAACTCGTGCGCGACCAAAGATGAGATACTTCAATCCGACACCGTATATGTCGTCGATACGACTGACGCCGGTTTCTATTTCACTCCCCCGCTTCACTATCACTTCCATGAAGTTGACGTTTGCGATGACGGGTCGCATCAATATCCGGATGATTGCTACCCATGTGACCAAAGCTGCAAAACCTGCAAACATCTCTTCAAAATTGCCAACATTGGCTACCATGTTGACTACTACGGAAACAGAGATCTCTCAATCGACCGGGTGAAACTGATTGATCAGTTTTCGCCTGATTTATGGGAAGACTCCGGCGAGACAGCGAAGCGTCATCTCAAAGAATTTACGAATCAGTATTTCGACACCAGCAACACTGTGCTCGGGTGGTATATCTTCGATGACCAGGAACTGTGTTTCAACCGGAATAACATGTTGTCAGCAAAGAAAGTTGATTCACTGCTGGTCGAGCTTACCGGGAAACCAGGTTTCATGTGTCCGGCGAGTTGGGCCACCGACGTACAATCATATTATCAGGGTTCCACGCAGTTTGACTTTAATTACCCGGTGAGGCATATGCATACCACCGAGAGCAGAGATATCGACAAGTCCGTCAAATCAATTCAGGATGCCTGGGAGGGCGGCAACTACTCGTACATCAAGTATCTCGATATCAATAAGCGGATGTCACTGGCAAGGCAGGTGAATTACTATGTCACCTTGCAGGGGTTCGAGGATCGTGTGGCAACACCACAATCTTCCCGACGCCTGACCGCAGAGGAAAACTTGTGCATGGTAAATCTTGCCCTGGCATATGGCGTTAAGGGAATCTTCTATTGGCACCTCATCTCGACCCGGTTTTCGGGGTTTCTACAAGGGTTGAACGAGAACTCACCACCTACTCCGACCTGGAAGCAAGTGGATACACTCGTTGGTCCGTGGGTGGAAGCAATTGGTCCCCGACTTGTGGCACATAACTGGCTGGGGGCTTGCCGTTGGACGGATGTTCGCGACAGCAGCTTCAGCTTCATCGACTCACTGAAATCGCGAGAGTTTGCTGATGATTCAATGTATGCTCAAGTAGGTTTCTTCGGGGAGGATACGTCTGCTGCCAGATGTCTGTTCCTGGTGAATCGGCGTTGCCTGCCATCCGAAACTCAGACCATGAGGCTGCATCTCGGGGACTCAGAGTATCCCATCCTCCCGGCAGCAAGCCGGCAGAGACGGGTACTGGTTGACGAAGTAGCAGGAGACACGCTGATTGAACGCTGGCAGAACAGCAACGATTTTGAGGTCACGGTAGGTCCCGGCGCGGCGAGACTACTCAGGATAGAGACCGTTCCTGTTGGAGAAATATCCGGGTCTGACTAAGATCACCTCAGTCGCTGTCATCGCTGCAGGTAAGTGACGATCGTCGACTCTGTCGAAAATCCCAATGTGATTCGGGAGTACCCGTAACCCATGAGGGTGTGCTTCAAATCGACAGCGCCAATGGCGTACTGCACATCACCATCAGGCCTCGGGAACGGGCCGAATCCAACCTGGTATGAACCGACTCGATTGGCCCACTGAAACGCGCCTCCCCTGAAGTCCAGTCTGACGGCATCGATATTATTCGCCACACCGCCGCGTCGCTTATTGAAGTAACATTCAATCGTCAGGTATCTCCCGTGAATATCAAGGTTGCCCTGCTGATCACTGACGAAGACATCATAATACTCCAAAGGCGTGCCCATGAAATCGAACTGAAACGCCGGGGGATTCTGGTCAATATCCTGCCTGAGGCGGGGGTCGTCTTTGGCATAAACGTGTTCGATGAGACTGTCTGTTCGCTCGAATATGGTAATGGAAATCAGATTGGGATCGTCGAGAAGACCTTTTGTGCCGGAGGGTGAGTCAGCCCGGAAGAGACTCTGTTCCGAGGCTCGCAGGGATGAATGTCCGGAGACGCTCAGAGAAATAAGAAGCGTCACCAGGAGCATCGACAGCACGACAACCGCCTTTTTCAAGTAACCTCCCGGAGCGAGTTTTAGCGTCCTCTTGTTTTATATAGCCAATGCTTTATACGTGTCAAGGCGCAAAAGGAGGCTGTCAGGCGCCGTCCTCTTCAACTTTTTTATTGACACAATTGATAACGCCCAATAGCTTATCAACGTAACAGCGATGCAAATGTATGCTTAGCTCGGGAAGGAGAGTTCTACATGAGAGCCATTGTGAGGAAAGAGAGGTATCTCAAGGTATAGTTACAGCTAAATGCCGGCTGGTGATAATTTCATTCAAGCCGACCAAACTGTTCGTGAACTCAACTTCCGCAGGCATTTAGTGTCTGCGTTTTTTTGTTTACAGGAGAATCTTGACAATGTCAGATGATTTGTCAAATCGAGACAAGAAAAGAATCGAGAGATTTCTAAACTACGATTTCGAGAAAGAAAAACAGCGCCGCAAAGAGAGAAGGCGCGAGAAGGCACAACGCCGCAAGAAAAATCGCCACAAATCGAGGCGGCAGGAAATAGAAGAGCTTATGGAGCAGGGGTTCCAGGACGAACCCGATTATGACGGGTAGGGTCATAAGGGGGCACGGCAAAACCTTCATCGTCTTGTCACAGGGGCGTGAGTACGCCTGCGAAGTACTCGCGAAGGTGAAACAGCAGGTAAGCAAGAGAACGCCGGTGGCGGTCGGGGATGTTGTTGACTTCGTCTTTGAAGGTGAAGGACCGGGGGGAATAGAGGGGGTGCATCCGCGCTCGTCGAAGTTTTCCCGCCCCAAGGTCGGTGTTGGCTCCGACGCCTATGAGCAAATCCTGGTCAGCAACGTTGACCAGATGGTGATAGTGACCTCAGTTGCACACCCCAGATTCAAACAACACCTGCTTGACCGTCTGATAGTCGCCGCCTACAAAGGTGGTCTGCAGGCGGCGGTAGTGATTAATAAGGTGGATCTCAAACACAAGGTTGACCTGGAGCACGTCAAAGAGATCTATGGCTCAATCTCTGTGCCGGTCATCACCTCCTCTGCGTCAGACGGTACCGGTATCGGGGAGTTGCGCACCATCCTGCGTGAGAAAGAGTCAATCTTTGTTGGGCATTCGGGAGTCGGGAAATCATCCCTGCTCAACCAGGTGCAGCCCGGACTTAAGTTAAAGACCGGTGAGATCTCCGACTCTACCGGCAAGGGACGGCATACTACCACGACGATAGAGTTGCATCCGCTGGCAGAGGGTGGGTTTGTCGTCGATACGCCGGGACTTAAGGTCTTGGGCCTCTGGGACATCACTCAGGAGGAGTTACAGCACTACTTCCCCGAGTTTGCTCCTTATGTAGATGAGTGTAAATTCAACAGTTGTTCACATACGCATGAGCCGGAATGCGCTGTTCAGCAAGCACTTGAGGAAGGTAATATTTTTCAGGAACGTTATCAGAGCTATGTCCGGCTCTACCAGGCGCTAGGGTAAAATACAAAGTCGGACAACAAGTTATTACCAAGAAAGGGGTTACTGTTCGGCAAAACTTTTCGAAAGTTTTTGTTGATCGAATCGGGCGCTAAGCGGAAACTTCACTCAGCCATAAGGCTAATGCTTTTGGACAATTGCGGAGGAAAGTGAGAGCGCAACTTGAAGTTGGAGATCGGCGTTTGACCGGAGCGTCGAAGTTTGGGCCATTGTTCCGCCCGGACGGCGGACGCAGTCATGCAAGTTTGCCTGGCGATTTTGATCGGGCCTGTGGTAATGGGCGCGAGGCCAGGCCTTTTTTCACATTTCCTGAGTCAAAGCTGCAGTTATCACGTACTATGAAAACAAACGATTGCTATAGAAACCTTGAATCTTGTCATTTCGGTGTCGAAGCCGACACGGGAAGGAGTAGTCTATCGGAGCTTTGCGATCGCACGGGGAAATCTCAATCACATCAGTTGGATTGCTCTCAGGGTCTGTTTCACTTTCGGCTGTTTCAGAAAAAAACCTCCGCAAGGTGTAAAAATTTGAAACAGTCTGCCGATAGTCAAAGATACAAATCGAAGTTTGAATCATGGTTTGTTGGAGTCAACTATGACGCCCTTAATGTCCATGATTTGAACAGCAGGTGGAACGCGGTAAGTGGAAGTGAAACAAAGTTTTTTCTTGACAGTCTTGGTCAAAGAAATTACCATGACCGGAAATTTTCGGGGGATAATTCTGTTAGTGCAGTTAGTGCTTTTTTTCACTTGCACGCGGGTGAGCGCAACCCGGCAGAGTTATCACCGTTCCGGTTTGAGAGTCTGGGCGATGGGAAAGCGATCCTACGTGCCCGTTATTTCGTACGGTTGGAAGAGGCAGAAAGCCGTAAGCGGAGACTATCAAAACTGTCAAAAGACAATCAGCCAGCAAGATTGACTGAGGAACTTGAAACGCCGACTCTGGCGTTTCCTCAAGTTCTTTTGCTTTTAGGGAAGAAAGCGGCAAATAGAATGAATTTATGCAAATTGGAAGCAGCAGGGAAGGGGGGCGATTATTGATCATTTGTTCATGGGAAGACGATAGAATTGAAGACATAAACTATGGACTTCTAAACCGAGGAGAATTCATGGAAGATCTTAACCTGCGTGGGAAAGATTGGAAAGGAGGGTATTGATCGTAATGCAAATCAATGCCGAAAAAGAAAGATCACTTAAGGAAAGACAACGAGTAACAAAGGATTGTCGAATGAATGCTATTCGAAATCTGATTGTGCTAACTGTTGTTCTGACCTTAACGTTGGCTTTATTCGCGCCTGTTGCATTCGCAGACCGCAATATTAACGCGGTAGATCCTTTGACCAGGTACACTGGAGTGCCGGATAACAGCTCTCTGGTGATTGGCCCGAATCAAACGGATGTGATACTGCTGATGGGCGCTCTTGACAGTCTGGTTGCTGGAGATTCGCTCTCAGCCGTGGCTGTCAAAGCCTGCATAGAGTCAGAATTTGCTGTTAGCAAGTTGTATGTAAAGGTTAAGAGTGGAAGTGATGGCACGATATCCACCCTTGCCACAAAAACCCTGACGAGCGTTTTTGAAGAGGATTCGCTGATTTACTTCACCGGACTCCACTTCCCGGTAGCCGATGGTGACACACTGATGCTTTCGGTAGACGTGTGGACCGATTCGGTACTGGCTAACGCGGCCGACTATAACGGCACCGGGCTTGACCTGGCGATCCTGCCGGACGGCGTCGACATCGTCAGAAACGATAGCACGGCCAGCCTGTCGAACCGCGTCGGCGGCTCCCTTGGTACCGGCGGTTACTTGCATAATCCCGGTTGGGATCCACTCAACTGCGAGTCGGCCGGCGAGGCTTACACCGCTATCCTGGATCTCGAGCCTCCGGATCTGACGTTTACAGGTGGCATTTATGACATGACCAACTGTAACGCGCGGACGACGTTCAATATCGGCGATTCACTGCTCGTAAACGTGACTAACTCCAGCGGTGATTTGGACTCGAATTCGTTAAGAGCCGATCTCTCCGCTTTCGACATGGGGAGTAATGTAACGTTGCTGACGAGAGAGTCGGGCCCGGCAGTTGACACTTCATTCGTGATCGACCCGGGAACGCTCGATATCATCTATCCGTTCTCAATTGGCTTGACGGCCGCGGATACGTTAGGCAACTCGACCAGTTTGACCTACGTCTTCAATACCCAGTACATCGATAACATCGCTCCGGAAATCGACTCGGTGAAGTTCGCGATCTATGCGAACCATACCGGACCGGCAGACGGCGCTGCTATCGGTGACGAGTTGGTATTGTGGGTCTATACCGGCTCCAGCGGCTTCTTTGAAGTCGACGACGTCGTTGCCGACATCTCCCGCTTTGTGCCTGGTGCCACGGCGGAAAACATGACTGATGTGACGACCGGCGCGGGAGTGTGGCGCTTGATCTTCGAACTAACCGATCCGATACCCGTGGATCTTCCCTCGGGTGCGGATACTGCGAAGGTCGCGATTGTCACCGCTGTTGACAACGGCTGTAACACGGCAGTCGACACAGTTGACTTCCTGCCGGCTCTTGACCTTGAACCGCCAGTTGCTTCTGCTACCAAGTATCAGACACTGGCTGACAATGATGCTTCCGGGTGCACCAACCTCGGTGATGAAGTCCGTATCGAAGCCGACCTCTCCAGCAGTGATGATGTCGCTTCGGTTTGGGGCGACCTGTTCCACGGCGGCATCGGCGGAGCTTCCAATACCGCCTTCACCGACGAAGGCAGCGGTATCTGGGCGTATGAGAAGACGATAGGCTCCGCTACCGATCCGGCACAGGATCCTCCGACACTGCAGGCAAAAGACGCCAACAGCGACCCGGTGGATGCCGACTTCACAATCTGGATCTATTTCGAGGATGATGCCGGTAACATAGATTCAGTGCAGACTTCACCGCTTCGCAATACAACCTACACCGCTACCGTTCCGCTGGATACTCGTCGTCCGACGGCGATCATTCAGGATTCGGTATTTGTCGAGAGACTGCCCGGTGGTGAGTTGCAGTTGAAGTGGAACAAGGCTGCACAGGCCGGTGACGCGACTAACTTCTATGTTTATGTCGATTCCACCGGTGATGACATCAATTACAGCAATGTTTTCGGGACCACCTTCAACGGTGAATTCCCTGATCCGACCTATAACTACTGGAAATCGGGTCCCTTGACTGACGGGAAGACCTACCGCTTCTCGATCCGTACTCAGGACGATTGCGGTAACTTCGAGTTCAACAAGGCGATCTTCGAGGGTATTCCGGATGCCCAGGCGCCGACAGCTTGTGTCGAATTCCCGACCACTGGCGGCAACTACGGTCCGAATAACCCGCTGACGATCACCGCGATTTCCTCTGATGTGGATATCGATGCGGCTTACGCCGTTTATCGTTTGAAAGACCAGGGTGATGGTAATCCGGGTCCGTGGATTAACTATCCGATTTCGACCCCGATGACCAAGAACGGATTGACCTTCACGCAAACTATCAACCTCGGTTCTGCTCCCAGCACCGAAGGCACCTATGAGTTGAGAATCATCGGCGTCGACGAGGTCGGCAATGAATTGTCGCTCGACGATGCTCTTGCCAACTGCGGTACCTTCGAATTCACCTGGAATCCGAACGCACTGGTTTGCGATGTTCTTACCATCAACGGCGCCGGGGCTCCGCAGACTACCTGTGGATTCGACGTCACCCGCGATGATCTGAACACCGCTGAGGTCTCGATCGTTGATCCCGACACCGGCCCATATTATACGGTCGATGTCTGGGTACTGGTCAACGACGTCCGCACCCGTATCGAGTATGCAAAACACGCCGAACTGCCGTACTCCTTCATGTTCTCAGCCGTTGACTGGCCGAAGACTCAGGGGACCGGTGACGAAGCGTTGATGTATGTCACGATCACCGACGAACGCAGTGGTAACGACTGTGAGACAGACGTTAATCTCTGCGTACCGGATCAGATCGCTCCGGCGGCAATGATTGTCGATCCGGTCGGTTACTCTTGTGTACCGATCGTGCTGCCGGCTGGTGATCCGATTCCGATAACCGTTCAGGTCGATCCCAACGCCTACGACAACTCAGATGCCGTTCGTGCCGAATTCTACTACAGCCTCACCGGCAGTACGGAAGACGGTGTTCAAATCGGTGTCGAGCCTTTCGATGAAGATGAGGCGACAGTAGACTGGGATAACTCGGCTCTCTCGAGCGGTTATGTCTGGCTGTATGCCATCGTCTACGACGGTCTCAACAACGCCTACACGACGCCGTTCGTGAAGATCTGCGTTGATGGCGATCTGCCGCAGATGACAATGTCCGTCAAGGAAGGGAAATTCGTTTCCGTTTGCGGCGGGCCGTCAATGTGGCGTCTGGGACCGAACCAGAACGACGGCATTATTAGCATCGAAGCCGATCCGGTGAATCTGGATGCGATTGATATCAACGATCCGGTACGCCTGTACTTCTGCGATGTCAACGATCCGGATATCTTCTATTACTATGACCAGAATCCTCACTACACGATGGATTATGTCAATAATAATTCCATCTGGGTCTACCCATGGCAGTATGGTGAGGATCTCGAATGCGGACATACCTACCGCGTTCGTCTGGCAGTCAAAGATGCCGCCGGCAATTGGATGTTTGATTACGACGGCGACGGCAACTTTGATGATTACACCTTTGACGATGCTCAGAACAACGGCTCGGGCATGCTGGTCTACTACGACTGCACCGCTCCGCAGCCTGCGTTCAGCTTATATCAGACCGACGGTACGGAAACCCGTACCTGGGTCAATCCTTCGACGAGATTGAACGGTATCGGTGATGTCTATGCCCTTCCGGGTGAGGACATCACGGTCCAGTTGATGACGATTCCGGCTGATGATTCCTGCGAAGTCTCCAGAGTTGACTATTACCTCTGCGAAACCTTCGTTGGATCCAGCACCGATTACCAGGGCAACTGGCAGGTGACATTCAACCCGGTTGAACTCGGGCTGTTTACACCTGAGGATGCTCAGGACTTCGGCGGAGATTGCACCCTCCATGCCGTTATGTATGATCAGGTTGGTAACAGTGCATCGGATGATATCGATGTCTACTTCCTGGACAACATTCCGGCCAACTTCTATATCACCGATCCGCATGATGGTGATTGCGTAGCCGGCGATGTCACACTCGATGGCGTTGTCTTTGACAACCAGCCGATCAAGAAGGTAGTCTGGTACTACTGGCCTGTCGGCGGTACCGACACCACGATGATTGCGGAAGTTGCCTACAATCCGTTGGATAAGGCAGCGACCGCTAATGGCTCCGTCGTCGGCCCGTTCGGCGCTGTCTGGCATACGCTGAATTCTGTACCGAACGGTCAGTACGTGATTGCAGCTTCAGTCTGTGATATTAGTGACAACTACACCGACAAGACGCAGGCGATGATTACCGTAACGGTTGCCAACGGGCTGCCGACGGTATCGATTAATTCGCCCGCCGACGGTGGCTTCTTCTGCGAAGGCGAGTATTTCTGCGCTGACGCGGATCCGGGTGATGGTTGTCCGATTGATAACGTTCAATTCCAGTTCAAGTCGTCCTTCGACAATGAATGGACTGACTTTGATAATGGTCCTGATGCCCAGGCGCCATGGTGCGCAACGCTGGCCGATGAGGAAGGCTATATCGACAGTGACGGATGGTACGATTTCCGCGCTGTTGTTACCAACACCTCCGGTGTCAGTGTAGCAAGCGATAAGATTACGCTGTTCTACGACGGCACTAATCCTCGCGGCACGGCGGTCAGTGCGACCGACGGCACCAACACCTGGGATCTTGAGAATTCGAATGATCCGGGTCTGACGATCCCGGTGGGTACCAAACTGCTCACCTTCACGCTCTTCGCGGCAGATGATCAGTCGTCACAAGGTACCTCACCGACGTTTAACTCCGGTATTTCGAAGGTCTGTCTCTCAGTCGATGAGTCACAGACTTACGATGTCTGTCTGGATGTTACTCCGGATGCCAACGGGTACTTTGATGTACCGTGGGATCCGAGCGGTCTTGGACCGGGCGAACACCAGTTGGCATTCACCGTGTACGACAACGCTTGTGGCTCTACCACATTCAGCACGTACCTCGATATCGAGGATACTTCCGCTCCATGGGGTATGATCGCCGGCTGTTGGAACGGTTATGTTTATGGCATGACCTGGACCGGTCAGCAGGTACTCTTCGAGTACACCACTGACGGCACCAACTGGATTCCGATCAGCGCCGCTGATCAAATCGGTAGTGCCTCGCAGTTGCTGCTGCCGAACGGCTCCTATACGACCAAGTCGTACAGAGTCTACCGGGCTGCGTGGCAGCCTGCCGACGGTAGCTACCAGGTGCGGATGCATGTCGAGGGTGGCGAAGCAATGCCGGCCCTGGGCATCGACGTAGCCAACGGTACCTGCACCGTTACTTCGAATCCGGAAGACTTCGGTCCCGGAACGATTGAGCGCAACCTTGAGAATGGTTGTGACAATCTCGAAGGTATCGGTCGCTTCGGTTCCGCATACGGAATGCCTTACGGAATCGCTGTTTCTTACAACATTCCGGATGATTCCTACGACGCGAACATCATTCAGTTCAGCACTCTGCCGCAGCAGGGTACGACCACGCAGTATGCCGGAGCGTTCCAGTTCTGGGCTTTGACAGAAGGCGGTTTTGGCTGGGGTCATCTCTTCTTCTTTGATAGTGATGATGCCGGTGACGTAGCCTACTCGTCAGAAGCTCACTACGAGACTTACTGGGTCAACCGCGACTTTGGAACCGGTGGTATGGTTACATACGCCGACGGTTCGGTTACGGTCGAGATGCCTCCGCAGGTGACCGATAATACCGGCACTGCGGCTAATTCGCTGGCAATCTGGAAGTCACCGGTGGTTCGCCCCAGTGTCTACCAGGATTGGGAAATCACGCCGATTGGTGACAACAACGGTATGATGACCTATCTGAGTGATCCGTCGTGCAATGACATTTGTTTCGACGATGGGCAGTACGCTATCGTCGATATGCAGTACGATAACAACGAAACCACCGATCCCAGCAAGCTGAGTGTAGGCTGGTGGGATGGTGAAGGTAACTGGCGCAGTGACAACATCTTCTTCCCGTCAACGGTTCGTGGCTTCCATCAGGAAAATGGCCAGAACTGGGTTGAGTTTGCGGTCACGTGCTTTGGAGCCGAAGAAGAGTCTGGTGACGCCTGGTATTCGGTGATTAAGCGCACCCAGTACGATGGTCAACCGCTGATCACACGTTACTCGATGTCGCCTGACTGCGACAACTATACCAATGGTTATCCGACCTTCTGGTATCAGCTCGATGAGACGTTTGCCGGTCAGTTGGATTTCAGCACGCTTGAAATCTGGCTGGACGGAACGCCGATTTGGGAGTATGCCAGCGACTCCACCTCGGTCAAGGTTGGCAACACACCTGCGGCGAACGGCAAGAAGGGCACATTGTTGCCGAACTCCATTGCCAGCAGCCCGCAGTTCGTTGACGTCGCCTGGGAAGAGACTACAAACCGTGTCCTGGTAGACTTCAATTACTATGGCACGTATTCGTCTGAGAACGATTATGCCGACTATCCGCCGCTGGCTTGTGGCGAGCACACCTTGAAGGTTAGAATTGCGGATCAGCAATCGCGCCCGCAATACATCGAAGACGACTTCATGGTTGATTGCCAGCCGCCGGATGTGAACTTTGACAACTACTTCACCGCCAAGAATCCGGTAATCCAATTCTCGATTACTGATGATGCTTCCGGTGTGGATTGGGACAACGTTCACGCTGACGTGTTCTTCGTAACGAAGGCAAACCTTGACGGCACCAATCAGACCCCGAATGAGAAGGTCGAATTCGTCCAGACGTTCTTCCCTGATCAGATTAAGGATTATCTGCAGGAGGACGGCCAGACGGTAAGGATTCCGACGTCCTATGATCTTGAGAATCGTCGCGCCATCATCGTGGTGGTATTCGACGGCTACTACGCTCACCAGATCAGCGTCGATCTTTACAACCTGCTCGAGGGTCTTTTCGATCAGGGAATTGGCGGAAGCGATCCGTCGTTCTACAGTGCCTTTAATTACTATTACTCCACGGATGACGGTGTCTGGGATTGCGTAGGCAACTGGGCAACGCCGCATGTGCAGTACATACCGGTCGATGCTGAAGCTCCGGTCGTCGATGTTGACGACAGCAGGCTTCCGGTGCGTATCCAGGTAACTGACAACGGCAGCGGATTAGACGCTTCGTCGATGCAGATCTACGAGGATGGCGTACTGGTAACCAGTGAGGCTCAGTCATCAGCGGGTGCTGTTGACCAGCCGGGCGAGTGGTACTTCGAAACTACCAGCAATGGTGGTATCCTTTGGTACTATCCGAAGGGTGACTACGAGGTTCGCTTCTCCGATATGGCCGGCAACGAGACCGAATACACCGGCAACGGCGGCGGCGCTATTACCGGTGGATCAGTTACCGGATGGGCAGGCCCCAACCCGTATGATCCGACGATGGATGGTGATATGACCATTCATTACGGAGTCGCGCAGGGTAAGGTAACTACGGTAACCTGTACTATCTATGACCAGGCAGGCTCGATGGTAGCCTCTCTGGCGCCGCAAAGTTCGGCTAACGGCTCCTTCACCTGGGGCGGTACCACGAACGGCGGCACAAGGGTTGCAAGTGGAGTTTATTTCGCCGTAATCCAGGCAACGGGTAGCGGTGGTTCATCGGCTGTGGTGAAAATCGCAGTTGTTGAGAAGTAAGTTAGGTTTGAAGATACTGGGAAAGCTCTGGAAGCAGGGCTTTCCCTCTGAAAACTATGAGAATACTATTTCATGATAGGAGGGGAGATCTCAACATGAGAAATCACCTGATCAAGATTGTGATCTTCGCCGGTTTGCTCTCAATTCTCCTTATGGGAATA
This sequence comes from uncultured Ignavibacteria bacterium, assembly GCA_964468475.1. Lineage (GTDB taxonomy): Bacteria > Zixibacteria > MSB-5A5 > CAIYYT01 > CAIYYT01 > JBECKX01. Next base: position 5,482 of record CAYXUL010000036.1, on the reverse strand, counting down.
AGCAGTCAAGCCTTTGCCGATGACAATCACGCTTTTCCGATCTTTCGAACTGGCGTGAGCGCTCGTGCACTGGCTATGGGTAACGCCTATACGGCCGTTGCCTCTGACGCTACCGCCGGGTATTGGAACCCGGCCGGTCTCACCGGTGTCGATAAATTCAGCCTCACGGCAATGATGTCGGACAACATGTCGCTGGATCGTCAGCACCTTTATGCCGCTCTGGCTTATAACTTCGGAACTGCCGGCTGGGGAGGATTCTCCTGGGTCAACTCCAGCGTTGACAATATACCCGGAGCAACCGCCAGCGGTTTGACCGGTTCGTCATTCAATGCCGACGACCATGGCTTCCTGTTCAGTTATGCCAACAGAGCAGGTAACCTGGATGTCGGCGCCAGTTTCAAGGTGGCCTACCAGAAGATTGATACATACTCGCACACCGGTGTCGGACTCGATCTCGGCGCCAATTACAAAGTGAGCGATATGTTCCATCTCGGTTTCACCGCCCGTGACCTGGGCACCAAGGTCGGCCGTGACAATGTCCCGGTTACCTTCCGTCTGGGCATGGCGGCGTATGCCGTGCAGGGCTTCACCTTTGCGGCTGATGTCGAAAAGGTTCAGCATCGGGACAATGTCTCGTTCTATTTCGGCAGTGAATATGACTATGAGTTCGCCGACAACTACTTCGCCGCACTTCGCGGTGGCGTGTCGGACGGCGACTTCTCAGTCGGCGCCGGTCTCACAATTGACCGTCGCTATATGATTGACTACGCTTACGTGACCGAAACCCAGAACTTCCTGGGCGAGAATCACCGCGTGTCACTCAGTTTCCTCTGGTACTAGACGATCTTAAAGTCTAAACCGGAGTAAGTACGATCAAGTAGAGATATAATCTCTCTTTAGGACGCCCCTTCCATCCCACGCAGGTGGAAGGGGCGTTCGCCTTTTTGGGGGGAGCCTGAAATGAAGGGGCAATAAATCGCAGGCCGTCGTTCCCGGCCGCCGGCAACTACCCGATTCCGTAGATCTCCCGATACTTCTTTCGCAGATAATCAATCAAAGGCTGGTGCGAGAGTGGCTTGCCAGTGACCCGCCGGCATAGCTCTGCAGATCGATAGCGGCTGCCATGAATATGTATATTCTCACGCAGCCACTTCAACAATCGACAGAAGTCGCCATGAGCAAAATCGGATTCGAGCCCAGGCAGCTCCTCATTCGCTTTTGCGTAAAACTGGGCGGAGTAGAGGTTGCCGAGACAGTAAGTCGGGAAGTATCCGAAACAACCGATTGACCAATGGACATCCTGCAAGCATCCGTTGGAGTCTCGATCCACCTCCAGCCCAAAGTAGTCCTTGAACCTCTTGTTCCATTCGCCCGGAATGTCTGCAACCTGAAGGTCACCTCTGATCAGGGCTCGCTCAATATCGAAACGGAGCATTATGTGCAGGTTATAGGTGGCTTCATCTGCTTCGACCCTGATGAAGGACGGCGCGGAGTAGTTCATTGCGTGGTAGAAGTCTTCCAGGGTCACCTCCTGAAGCGAATCTCTGAACATCCGCTGTGCTTGTGGGAAAAAGTACTCCCAGAACCCTCGGGAGCGTCCAACCTGGTTCTCCCACAAACGCGACTGTGATTCATGCAGTCCCAGCGACATTGCATCCCCGCACGGCAATCCGTATTCCTCGCGGTTAAGACCCATGTCATACAGGGCGTGTCCCGCCTCATGGACGGCTCCGGTTAGTCCTTCGGCAAGATCTTCAGGATAGTATCTCGTGCAGATGCGGTGATCTCCCGGACCGAAAGAAGTACAGAAGGGGTGCGCGACTTCATCGATGCGACCCTCATTGAAATCATACCCGATGGCATCTACTACAATCTCCGCAAAGAGCCGTTGTTTGGTGACGTTGTATGGCCGCTTCAGAATTCCGATATCGGGGTGGCGCGGAGCGTCTCTCAATTCGGCATTCAGACTGACAAGCTCCGGGAGGAGCGATTGAAACACCTGCTCGATCTCCACCGCAGTTGCGCCTGGCTCGAACTCGTCTATCAGCGCGTCATAGGCTTCGTGCTCATAACCGTACAAATCCGCTTTCTCGCGCTGCAAATCCAGGGTCCTCTCCAGGTATGGCGCAAACAATGAGAAATCTGATTTCTTGCGTGCCTCAACCCAGGTCTGGCGAGCCTTTGACTTTAGCTCGGCCTCTTTCTCAACGAATTCTTTTGGTAGTTTGGTCCGACGGTCATAGAGCCTACGCAACCCCCGGATATTGGCGGCCTCAATTGTATCGCCTGCGGCCAGATCGGAGCTTTCGCACTCGCTCAGCCAATCATCGACTTTTGGATCCGTAGACATCTCATGCGAGAGACGTGCGAGCATTCCCAGCATCCGTGACCTGGATTCACCGCCGCCCGCGGGCATATAAGTTTCCTGGTCCCACTCCGCCAGAAACGAAGCTGACCAGAGCATCCAATGGTCTTTCATATGTTCGGTCAATTGTCGGTATGAGTCGCGTGCTGTCATTGCTCAACCTCCTTGCGATTTTTGTCGGCCTGCCCAATTTCCACTCTTCAGAAAATAATTTATCGTGCCGAAGACCTCCAGAAGAAATGACGGAAGAGGATAATCGGCGTTTTGCTGCTCACGCCGCGGTTCCGAATCGTCTTGCATTTGTCGAGTATTTGCTTAAGATTCGACCGTTGGCTTACGTTGACATAAGCTAAGTCTGTGACAAGCACTAGATCTGTAACTAACAATTGCGCTGAACAATCCTACCCCGGCGGTATGCTATGAGAGATTACGAAGATATAATATCGTGTGAAGTCCCCGAAGAAATCCCGTTGCTGCCGTTGACTTCGGCATCAGTGTTCCCCTATGCGGTGGTGTCGCTGCAGGTGCGGCTGGAGCGGTCGCTGCGACTGATGGAGAATGGCACCAACGAGAATGACATCATCGGTACAGTTATCACCCGGAAAGGCATCACGCTGGTCAACAGCATGGAGGATGTCCATGAGATCGGCGTTGCGGCGAGAATTGTCTCTAAAGTCAAAATTCCCAATAACACCTACCAGCTGGTAATTCAGGGGCTGAGGCGCATCAAGATTGACCGTCTGATTCAGACGGACCCCTTCATAGTCGCACACGTGGACTGCTACCCCAAAGAAGAGAACGATGAACAGGTGCTCAAGGAGAATAAGCAGGAACGGGCGCTGAGCCTGTTCCAGCAACTAACCGAGTACGACAACCGCTACGCTCCGGAGATGGTGCACATCATGAAATCAAACAGCGAGGATTTCGGACGCTTCGCTGATCTGATGGCGAGCTATCTTCATTTCGGGTTGGGGCAGAAGCAATACCTCGTAGCTGCAACTGACCAGAGCGAGCGCTATGATCGTCTGATTGCCTTGCTCAAAGCTGAAGTGCAGCGTCTCAAGGTTGCGGTTGATGTAGAACGCCAGGTCAAGGTGGATGTCGACCGCACCCAGCGCGAGTACTACCTGCGACAGCAGTTGGAGGCGATCAAGAAAGCACTCGGCGAGGATGAAACCGGCGACCTGCAAGTGCAGGAGCTTAGAAAGAAACTGGAGGAGAAGGATCTTCCGGAGGAGGCGCGCAAAGCTGCCGATCGGGAACTGGAGCGACTCTCCAGTATCTCGCCGATGTCGCCTGAATACAACGTGATTCGTACCTATCTCGATTGGATCGTCGAGCTTCCCTGGTCAGAGTCAACCGAAGACAAGATTGATATCAAGGAGGCGCGCAAGGTTCTGGAGGAGGATCACTACGGTCTCGAAAAGGTCAAAGAACGGATTCTTGAGTTTCTGGCGACGCGTCACCGCACGTCGAATCCACACGGTCCAATCCTCTGCTTCGCCGGCCCTCCCGGAGTCGGCAAAACCTCGCTGGGGCATTCGATCGCACGCGCGCTTGGCCGCAAATTCGAGCGCATTTCGGTGGGTGGGATGCGTGACGAAGCGGAAATTCGCGGACATCGGCGCACCTATATTGGCGCCATGCCGGGGAAGATCATTCAAGAGATTCGCAACGCGGGGGTCAATAATCCGCTCTTTATGATCGACGAGATCGACAAAATGGGCTCCGACTTCCGGGGTGATCCGTCTTCCGCAATGTTGGAAGTTCTCGATCCGGAACAGAACAACAGTTTTCGTGATCTCTACCTTGATCTGCCCTACGATCTGAGCAAGGTATTCTTCATCACGACGGCGAATCTGCTGCAAACTATCCCTCAACCGCTGCGAGATCGCATGGAGGTTATCGAAATTTCCGGTTACACGCCGCATGAAAAGGTCGAGATTGCCAAACGCTATCTGGTGAAGCGGCAGATGGAAGCTACCGGTCTGCGTGAGGCGGAGTTTACCATCACAGATGATGCTCTCATGGCGATCATCGAAGGCTACACTTATGAAGCCGGCGTGCGCAATCTGGAGCGGGAAATATCGAGCCTGTGTCGCAAGAGCGTCGTGCGCATTCTCGAAGAGGGGGCCAAGAAGGTCGAAGTAACCAAGGACAATCTTCATGATTTCCTCGGGCCGGTCAAAATCATACCCGATGTCGCCAATCGCGAGCCGGAGGTGGGCATTGTTACCGGACTGGCGTGGACACCGTTCGGCGGAGATCTGCTGTTCATCGAAGCCATTAAGATGCGGGGCAGCGGCAAGGTGCAGGTTACCGGACAGCTCGGCGACGTGATGGAGGAATCGGTGGAGGCGGCGTATTCATTCGTACGCTCGCGCGCGCCCGAAATGGGAATCGACGAGGAGATGTTCAGAAACTACGACATTCACGTTCATTTTCCCGAAGGCGCAATCCCCAAAGACGGGCCCTCCGCGGGAGTGGCGGTCACCGTTGCGTTTATTTCTCTCTTTACCGGTCAACCTGTGAATCACCTGGTGGCGATGACCGGCGAAATTACCCTTCAGGGCAAGGTCTTGCCGATCGGCGGGCTAAAAGAGAAGACGCTGGCGGCGTTTCGGGGCGGGATCAAGAAGGTGCTGTTCCCGGAGGCCAATCAGAAGGACTTGAGCGAGATTCCGGAGGAAGTCCGCAACGGGCTGGAGATGATCCCGATCAAGACAATTGCAGATGCGCTGGAACACTCGTTATCGAAGATTGTGCTTCCCACCGGCGAAGTTGTCGAAGCTATCGAGAACATGAGCCACAACCAGCGGCGAGAAGAGCAGGAGGAAGGGGAGTAGGGAGATTCGCCTCAAACGCCTCGCGACGACTGCTCCTATACAGTGTAGACATTGCGCACAGTCCGCCTTATCTTGTCCTCATGAGAAAACTCGCGACCACATTCCTTCTAGTCCTCTGTCTCTCTGCCTCGCTGTTTGCCGCTGATCCGGCTGGCTTCTGGAGCCAACAGCGAGTCGGTACGAACTGGTTCAATGACAAGCCCACTAAAGAGTGGTTGATGGCCGCGAAGAAAGCCGGCATCGAGTTTGTGCGGCTGAGTCCGGAGAAATG
>CAYXUL010000035.1:21195-31828 GCA_964468475.1 uncultured Ignavibacteria bacterium | reverse complement strand
CCCCCGTTTTTTACTTGACCTTTGCTACCACAGGGGGTATCGTTTTCGTCAAGACATTACTGGATGGTTAATGGATAAGTCTGCCCAAGACAGAATTACATCTGGGGCAGGCGATAACCCCGCTTCGGGTATCTCCGTAAACGGGAACCGGCAGAGCCAGGAGGGTAACCGTCAGGGGCAAGAGCGGAAGGCGCAGATAACTCCAATTCCCCTGGAGCGCGCCGATTTTAGTCTTTCCTCGGGATCGACAGAATCATCTGGCTCGGCGGCCGCTGACGATTCTCCTTCAACGCCGGACTATCGCTTTGCCCGCACCGCTTCAGAACTTCTGGAAGCCGGATTGCACGACGCTGCCCTTGAGATGCTGCAGCACGGGATCAGGCAGTTTCCCGATTATGCGATCGGCTACCAGATACTGGGAGATCTCTATTTGAAGCAGGAAAAAGCCATATCGGCGACATTCGCCTACCTGGAAGCGCTCAAGCGTGAGCCCGATAACCCGCTGACTCTGATGAAGTTGGGTGACTTGTGCCGTCGCGCCGGACAGCCGGCAGAGTCACTGCATTATTACCGCGATGCACTCAAACTGGAGCCGGACGCGATCCCGCTGCTGAAGCGGTTGACATCGTTGCGGGCGGAACTAGGAGATAAGAATATTCCAATAGAGGGGAGAGCGCCGGCCGTACCAGCAAGCGTACTGACGACCGAGACGGCGGCGGATCTATTTCTGGAGCAGGGTTACAAAGAGAAGGCGCGGGCGATCTACCTGCGTCTGTTGCGTCAATCGCCGGACGATGAGCGATTGCGCCAAAAGCTTGAACTCTGCGGCTAATCCTTTGTAATTGTATTTTATAGTTGTTCGTTAGTCTCGTTCATAGGGTTGATGTATGAAGAAAAGAATCCAGGCGCTACAGCGCCTCCTGAAACAAGATAACCTAGACTGCCTGCTGGTCACCGACCTGCCGCAGATACGCTATTTGTGCGGCTATACCGGCACAAACGGCCTGTTGATTGTATTTCAGTCGGATGCGTTGTTTATCACCGATTTCCGCTATGCCGGGCAGGTGAAACAGCAGGTCAAAGGCACGCGGATCAAAGTCGTATCGCGTGAGCTAATGAGCGAGCTTGATGAGAACAAGCAGCTTCAGACCAGAAACCTGCGCGTCGGCTATCTCGAGCAATTCCTGCCGGTGCAAAACCTCAACATGATCAAAGCCAAACTCCCCAATGCTCTGTTGGCGCCGACGCTGGGAATGGTTGAGTCACTGGCGATCAAGAAAGACCCCGGGGAGTTGAAACTGCTCAAAAAAGCCGCGGAAATAACCGACACCGCATTCTCGCGAATTCTGCAGATTATCAGGCCGGGTGTGGGCGAAAATGAGGTTCGCGCGGAACTGGAGTACCAAATGATGATGCTGGGCGCCGAGAAACCCGGTTTCGAGACAATTATCGCCTCCGGACCACGGTCAGCATTACCGCACGGGGTGGCATCTAACAAGAAAATCAAGAAAGGTGAGTTCGTAACTCTCGATTTTGGAGCGGTTTACGAGGGCTATCACGCCGATATGACCCGCACCGTAGTCGTCGGCAAAGCCAACTCCAGGCAGAAGAAGATCTATAACCTGGTACTCAAAGCCCAAATCGCCGGTACAAAGAAGGCGAAAGCGGGTTTGAAGGGCTCCGAGGTCGATAAACATGTTCGGGATATTATCACCCGGGCCGGCTACGGCAAGAATTTCGGCCACGGTCTGGGGCACGGTCTGGGGCTGCAGATTCACGAGGAACCGCGGCTGAGTCCGTTGTCTGACAGCATCTTAGAGCCTAACATGGTGGTCACGGTCGAGCCGGGGATCTACCTTGACGGCTGGGGTGGGGTACGAATCGAGGATGATGTTATCATCACGCGAAACGGCTGCAAGGTAATCAATAAGTCTGATAAGTCGTTGATAGAACTATAGTTTTAGAAGTTTTAGAAATCAAGAAATAGCAGGAAAGTTACGATAACTTAGAGTAGGGTTCCTGGAACCCAAGCGTAGTTAACAGATGAGAGAAAAAACCATCCGAAAACTGGTCAAGCTGGTTGAAGCGTCGGAGATCGAATCGCTGACCGTGCGGAACTGGTGGAGTCGGGTACAGATCGTCAAGAAGTCGCTGCAGAATCATTCGAACGGCGGCAACGGCAACGGCGGTCACACCGCAATCACTATTCCGCGCGCCGAAGCGGCGCCGACATTACCGCCGGCTCAGACGCAGCCACAGGCTGCCGCTCCGCAGACTACCGAAACCGTAGCGCTGACTGACGGTAAGCCGTCAGATGCCGCCACCAACGCCCAGGAGATTGTGTCTCCGATGGTGGGTACCTTTTACACTTCGCCGGAGCCCGGCGCACCACCATTCGTGGATGCCGGCCAGCGGGTGACAAAGGGTCAGACGGTTTGCATCATCGAAGCTATGAAGCTGATGAATGAGATTGAAGCGGAGTATAATGGTACGATTGTCAGGCGTTTGGTGGATGATGCCGAGCCGGTTGAATTCGGCCAGGCCTTGTTCCTGATCGAGCCGGCGTAGCACAGACCAGCATTTCCAGCCAGTTTCGGAACATCCTCAGGAGACCGCAATGAACCTCCGTGATATGCTGGTGGAGATGCAGCGCCTGGTCGCCTCCGACCTGCACATTCGTGTGGGTATCAAACCTACTCTGAGAGTCCACGGCAAACTTCAGTCGATCAACGCCGAGCCGATCTCGAAGGACAATATGTCCGAGATCGTCTCACAGATGCTCTCCCCGGAACAACAGAAACGCTTTGCCTCCCGCAGTGAAATGGATCTGGCGCTTTCGGTCAGCAAGCTGGGGCGATTCCGTATTAACCTCTACAAGCAGCGAGGCACGCCCGGTATCGCTATCCGCGCCGTCAACACCCTGGTACCCTCATTCGAGGAACTCAATCTCCCCGAAGTAATCCAGAATCTATGCGAAGCGCGGCGCGGACTGGTAGTCGTGACCGGAACCACCGGTTCCGGTAAGTCAACGACGCTGGCTGCGATCATCGAGCATATCAACTCGAGTCGCTATGAGAATATCGTCACCATCGAAGACCCGATCGAGTATATCTACCGCGACAAGAAATCAATCATAGCCCAGCGCGAAATCGGCGCCGATTCCGAAAGTTTTGCCGCGGCACTTCGTCACGCTTTCCGTCAGGATCCCGACGTAATCCTGATCGGTGAGATTCGTGATATCGAAACTATGCAGATCGCGTTGGCAGCCGCAGATACCGGCCATCTGGTGTTGACTACGCTCCATACGATGAACGTTATCGAAACCATTACGCGTATCATCTCATTCTTTCCGCCGCACCAGCATCAGCAGATTCGCCTGCTGCTGGCGGGAACAATTAAGGCGATTCTGTGTCAGCGTCTGCTCACCCGCGCCGATATTCCGGGCCGAATTCCGGCCATGGAAGTCATGGTCTCCACCGGCGCGATTCGCGATGCAATCATCGATCCCCTCAAGACGTCGCAGATTATCGAGTTTATCGAGGCGGGGCAGGTGCAATACGGAATGCAGTCGTTCGACCAGTCGATCATGGGACTTTATCGCCAGGGCGCGATTACATACCAGGATGCTATGAGTAACGCCACCAACCCGGACGATTTCGACCTGCGCGTCAAAGGAATCACCAGTTCCTCCGACAACGAGTGGTCCAGTTTCCAGGGGCAGGGCGCTTAAGGGCTTTTCAGAAAAACATTTCCGACCAACTATCGCGGCGGCAGGAGCCTCAGGGCTCCTGCCGTTTTTCTTCGTCTAATTCTGGTATATGTATACAATATGTATACTTTGCATATGGAGTATACATATTCCTACCCTGCCCGCGTGTACTGATTCGAAAATACCTATAATGGCTTGATTTATTCCATTTTCCGCATAAATTACTGGCTGTACCAGCAACTGCACTACCAACTTCGGAAACAACTCAGATATCGAATACCCGAAAGGATCACTCCGCCCATGAAGCGATCGCGAATACTGCTACACCTGCTTGTGTGCTCCAGCCTTGCGCTGTCAACGGCAGCCGCCATCAATGCGGCGATTACTCCGTTGCTCAACTATCAGGGACATTTGACCGATGCCTCCGGTAATCCCGTTGCCGACGGCGGCTACGACCTGACATTTCGCATCTACGACGCTGCGTCGGGTGGTACTCAACTCTGGAGTAGCGGTAGCTCACCGACAACTGTGAACGTGGTGAATGGCCTCTTTTTCGTAATTCTCGGCACGGGTGGAAATGCCCTGCCGCAGGGTGTATTCTCCGGGCAGACTCTCTACCTCGGGATCCAGCTTGACGGTGAACCTGAATTTTCACCGCGTCGCCCGATTGTGGCGACAGCATACAGTTTGCGGGCAAATGTGGCGGAATCAGCCGCAGATGCAGACCGACTCGGCGGGGAACCTGCCTCGAGTTTCCTCAACACGAGTGGCGCAACGATGACAGGCGCGCTTCAGTTCGATTCAGAAAGCAATGGTCTCGATATCTTCCTTGGCCAATCTGGCGACAACAGGGGACTTTACCTGACCGAAAACACTTCCTCTCGAGCCTCGCTGTCAGGCTATTCTACCGGGGCGGAATTGCGCCTTTATGATGGCGATACCGATCTCCTCTTCTTCGGCCAAGCCTCTGATGCTTCCGGGGGCGAACTTCAACTCGACAAAGGTGACGGCTCGAACGGAATCTACCTCGGCGCCGGTGGTAGCTCCGAAAGTGCAGTGTTGGAATTGCAGGGTGCGAACATTGGCAGAGTGACAATGGATGGCGGTTTCAATCGGCTCGGTCCATCTCTCTCATTCATGGATTCTACCGGGGTCGTGCAGGTGGAGGTAGATCTTGGCCAACCCTCCAATGACGCCATGGTCTCGCTGCCGTCGGAGTCGATCAACGGCAATGAGATCAAGGCTCATTCAATAGGCGATAATCACATTGCCCCCGAAGGGCTTACTGTGGCGTCCCTGGCCGATGATGCCGGTGGAACGCAACTCGCAGACGGCACCAATAGTGTCACACTGACCGGGGCTTTGCAGGTCATCGCCCAGCAGGATATCACTGTGCCGGAGAGCGGCTACGTGCTGGCAATCACCAGTTGCCAGGTCACCTATCTCCACGTGACCGGAACCACCAGTTCCGCTGCGTTCGGGGTCTCCAGGAACGATTTCTCGTTTCCCAATGATCAGGGGAAAGACTATATGATCGACGGCAATGCCGCTACCGGGATATACCACGATGTCATCACGGTTCAGAAAATGCTGATCGTCGGGAGCGGGACCTCAACGATCTACTTCCTCGGCGACAAAGGTACCGGTACTTCCGATCCAGTAATTACCGATATAACCTTGTCATTGCTCTACTTCAAGACCTCGTACGGTTCTTTCAGCGAGCAATGATTCACCCATAGCTCAATTCACGAATACCATTCAATTCGAAAGGACTGAAGTAATGAGATTTCCAATATCATGTGTTAGCTTGCTGATCTTGCTGCTACTGCCGCTCTTCTGTTGCGCGAGTGCCAATGCTGCTATTTCTCCCACCCTGAACTACCAGGGACGACTGACTGATCCTTCCGGAAATCCCGTTGCTGACGGCAGCTACGATCTGGTATTCCGCATCTATGCTTCGGCCAGTGGAGGTTCACCGCTCTGGAGCAGCGGAGCCTCTCCTGTCTCTGTTACCGTGGCCGACGGGCTCTTTTCTGTGATCCTTGGCTCTGGCAGTATGCCCCCGCTTCCCGAGAACGTCTTTACCGGTTTGGACCTCTATCTTGGCGTGCAACTGCTTGGCGAGGCGGAATTTTCCCCGCGTCAAAGGGTCTCTGCCACGATCTATAGTCTTCGTGCCAACACTGCTGAGACTGCCGGCGATGCAGATCTTTTGGGCGGCATTCCGCCGTCAGGGTTCCTGCAGAAATCCGGGGGGACCCTCAGCGGACCGCTTGCCATCGACTTTGATAACGATGGTGACGATATCACGTTTACCAAAGACCCCTCCCTCGGCTATCGATCGATACACCTGTACTGGGACAACTCGAAAAGATTCGTTGCTGATGCCAATGAATCCGGAGGCGACTTCTCGCTCTTTGATCAGAATGATCATGCGCTTGTCAAGTCGTCTGCCGATCCTGATTTCGGAGGTATTCTCGACCTTAGACGCGCCAACGGGTCCTGGGGGATCTATATGTACGGAGGTGGAAGTCCCACTAATCAGACTATTTTCGATCTCAGTACTGACGGCAGCTCCACATTTCGCATCCAGGCGAGCGATGCCGAACCGGCACCCAGGATGTATTTCACCCATAATACAGGCACGCATCAAATCGAGTTCTACCTCGGCGCAGCTACCGATGGAGAGAAGGTCCACCTCACACCGAATGCGATCGATGCTTATGAGATCGGGGATGAAGTGATTAGTAACAGACATGTTGCAAATGGAGCATTATCAGTAACTAAACTCTCTGACGATGCCGGCGGTGCACAGAGCGCATTCAGCACCAACTTCGTATTCTTTCTCAATGGCGGGGTGCAGACAATAATCCAGTCAAACGTGAATGCCCCTGCGGCTGGCTACGTGCTGGCGATCGCGAGTTTCCAAATCACGAATTCTCACACGAATGGAACGGCTTCAACGGAATATTTCGGGCTTACCGACAATCCCTCGGTTCTACCCGGGGATCAAACAAAACAACACTCGCTCGCTTCAACGATGCCGACCGGTTCATATAAATCCGTGATTTCGTTGCAGAGGATCATTGCCGTCGATTTTGGCAGTACTACCATCAGTCTGATCGGAAACAAACTCTCCGGGGCAAACAACCCGACAATTACCGATGCGACACTCTCCCTCATCTACTTCAAGACAGAGAGAGGTGCGATAGACTGAGTCCGGTCCGCATCCGGCTGTGCCTGTGCCCGGCCGGTGGAATCGATGGTTGCAGACCCGCCTTTCTCCTTGCATCGAATCGGCAAATTCTATAGTCTGAAAGCTATTACTGGCTGCGCCGAATGGCGTTCTGGCCGGATTCTGGCGCAACGAGAGGTGTGATTTGTTCAAGAAGATCCTGATTGCCAACCGTGGAGAGATCGCGCTCCGCATCATCCGCGCTTGTCGCGAGCTGGGTATTCTGTCAGTGGCCGTTTACTCGGAAGCTGACTCCGACTCGCTGCATGTCCGCTTCGCCGACGAAGCGGTGTGCATCGGACCCGCTAAATCCGCAGAGAGCTACCTTGACCCGAAACGGATCATCGCCGCCGCCGAGATCACCGGAGCGGTTGCAATCCACCCCGGCTACGGCTTCCTTGCCGAGAACGCTAATTTCGCACAGATTTGCAGCGAGTGCGATATTAAGTTTATCGGGCCGCCACCCCAGGTTATCAGCGATATGGGTGACAAGGTGCAGGCAAAACAAACGATGCAGCGCGCCGGAGTGCCGGTTGTTCCCGGTAGTGGCGGCGGCGTTGAAGATCTCGAGGCCGCCCGCAAGATAGTGAATGATATCGGCTATCCGGTGATGCTCAAAGCAGCCGCCGGTGGCGGTGGCAAGGGAATGCGGTTGGCACGGACCGGAGAAGAGCTGGAGAAAGGGTTTCGCCAGGCGCGCCAGGAAGCGCAGGCGGCATTCAATAACCCCGAAATCTATATCGAGAAATTCGTCGATAGGCCGCGCCACGTGGAGATTCAGATACTTGCGGATGAGCACGGCAATATAATTCATCTCGGCGAACGCGACTGCACGGTGCAGCGGCGCCACCAGAAGCTGATCGAAGAATCCCCTTCCCCGATCATGACTCCCGAATTGCGGCAACGCATGGGCGATGCTGCCGTAGAAGGGGCCAGGTACGCGGGTTATCAAAATGCCGGCACCATTGAGTTTCTGGTAGATGCCAACGGTGATTTCTATTTCATGGAGATGAACACCCGCGTCCAGGTTGAGCACCCGGTGACGGAGGAAGTTACCGATATCGATATCATAGTCGAACAGCTCAAAATCGCGAATGGCGAGAAGCTGACCATGACCCAGGATGAGATCAGGTTCTCCGGGTATGCGATCGAGTGTCGAATCAACGCCGAGGACCCGGAGCGGAATTTCGCCCCGTCCCCGGGACAGATTACCGCATTTCATGTGCCGGGCGGGCATGGAGTACGCGTCGACACCCATGTCTACTCCAAGTATGTAGTACCGCCCTACTATGACTCGATGCTGGCCAAATTGATCGTGCGTGGTAAAAATCGCGTCGACGGTTTGAAGCGGATGCTGCGGGCACTGGATGAGTTCGTGGTCGAGGGTATTCACACCACAATTGACTTCCAGAAGAAGATTATCGCAGACCCGGTTTTCCAATCGGGAATGTTTGACACCGGATTCGTAGAAGATTATTTTAACCGCACTGCAGAAGGGCAGGATAAGGATAAGGTTGCCTGAACGGAGGAAGAATGAACATCCCAGCGGACCTCAAATACACCAAAGAACATGAATGGGTCAAAGTTGAGGGCGATGTAGCGATAGTGGGAATTACGGATTATGCTCAGGGGGAATTGGGGGATATCGTTTTTGTCGAGCTCCCGGAAACCGGGAAGCAGTTCAAGCAGATGGAAGCATTCGGAACGATTGAGGCGGTGAAGGCGGTCAGTGAAATGTTCGCCCCGATTTCGGGTGAAGTCACTGAAATTAACACAAACCTCGAAAGCGATTCCTCTGTTATTAATAATGATCCCTACGGTGAAGGGTGGATTATTAAGTTGTCAAATCTCTCCGCGAGCGAAATCGATAACCTGCTCGACAGTGAGACCTATAAGAAACTGATTGAGGATTGAGGTAAAGGACCGAGCCAGATGACTTATATACCCCATTCCGACGGTGAGCGCCACGAGATGCTGGCCGCCATCGGAGTCGACTCCTTTGAAAGACTGCTTGAGGGTGTACCTGAATCGTTGCGCCTCCGCGAGAAACTGAATCTTCCCGATGCCCAGTCGGAATTCGAGGCGCTGAGCCTGCTTGAGGGGCTGGCGCGAAAGAATCAGTACGGTAATGAATACAGTAATTTTATGGGGGCAGGTGCCTATGATCACTTTGTTCCTTCTGCTGTAGGTCATCTCACCGATCGTTCGGAATTTAAGACAGCTTACACGCCTTACCAGGCAGAAGTCTCGCAGGGCACCCTTCAGGTGATTTACGAATTTCAATCACTGATCTGCCGCCTGACGGGGATGGAAGTAGCCAACGCCTCGATGTATGATGGTGGCTCCGCTGCCGCGGAAGCGGTGCTGCTGGCACTGGCGCACACCAAACGGAAGAAAATCGCCGTCTCCGCTCTGCTCCACCCGCATTACCTCGATTGTATCAAGATCTATCTGGGTGATCAAGACAATGAAATTGTCGTCGTCAATCATGACAAGGGTAATATCGATCTCGACGACCTGCAGGCGAAGATCGGCGATGCTGCCTGCTTCGTGATGCAAAACCCTAACTTCTACGGCTACATCGAGCCGACCATTCAATTTCCTCAGATCGTGAAACAAGCGGGGGCATTGCTGATCGCCGTGGTGAATCCCATTTCCCTTGCCTACTTGAAGACTCCGGGTGAATATGACGCCGACATCGCTGTGGGTGAAGCGCAGCCGTTGGGAAACCCGTTGATGTTCGGTGGCCCCTACGTGGGTTTCTTCGCCACCCGGCGCGATTTTGTCCGTCGCCTTCCGGGTCGGCTGGCGGCGATGACCGAAGACACGCGAGGCAAACGCGGTTTCTGCCTGACGTTGCAGACTCGCGAGCAGCATATCCGGCGCGACAAAGCTACTTCAAATATATGCACCAACCAGGCGCTTAACGCCCTGGCGGCTACCATCTACCTGGCAATGATGGGTCGTGAAGGGTTGAAGGAAGTGGCGAAGTTGTGTGTGAATAAAGCCCATTACCTCAAGGAATCTCTCTGCTCACTTGAGGGAGTCGAGATTCCATATGATCGCCCGTTTTTCATGGAATTCCCCTTGAAGTTCAGTGAGCCGGCGCGTGAAGTTTTCGATCGCCTCTGCGATAAGAAGATCTTCGCGGGAGTGCCGACCAGTCGCTTCATGTGGGAAGACGATTACCTGCTCGTGTGCGCCACCGAAAAACGTACGCGGGCGGAGATCGATCATTATCGACACGCACTGCAGGATATCCTGGTGAAAGATGCCGTTTTGCCCTAACTGCGAAACCGAGTTTAAAGGCAACGTTTCGATTTGCCCCGACTGCGGCGAGATCGTGGCCAAGGGAACACTGGACGAATTCGAAGAGGCGGAACTGCAATCGGATATTGCCGTCTGCCTTTACCGTTCTTCCTCGAGCGCCGCAACCCACGAACTAAGCGATGCCCTCCGTGAGGCCGGCATCAAATTCAAGTTCGCTCAGGTTCAGGGGCCGGCCGACATCGGCGGCGACGGTGAACTTTACTCCGGGGATGAAATCGACGGCGAGTTTCGTGTTGCCGAGGAAGACTACGAAGAGGCTCGTGAAATAGCCCGTTCCCTGTTTGGAGAGATTGAGGAAGAAGAACTTTAGCTCCGATTGCGCAGACACAGTTGTGCAGACACAGTCGCGCAGACACAGT
>CAYXUL010000035.1:4801-21095 GCA_964468475.1 uncultured Ignavibacteria bacterium | reverse complement strand
GCGCAGACACAGTTGTGCAGACACAGTCGCGCAGACACAGTCGCGCAGACCGTGATCATGGTCAGCGTGCGGAGACTGCGGCGATCGGGGTGTGGATTTTCATTTGTAGTATGGTTGGCCATGTTCACGCAAGATTTCGCACTGGTTTACGGAGGTTGGTGTGACTGAAGAGCATGATCTTGATGATGTTGAGAGTGTGCTGCTGCTGAAAACCGGTAACTACATGCTGGCACAGTTTCTGATCGGGGCGCTGGATGAAGAAGAGATTCCTTACCTGGCTAAGGGGCTTGGTGGGGGCGACACGGTTGATGCCGGATCAATTACGCATCGCGGCTACGCCCCTCCTGGTCTGGCCGAGATCTACGTCAATCAGGAGGACTTCGATCGAGGCAAAGAACTCCTCGATTCACTTGAGGGCGACGAATTCGAGGATTATGACGAGGATGACGATGATTCGGATGTCGATGACGACGATGATTACTACGATGACGATGACGACGATAGCTGATCGATCAGATTAGAAATCGCTAGATTTGAGGATATACGGCGAAAGGTCACTGATGAAGAAACTACTTATCCTGGTGCTGCTTGTTGCGGTTTGCGGCGTGATGTCGCCAAGCGCCTTTGCGAACCACACCATCGGAAACCTCGAGTTCGGTGACAATTTCCAGTCACTGATCAACACTGCACAGAAATCGGAAAAGTCAATCGTACTGGATTTCTATACCGACTGGTGCTATTGGTGTAAAGTGATGGATGATTCGACCTATCCCGATGCCTACGTACAGAAGTTCCTCAAGAATTTCGAGCTGGGAATGATTAATGCCGAAGTCGATACCGAACTGGCGGCGCAATATGGGGTGCGCAGCTATCCAACGATACTGCTGCTCAAGCCAAACGGGGTCGAAATCGATCGCATCATCGGCTACTACCCGCCGGAGGAATTCGTTACCCAAATAGTGGATGCTTACGAGGGCATCGGGACGCTTGACTATTACCTGGAGAAGCTCTCCTCCGACCCGGATAACGATAGCCTCAATTACGAAACCGGCCAAAAATATCGCTGGAAGGGAGACTACGACAAAGCTGCGACCTATTTTGAGAAGGTGATGGCTCTCGATAAGGACAACCGTGACAGCCTGGGAGCGCAGGCATGGTTTAACCTGGGGCATATGCAATACAAACTGAAGAACTACCTGGCGGCCGTGGATATCTGGAAGAAAGTCCCTGCGGCATTTACCTCCGATCCGGTCACCTCGGATGCGGAGCTGATGATCGCCTATTGCTACCAGGAGGCTAACGATTTTAAGAATGCCCGTGAGGCATACAACGGCTTTCTGAAGAAGTATCCCGACACCGATGAGCGCGACTGGATCAACCAGCAGTTTGCCAAGATGAATGGGGGCCAGTAGGCCGTGGCTGAGAAACCGCAACTGGAGAAAGAGTAGATAGAATGATTTACCGTGAAGGCAGAACGATATTCGAGATGTCGCGCGCCGGGCAGAAAGGGTACAGCGTACCAAGGTGCGACGTGCCTGAACTTGATATGGCAGAAACTCTCGGCGGCGACAATCTGCGAGTGACTGATGCCCCGCTTCCGGAGATTTCCGAGAATCAGGTGGTGCGCCACTATATTCGCCTCTCCTCGCTGAATCACCATATCGACAAAGCGATTTATCCGCTGGGCAGTTGTACTATGAAATACAACCCCAAGGTGAACGAGCGTGCTGCCGCCAATCCCGGCTGGCAGGAACTTCATCCGTTCCAGCCGGCACGCACCGCACAGGGTGCAATGGAGCTGATGTACAATCTCGGACAGATGCTGGCAGAGATTTCGGGGATGGACGAAGTCACGCTTCAACCCACTTCCGGCGCACAGGGCGAGTTCTGCGGCATTCAGCTAACTAAGGCGCATTTCAAGCAGAAGGGCGAAGCTCGCTATAAAGTCTTGCTTCCCGATTCGGCTCACGGCACCAATCCCGCATCGGTGATGATGTCGGGCTGGCAGCCGGTGCAGCTCAAATCAAGCGAGCAGGGTATCCTTGATCCTCACACGCTTGAAGAAGCACTCGATGATGATGTCGCCCTCGTGATGCTGACCAATCCCAACACCCTCGGCCTCTTTGAGCGGGAGATCCTGCGGATTTCGGAGCTGGTACACAAAAAGGGCGCGTTGATGTACATGGACGGCGCCAACCTTAACGCACTGATGGGCATCGCCCGTCCCGGCGATATGGGCTTTGATATGCTTCATATCAACCTGCACAAAACCTTCTCTACGCCTCACGGTGGCGGCGGTCCGGGTGGTGGTGCAGTCGGATTTAAGAAATTCCTCTCCCCCTACCAACCGGTTCCGGTAGTCGCGCACGATGACAAACAATACTACTTCGACTACGATCGCCCGTTGAGCATTGGCCGGTTGCATGCCTTCTACGGCAACTTCGGCTCGATGGTGCGCGCCTATATCTACATCCTGATGCACGGACCTGACGGTCTCCGTGATGTCTCCGAAACCGCGATCCTCAATGCCAACTACCTGATGCGCAAACTGCAGAAGCGCTTCAAGCTGCCGCAGGATCATGTCTGCATGCATGAGTTCGTGCTTTCCGGCGATAATCAAAAGAAGCTGGGCGTGAAGGTTTCCGATATGGCCAAGCGGATGCTCGACTTTGGCGTGCATGCGCCGACTACCTATTTCCCGCTGATTGTCAGCGAAGCGTTGATGATCGAGCCGACTGAGACGGAAAGCAAGGCGTCGCTTGATTACTTCGTAGAGGTAATGGAGCAAATCGCTGATGAGGCTGAAAACGATCCCGAGAAGGTGAAAGGCGCCCCACACACGACGCCGGTGGCACGCCTCGATGAAGTCCGCGCCGCGAAGGAACTGAATATCAGTTTCCCGGTGGGGTAGATTTTTGACCGCTGAAATTCGCTGCGCCAGGATCTACACGTTGATGAGTGTTGCGCGAATAGAATAGGCAGTGCCCGCCAGCCGTCCTCGTCTGGCGGGTTAAGGACGCAGCAGGCGAGGACGACTGCCGCGCACAGTAAGTAGGGGCGCGGTTTGCGTGCCCGTTGAAAGCGATTTAGTTGCGCCGTCAGGAATCCTTTCCTGACGGTGCGCCTCTCGAGAACTTGTTGAAAAAGGCCGCAGGCCAGAGATCTGTCATTGCGAGCGAGTGAAGTCCGAAGGACGTAAGGAGCGTGGCAATCTCAATGGTAGTGGTAGAGGAGATCGCCACGTCATCCCCGATGAATCGGGGACTCCTCGCGATGACGTCCCGCACTTCCTCTCAGAGTGTGAGACATTGATTCAGCGGGGCACCAAGTAAAGGTCTTAGTGCAGCAGCCCTTCCGTAAGGCCGAGGTCGATTCTGTAATGCGAATAAATTCGCAACTGCGGAACGCCATCTTCCCTATATTCCCCCAATGATCAAATTGGAAAATCTATCCTTCGGCTACGATGCTGACCACCTCATTTTGCGGGACATCTCCCTGTCTGTTCAAGCGGGAGAGAGGGTCTGCCTGCTGGGCTTAAACGGCTCTGGGAAATCTACCCTGCTGAAACTGTGTGCCGGGTTGCTCAAACCGTCGGCAGGTCGTCTGACTGTTGGCGGCTCGGGTGAGAATGATTCGCGTGTCGGCTTCATTTTCCAAAACCCCGATGATCAGATTGTCGGCTCGACCGTTGCCGAAGATATTGCCTTCGCGCTGCAAAATTTGCAGGTGCAGCGTGATGAGATTGCATCGCGCGTTGAGAGGTCGGCAAACGATTTTTCCCTGCTTGATAAGCATCGGGCCGCACCAGAGGAGCTATCGGCGGGCGAGAAACAACGCCTGGCCCTGGCAGGTGTGCTGGTAACGAAGCCGTCACTTTTGCTGATTGATGAACCGACTTCTTATCTAGATACCGCAGGTAAGGCACAGCTGCGAAGTCTGGTGCAATCCACACCGGCAACGGTGATTGCGGCCTCGCAATTCGTCGATGAGATCGACGACTTCGACAGGGTGCTGTTTCTCGAAGAGGGAGCGTTGGTTTTTGACGGTACGCCGACTGAATTTCGGTCATCAGAGTTTATGCCATCATCGCTTGCAGTATCAAGTAGCGCCACTCCATCTGACGGCAAGGTGCTTCTCGAGGCGCGTAATCTCGAATTCAGTTATGATAACTTAACGGTCGTTTCAGATTTCTCGCATCAATTCAAGTCAGGCAGAGTAACTGCTATCATGGGGCCATCAGGTTCCGGCAAGACTACTTTGGCCTTGCTGCTGGCAGGACTGTTGAAACCACAGCAAGGTGACGTGGTAAGTAACGCGAAAACCAGAATTGGTGTGCTGCTGCAATTTCCGGAACATAATTTCTTCGCCGAGACAGTGTTTGATGAAGTAGCTTTTGCCGCGCGCAATCAGGGACTCGCCGAAGAAGAAGTTCTGCAGCGCGTTACCGGGGCTCTCACCCAGGTGGGGCTTAACTATGAAGAATTCTACCGGCGTAATCCCTTCACTCTCTCTGCTGGCGAGCAACGCCGGGTTGCGATTGCGGCGGTGCTGGTGATGGATTGCAGTGTTTACATCTTCGATGAAATCACCTGCGGCCTCGATTGGGAAGGCAGGCAGCTCGTTGCCGGGATGCTGGCATCTCTGGCAAGCGCAGGTAAGTGTCTGATCCTTTGTGGTCATGATCGCGAGCTTGCCGAGGCGTTGGGGGCGGAAGTGGTGGAGATGGGAAGGGCTGTTTAGAGCACCCTGGAAGATTAGTAACGTAGGGGCACGCTGCGCGTGCCAGGAGAAGGAAGACACACCCCGTCCCCGATCCTCCGCAAAGCGGAGGAATCGCGGCCACCCCTCTTACGAGAGGGGATTTTAGTCGTGCCGTTACCTCGTAGGGGTAAGTAACAACTTGCCCGGGTTGCATCGAATTCAAGACTACATTGCCCCGCAGGAGAACTGCCACGTATCGCATTTAACTCCCGCTGCGCACTACAATCACAAAGATCATGGCTAACAGCCGCCCTCCTCCAGTAGCCTTAATTCGTGGCAGGCGAAGACGGCCGCCGCGCACCACGAATTCCCCTCTATCAAGAGGGGTGGCCCCGATTTCCGATGTGTCGGAATCGGGGACGGGGTGTGTCTTCATCGTCCCGAACACTCATTCCGACTTGTCGAGGCACCCTCTATGAATGCGGCGATTCCACATGACAATTTCCGCTCAAAAAAACCTCCGGGTCATCCGTGACCCGGAGGTTCAAAAGTGCTACGACACTAGTTTAGAAAAGGGATTTACTTGTGGCTCGAACTAGCTACTAAATCACCCTGCTTAGCCTGCGATTCCAGATAGTTAATCGATGACTCGAGCAACTCGCGTTCGTAGTTGAAGTTATGCACGCCGTGCGAGCGATCTTCCTCAGTCATCAAGTAGTTAAACAGCGCGCCTGCGACGCCGCCGTCTGCGATCACGCCGGTCTTAGGGCTGCCCGAAGCAGTCAGCACTCCAGCATTGACAAGCAGTTCACCGAGGTGCTCATGGATACCGTCAAACTCAGTTTGAAAGCCCTCAATCTCGCCATTACCATCATAGTCCATATCGGCTGTGAAATCGTAGTCTTTGACAGTACTGCCATGACAGTCGGTGGCACCGCACAAACCAGCAGCCATATTGGTTCCGGTTTCTGCGTCTTCCATGTTCCAGCTATGGCCGCCTACTTTGTAACCGTCCATAATCTCTTCTTGTGCCATGTGGCAGCCCACGCAGGCGTTAGTTACAACGCTCTTATGCGGCGAGCTGGTGTAGTTCACACCCGCGTACTCATAACCACCGGTACCGTTAATCACGTCACCCTGTGGGCCATGGTGCGGTCCCCAGTGAGAACTTGACACATTGAAGTTATCGGTGATATCGGTGCCGACTACACGAGAATGATGGCAATGGGCGCACAGATTTCCCTCGCCGTGGTCAAAGGTGCTGCCGTCAAGCAGCGTAACAGCTTCGGTTGTTCTCAGTCTCATGTCGCCGTTGGTGTGAGGAGCATGGCAGGTGAAGCAGTGGATTGCTCCCGGGTATTCATAAGCCGGCTCAAGGTCAGATTGACCGATAGCGGCAATGAAGCCCTGATGATCGTGGCAATTGGCGCAGTCATTCGGAGCGTCACGGTTGGTGTAGTCAACTCTGTCTCCGGACGCGTGCACGGAATTCGCCCATTCCCCCTGCGCCGTCATGATGGCGCCATTCAGGGCCAACTCTCCGTGGCAGGCAAAACAGCCGGCAAGGTTCTGATCCGCGCTGCTGCTATTTGCAGCCTCGTTAACGATCTTACGTTCGCAGCCCGTCGCCAATAAGACTGCCGCAATCAGCAACAACACCGCCAGAATTTTCAATCCTTTCATCTTAACCTCCTCTTAGAAGCTTAAAGCATCAATTAAGTTCACTTCCACAATGTTGGCTGTATAGTACTGGTTGTCGAAGAACAGCAGATCGTCAAAGTTGTATGCGCTGTACTTGGCCTCCAGCTTGATATTTTTGTAAAGCCGATAAACGGCTGAAAAACGCACGTTGAAGTGCTCGACATCAAGGTCCTTCTTGCTGCGGTAGTATTGCCCACCGGCGCTCAGAACGATGTCGCGATACTCGATGGTGGTGAAATCACCGTAAAGCAGATGGTCGTTGAACTCGAAAGTGCCGGCGCTGTTTTCATACTTGCCGGTGCTGAATGAGTAACCGCCGCTGAGCCAGCCGTACTTCTTCAGCGTCAGCGTGCCTCCGAGAGTCACCCGGTTGCGGTTGACCTTGGCGCTGATGTCGTCATTCTTGCGAATGTTGCCGTCCCACTTTATGCGGAAAGATCCGACCTCGGGCTTGCGGAAACTCACCTGACCCATGTAGCGCTGGCGATTCTCCGGTCCGACCAGACGAACGCCATCGTGGATATCCTCACTACGATGACCCTGTTCGGCGCGAACCTCCCAGTAGGGGTGTGGCTTCACCCAGGCTGAAGCGTAGAATGAGTTGGCGCGGACTTCATCTTCGAAGTCGTCGTTGACATCGTATTGGTAGCCGACGGTCGCGCCCCAGTGAGTAGGATTGTCGTAGCTGACATAACCAGCATGGCTCATATTGTCGGTCGCGACAAAATCAGAGTCGGAGGCGGTGCGGTCGAGCATGCCGATATATTTGACCGAGAATCCCTGCGGCAATTCAATGATGCCGCCACCCCAGCCGCGATTCGATCTGATTCCGAACTTGCTGGAATCCTGCTCGGTAACATAGCGGCGGAAGCCCCCCAGCAAATGAATGAACTCGTATTTCGGCACCGTGATGTAGGCGTCGGTACGGAATTCAAAACGGTTCTGATCACGCATCGACTGGAGATTATCGCGGAACTGGGCGCCGCGGTACTCAGCGCGTACCTGAGAGTCCTTATGATTGAACTTGATACCGGCGTTGTAGAAAGTGCGGTGGTAATCAACCTCAGTCTGTTCGGGAATGTTCGTTGGGTTGAACAGGTCTTCCATGTTGCCCGCGCGTTTCATATAGCCACCGCCGCCGCTCAACTCAAGAAAATCCGTGGGATGGACCGCGAGTTGGGCGCGCGTGGTCTGACGGCGGGTAAAGCTGCCACCGTTGAACGAATAGACGCGGCGGTACTTGTCGTGCGACAGCCGCAGATCGAAGACGCCCCGCTTGAACAGCGAAGCAGTGAGATTGCGGTTGTTACGCACAATGTTCTTGAGGTCGGCGCGGGCCACGATACCGTTGTCGAACAGGTACCGAAATCCTTCCAGTGATAACGCAGCGCCTTCGTAGACATTGAAGGTCGAATGATTCATCGACTGGTTGCCCTTCTGGTTGAGAAAGGTATAACCAGCCTTGAGATCGCCATTGCCGCCGGCGGCAAGCGCGGAACCGGAGGCAATCAGCATCACCACCAGGGCGACTACAATAATTCCTGTATTCCTCATTTTTGCCTCCTTAGCGCACATTGTCGTGACAGCCTGACTGATAGCAGTTGGCGAAGAAAGTTGTTCCTAACATCGGATCGAGGAAATACTTGTTGTCATTCGATCCGTGAAAATCAGTATGGCAATTGACGCAGTTGACCTTCGCGCCGAGGCCGGCGTGCATGGTCAAATGCAACGGCGGAATGCCATGGCACTGCTCACAAACGCCGTTTCCGGGTTGCGCCAGCAGGCGTTCATTGGGTGAGCCGTGCGGATTATGGCACTCGGTGCAACCGCCGCCGTTGACCAGGTGGTTGTAGACCACCGGGTGCTCGTAGAGATAAGGACCGGCGTAGTCGGTATGGCATTCCTGGCAGGTCCAGTCAAATCCTTTTGTCAATTGATGATCCTTGCGGCTGTCCTGATGATGACAGTCGATACAGCGGATGTTTCCTGATTCGAGCGGATGGGAAGAGCGCTGACTGAACTCGGCCTTGACATTAGTGTGGCAGCTGGTGCAGTAATCGTCTTTGTCATCCTTCAGCAGGTAGCGGTTCTTGTTGTCGTGGATCTTGTGGCAGCTGAAACAGTTCAGCTCCGCCCGGGAATGCGGATCCGTCGAGACCATGGCGGTCTGATGCGCGGTCACGTGGCAACTGCCGCAAAGCTGCGCCGCCGCCAGCATGCTTAAGGTATCCGGCCGCGAGGGATGATGCTCCATAGCATCCTCAAGGTGTTCCTTGAAATTCTTGTGGCAGCTGGTGCACTCGATCTGTATGCCGTTGATCTTGCCGTTGGTCAACTGGTGGGTGGTGCCGACCAAACCGTCTGCAACATCGTCGTGACAATCGAGACATGCCGCGCCATCATCCTGCGCGAAGGCCGGTAGGGCGAACAAAAGCAATGCTGCGATTATCAAAGGTGCCCGCGTGAGAATTCGCCTCATCTCACTCTTTATTTTATTTTTCATACCAACCTCTTCTATGAGCAAATAGTCCATGTTTCAGCCTTAAAAAAACGGATATCCAATGCTCCTCTACTCTTGTGAAATTAATCACAATACAAACTGTGACTCCGTGGCAGTCAGTTTACAATAACGTCATATGAATGTCAACAAAAACCAATAAAAATTTGTCGTGTTTACTACGATTATCACTAAAATCTATCGATTTTTTCGTGAAAATCTTTAGCACTAATAGACTTAGGAAAATAGTTTTAATACTCCGCGAAAGCGGAAAATGATTGTCGTTGGGAGACTTAGATGGTGTAAGATATCCTGTTTCCTGGCGGCGAAAAACTTAGAGTTTGTCGATTTCTCCGACATTCGCCAGCACGCGGTTGGGGCGATAGGGGTAGCGGTCGATGTCGTCGATTCCGGTCACCCCGGAGAGAACCAGGATGGTTTCCATTCCCGCCTGGATACCGGCGATAATATCGGTTTCCATGTTATCGCCGATCATGACCGTATTTTCCGAATGAGAATTGATCCGCCGCAGGGCCGCTCGCATCATGTAAGGATTCGGTTTGCCGACATAAAAGGGTTTGTTTCCGGTGACTTTTTCGATCGGCGAGGTCAGCGCACCGCAGGAGGGAAAGCCCGAGGGCCCGGAGACGTCCGGATTGGTGGCGATGAATCTAGCGCCCTTCCGGATCAATTTGATCGATTTCTCTACCATCTCGAAATTATAAGAGCGCGTTTCGCCGATCACCACGAAATCAGGATCCTGATCGGTGATCGTAAATCCTTGTTCGTAAAGTGCATGGGTAAGCGCCCCTTCCCCGACAACAAAGACTTTATCGCCTGCGCCCTGACTCTTTAGAAAAGTGGCTGTTGCCATCGCGGAGGTATAGAAATTTTCCGGGGGAACGTCCAGACCCGCCTTCTTCAGGCGATGCGCCAGGTCGGCCGGGGTCAGCGAGGGGTAGTTGGTAATGAACAGGAATGGCGTCTCGTCGGCCATCAGGCCTTCCACAAACTTCTTGGCCCCCGTTATAAGTTTGTTGTCCCAGATAATGACGCCGTCCATGTCGCAGAGAACGGCTGTGTTGACGCGATCTTCCGGCACGTCCAACGCCTCGTGAGCCACTTTGGTCCTGGTCATCAATTCGTCCTTCAGTTTATCCTCACGATAACTGATCGGCCAGTTTGACGAATTCATCAACGTACACAACCGACCTTTCCACGGCTGTCTTCCAGAAATCGTCCTTTGTCAGGTCCACACCGAGATGTTTGTGGGCGACTTCCTCGGTCGTCATGCGGCCGGTATCCTGCAACAGCGCACGGTACTTCGGTGCAAACGACTTCCCTTCTTTCATTGCGGCATCATACACGCCACCGGCAAACAGATAGCCGAAGGTGTACGGGAAGTTATAGAAGGGCACTTCGGTGAAGTAGAAGTGAAGCTTCGAGGCCCAGAAATGCGGATGATAACCAGCCTGCGGATCAAGCATGCCGGCAAAGGCCTCCTTTTGAGCCTGAATCATCAGCTCGGTAAGGCGCTCCTTGGCGACCGTTCCTTTCGCGCGCTCTTCATAGAACCACTTATCGAACAGGTAGCGCGCATAGATGTTGCAGAAGAGGATCAGCGGCTGCTGCAGCGTTTGATCGAGCAACATCAGCCGTTGCTGATCAGATTCAACTTCACGCAGTGCAGCATCGGCAACCCGCAATTCGTTGAAAATGGAGGCGGTTTCCGCCAGCCCCATTGGATAGTCCTGTACCAGGTACGGCTCGTCCTTCAGCACTGAATGATGATAGGCATGGCCCAACTCGTGTGCCAGTGTCGCCATGCTGTTAAAATCGTCGGTGTAAGTCATGAAGATACGTGTCTGCCCCTTGGCGGTCAGACCGGTGCAGAAGCCGCCGTCTGCTTTGCCGGAACGATCCTCGGCCTCGATCCATCTCTTCTCGATCGCCATCTTTGAGAAATCAGCCATTTCCTGCGAGAAGCCGGCGAGATGATTGACGATGAAGTTAGCGGCATCATCATAGGTGAACTTAATCTCCACCTGACCGACAGGGGCCGATTGATCGTGCCACATCATCTTGTCGATACCCAATAGCTTCTTCTTGGCATCTACATACTTGCTGAGTCTTGGCATCACCGTGCGCGTGGCAGCCCACATCGCTTCCAGCGACTCCTGCTTCAGGCGATTCATCTTCAGCGGTTCGTACAGCGCCGAGGTCCAGCCACGACGACTATAGAGCGACAGGCGAAAGCCTGCCTGATAGTTGAGAGCGGTCGCGCACAACGTCGCTTCCTTCTTCCAGGCTTCCTCGTACTTGTCAAACGCCCGCTGGCGTATTTCGCGATCCTTGCTTTGCAGGCGACTGTTTAGCTGGCCGATCGAGAGGGTCTTTTTGTCGCCGTCTTCCTCCCATTCAACCTCGATCTCGCCCGAGAGCTTGTCGTACAGCCGCGACCAGCCGTGGTAGCCGTTGATTGCCAGCTCGAGCGCCAGGTCCTCCATTTCCGGAGGCATCTTCTCCGCGGCGTCGCGGCGCATCTCCTCGAGCTTGAAGCTAATCGGTTGCATTTCTTTCTCATCGAGGAGCATCTCCCAGCTCTTATCATCCTGCTCGGCAAGGCGTGCTTCCAGCTTGCTCCTGAGCTGCTGCCACTTGCCTATCATAGCGTCGGCCTGGTCAACGAGCTGATAACCTTTGGAGTCCCTGGTGTTCTGACTGATGAGACAGGTGGCGAACGAATGCGCAGTGTGCAGGTTCAAAGCCACTTGCTGGAACAGCAGGATCATATCTCGATAGGTCGCGACATTCTCAGGAGTCAGCTTGACGGGAAGAGCGGCGAAGCCATTAGTTAGTTCTTCCAGACCGCGGTGGATATTGTCGATAAACTCGCGGAATTCGCTGGAGTTGCTTCCTCCGGGGAAGAGCACTTCCAGATCCCAACTGGGGGCGGCTTTGGCCGCTGATTTTTCTTTTATCGCTGTGGTCATGGTTATAGACTCCTTGGCTTCGAATGCGAGTACGGTGGTACCTGGGCCGTGGGCACGGGAATTAATTGAGGTACTGATCTTAACCAATCAAGCGGTATGTGTCAAGGAGGTTGAATGCTCGGAGTCAGGCGTAGTTCTGATATCAGTCAGGAAGTGCCTTCCCTTTTTTCCAGATGCGGAAAAGAAGCCGGGTCAGCCTAGATCGACTGCCCTACTTTGAATCCCAGCCAGATACCGGCGATACCACCGACAGCGCTAAGGAAGAGCCCTGCCAGGGAGAAATAGCTGCCGCCCCACAGCGCCGGCAGAAACCCACCCGCCGTTGAGCCGATTGTCATCCCGATGTATATGAGGGTCTTATTATGCATATTACTAGAGATCGGATGAATCGACTCGCGAATTGAGAATGAAACCCATTTCACGCAGGCACAAGGAACTTTTCGGTTGCTTGAAGACCTCTTCTACCTTTAATTGCCGCAACTACTTAACAGCGTAAATATGGATCGGGTGGGGCGATCTATCCCGCACTTTAACCGAAGAGAATTTATGAGTCTGGAATCAGGGCAGAAATTGGGACCGTACGAAATCCTCTCTCCGGCCGGCGCCGGCGGCATGGGGGAGGTCTATAAGGCGCGCGATACCCGCCTCGACCGGATTGTAGCTATCAAGATTCTGCCTGACAAGCTGCGCACCCAGCCGCAACTGGTAGCGCGCTTCGAGCAGGAAGCCAGGGCGATCTCGCGCCTGAACCACCCCAATATCTGCACGCTTTACGATGTCGGACACGAAGGCGACACCTATTTCCTGGTGATGGAGTTCCTTGAAGGCGAATCTCTCACCGATCTACTGAGTCGTGGCACGCTCGGAGTGCCGGAAGCACTTGATATTGCCGCGCAGATTGCCGACGCACTCGATACTGCCCACCGCAAGAAACTGATCCACCGCGATCTCAAGCCCGGCAATATCATCCTTACCAAAACCGGCCCCAAGCTGCTCGATTTCGGGCTGGCCAAGCTCGAACGCGCTGACGGCGTGGTGGAGGGCGTGAGCGGAGTTACGCAGACGACACCGCTGACTGGTGAGGGTACCATTATCGGCACCATCCAGTACATGTCACCAGAGCAGCTGGAGGGTAAGGAAGCGGACGAGCGCAGCGATATCTTTGCGTTCGGGTCGACACTTTACGAAATGATCACCGGGCAGCGAGCCTTCAAAGGCGGCAGCCAGGCAAGTTTGATCGCTGCAATTCTGGAGCGTGAGCCTGAACCGGTGTCACAGCTTAAACCGATGACACCGCCCGGGCTCGATCGACTGGTGAAGAAATGTCTCGCCAAGAACCCCGAGAACCGCTGGCAATCGGTGCGTGACCTTGGCGATGAACTGCGCTGGATTCTGCAATCCGGCTCGCAGGCTGGTACCCCGGCGGTAGTCACCAGGCGCCGCAGGGTACGGTTCCGTCTGGCCTGGACGATTGCCTTCGTGGCGATGCTCGCGGCATTATTGTTCGGGGCGCTCTGGTTCACGCGCAGTCAACCCGCGCCGAGAGTGCGAAGGCTTGTGGTTGACCTGAGCGAAGGGTTTGCGTGGGCCGACCGACCGCGGATATCACCGAATGGCCGCTATTTAGTTTTCAAGGGCGAGGACACCACCGGTACAGTGGGCCTGTGGATGCGACCACTCAATTCACTTGAGCCCACGTTAGTTCCGAACACGGCGAAAGCAGGTCGACCCTTCTGGTCACCCGATAGCCGCTATTTTGCCTACTCTGACAATTCCACACAACTTAAGAAAGTGCCGGTGGCAGGCGGTCCGGCACAGCTCATTGGCGAGTTTAAGCATGTCGCAGATGGTAGCTGGGGCCGCAATGGCATCATTCTTGTTGATGGCGCTACCGGCGATTCGATTCGCCAGATCTCCGCGAGTGGAGGAAGTCCTGCGGCGGCAACCAAAATCAATCACGAGGCTGGCGAATCCTTTCACGCCTGGCCGCAGATGCTCCCCGATGGTGAGCACTTCTTCTATTTGGCCGTGATGGATTCAAGCGGTTCCGGAAACCAATTCCTGGTAAAGGTCGGTAAACTTGGCAGCGACGAGGAAAAGAGCTTCTTCACCGTCGATTCCAGAATCGAGTACTGCCCGCCAGGTTATCTTCTCTATGTCCTGAACAAGACTTTGGTTGCCCGTCCGTTTAACGCCGACGCACTGGAATTTACCGGCGAACCAATACCTGTCGCCGGAAATGTAAGCGTGACCGGTTCATTGGGCTCAGCGAGCTTCAGCGTGTCTGATGAGGGGACGCTGGTAATCTCGCGCGCTTTATCAGTCGTGCCCAGTCAGCTGGTATGGGTTGATAGAGATGGAAGGAGACTGGGGCCCGAGGGTGAACCGGGCAATTACGGTGACGTTTCATTGTCGCCCGACGGCGCGCTGCTGGCCTATACAGTGCTTGATCCGGAACTGAGAACCTACGATATCTGGATTCGTGATTTGCAGCGCAAAGTATCCTCACGACTGACTTTTGGCCAGGCGCAGGAATTGCTGCCGATTTGGGATCGCGGCGGTACATATCTTTACTACTCCGCCGGGAACATTCCCGCGATGAGCATCAGACGCAAAGCAGCGGACGGTAGCGGCGCGGAGGAGACTTTCATGCCCCAGATCAAGGATGCGAGCGTAATTTTCGATCAATCTCCCGCGGATGGCAGCTACTGCATTGGCATTTTCACGAGTGGCGACATTGACCTCTATCTGGCAAAATCCAAAGATAGTGACAAGTTGACACCTGTGGTAACATCTCCACGCTGGGACTTCAATGGCACTTTTTCGCCCGATGGAGAATACCTTGCGTATTGCTCCGCTGAAGCGGGGAAGCCCCAGGTTTATGTTCGCAAGCTGGATGGCTCCGGCGGGCGCTGGCAGGTTTCTACCGAGGGTTCGCCTGAGGTTCATTGGCGCTCAGACGGCTCGGAACTGTTCTTTGAGACCATAGCTGGCGATGTCAAAGCGGTGCCTGTCGACTTGAAGGGTGGTTTCAAGTTAGGCGTAGCCAGGAAGCTCTTTTCGTTCAAAAAGGTCTCGAGGCCATATACCAACAGATCTTTCGCACCTGCAAACGATGGCCAGCGATTTTTGATAAACGAGGGAGTTCGCACCGTACGCGAAGCAGGCTTTATCGTGATACAGGATTGGAACAAAGAAATCGAGCAGCAATAGCAGCCCTAAAGTTTCGTTCCCACCAGGTAAGATGACATCCGCCAGTAACCGTGATTGCCCTTGTCATCCTTGGGGCGGACATGCTCGACGTTGAATCGCACCCTGTGCTTACCGGGTGTGAGATGATCAGTCAAATCGAGTACCAGCGGCGCGACATAATCCCCCGGGCACCAGCCGGAGCGGCTGTAATCGGAGGACCACCAGCCATCGGACCAGCGGCGGGTGTAGGGATTGACGTCGCGGAAATCACGGCAGTCATCGCGCCACGGGCGGAAGCGGTAAACCGGGTCGTCATCGACGTAGATCACGTTGTCTTTCTGCTCGAACTCATCCGCCCCCTGGCCGTCGGTGCAATGCCCCGAGACAAAGTAGTATAACTCCACCCGATCGAGGTCGGACGGCACGTCGACATTCACCACCACGCCGCCGCTTGCTTCTGTCTCTGAGGTGAAGTTCTTCTCATACATGATTCCAGCGGCCCACCCGGGATTGACAGCTTCCGAATCTGGTTCGAATGAGAGCGAGAAAGAGATCTTCCACGCCGGACTGACCCAGGTATCGATCGTACCGCGAATATCGCATTCGCCCTGCAGCAGCGAGGCCAGCTCGGAGACATCGACGTTGTACTCGGTGTAGCCGCCGTACGAGGTTATGAATTTGACCAACTGAATGTCGGCCATCCCCGGCTTGACCAGCGCGATATCTCCGGCGCGGTCCCATTTGTCGCAAACATCGAGCTCATCCTTGGGCAGCGGGTGCACTTCCAGATGCGCGGTTATCGTTACGGGTACATTGTAAGAAGGCAGGGTCACATGCCGCAGGACCTGCCGGCCGTTATCGAGAACCGTGATTCCTTTCGAAGCAAACTGACTTGGGTTATCTTTGTTGAAGTGCACAGCTTCCATATTGAAGACATCCACGGTCTTGGTCCCCTGCGCAAATACGGTTGCCGCGCAGCAGCACAGGACAGTGATGACAACCAAAGAGAATCGATTTGAACAAAGGCGCATGATGATTCCTTTCGAGATATCTGGCATAAGGGGGAATCTATGGATGTGGGAGGCGATTTAGCAAGGGAGATGTGGGTTGACCCACCGAGGTCTGTCGCATCAGGAGGTCAGACATTCCTGTCTGACATCGCGGCGAAACCGCGGACTCTTAGCTGGGTGCCGCACCCTTTAGGGTGCGG
>CAYXUL010000035.1:0-4701 GCA_964468475.1 uncultured Ignavibacteria bacterium | reverse complement strand
AATCCACCCCTCTCAAGAGGGGATTTGGCTTCGCTAAAAACTCGGGTAGGTGCGAATTTATTCGCACATTTCACTGATGGTGAAAGAATGCTCCATTCGCATCAGCAGCACGTTGCCGAATAAATTCGGCCCTGCTGCTGTCGAATCCGCAAGGGATTCGACCTGCTACTGTAGCCAGCCGTGCTAGTGTCATTGCGAGCGAGCCCCGACGAATCGGGGCGAGCGCGGCAATCTCAGTGGTAGCGCCGCTGGGCGCGGTAGAGGAGATCGCCACGTCACAACCCGATTTCATCGGGTTGACCCTCGCGATAACACTCCGTATGTACGGTGCATCGGACGGAGCAAACACCCTCATGGGGCCCTGATGTCTCGCCTGAAAGATCAGCCTGCGGCGCAGATTAAGCTGGTACATTCACATTAAAGAGTACACGAAAATCCAAAGAATAGACCTAGTTGCCTGTAAGAGATCTGGATGGAATTGTGCTTAAACGCTATTTCCCATGCCTTTACTGTCCCACCAATCGGGCTCCAGGTGCAGCAATTCACGACCATACTGGAATCGCCCGGTTGAAAGGAAATGCTCAGCGGAGGTACGCTGTCTCTCAACACGGTGAATTCCGAATCATCGTAGAACTTTTTGATAGGCCGCCAGTTAAGAATCGCAAGCAAATCTGACATCTTCATACTGCTGTGCGCGAGCACGCTCACTTGCGATTCACTGGGGGGTTGCTCCCAGAAGGCATTGTCCTCTAGTATGTTCGAAAGCTCTTCCACTTGCTCAAGGGAGTCAATGAAATAAACCGGGTATTCCCATGATAACAATGTAATGGCCTCATAGGAGGCCGTTACCGCAGAGGACTTGTCAAAGTAGCCAACTGATCCCTTACGAAAATCAGCCTGTACATACTCTATGTTGTGACTGACATCAGTAGAACCATCTGGCCGGTCTTCTCCAATTCGTCCTCCAAAAGGATATGGATCAAAGGTAACTGCTTTCTGCGCTTCACCATCGATTGCGACAACGAACGCGCTGGGCGGTGCCTCCCAGGGAAGCAGGTTCGTCCAGCGCGCGAAAAGCATCAAATAGGTAGAACGAAAGTAGAACGATGGCAGAGTATCAGCAAGGGTGAAATCAGCCCTTACAAACGCTGAATCTTTCATCGACCATTCACGGGAACCAGTTACGAATTTCAGATTCAAAGGCAAAGGCGAAAATGTTCCGATCTCTGGATATCTGAAGTGCCGATACTTGGTAAGAGGGAATGCCAAATAGCTCTCAAGCCACCCCTCTGACGGTTCATAGAAGCTGTGCGGTGCTGCACACGAATCCTCGTTTTGAGCCCATGAGTGTCCCGCAACAAAGAGCAGAATCACTATTAAGAGTCCTCTCAGACGATACCTGTTAGTGATTTTCTTCATTCCGATCTTCAAATTTCGATCACCTTCGACAAGGTCTCGCAGAAAGCAGAAAATCTCCTCTTGAGAGGAGTGGATTTCGTCCCGATCAGGATCGGGACGGAAGACGGGGTGAGTAATGTCCCAAAACTTGCACCTTCGGCGCAATGTCAGACAAGAATGTCTGACCTCCTGGATTCCGGGTCAAGCCCGGAATGACACGCATTGATTTATCGTGAAAGAAAACAAATATCCCCGCTCAGAATACTCCCCCCTAGTCCGCCAATCTAAGCGGCATCACCAGGCAGAGGTAGTCTTCATCGGCGTCGGCGGAGGTCACAACCGCGGCGGCAGTGGGGGATGCCAGCGCGAATTTGACCTCGTCCCCTTCAGTTTGGCGCAGGATGTCAATGACATACTGAGCGTTGTAGCCGATCTCCAGGTCATCGCCGTCATACTGGCACGGCAGCTTCTCGACAGCTTCACCACCCAGATCAACATTAGTCGCTGAAAGTTCTAAGGTGTTGTTGCTGATCGTGAATTTCACCTGGTGGGTCAGCGAATTGGAGAGAATCGCCACGCGGCGCACCGTCTCCGAGAGCGCAGTACGCTGAATCAGCAGTGATTTTTCGTTGTTCTTGGGGATGACCTGATCAGTATTCGGATACGGACCCTCAATCAACCTGGTTGAGATCGTATTGCCACCGGCAGTGAATACCAGGTTATTCTCACCGAAAATCACGCCAACTTCGGCAACGCTATCGCCGGCCAGCTTATTGAGCAAATTCAGCGCCCGCGGCGGCAGGATCACATCGCCATACAATCCTTGCAGCTTTGCATTATCAGCTTCGAATTTCGCCAGGCGATGGCCATCGGTGGCCACCATTCTCATTCGTTCACCGTTCGTCTGCCAGAGAATACCATTGAGCGCAGGCCGGGTCTCATCGGTGGAAACAGCGTAAGCAACTTTGTTGATCAGCTTGCGCATGACATCGGCAGGAAGCTTAATCTCTTTTGGCTTGTTGACTTCGGGAAGTTTAGGGAATTCATCTGGTGACATGCCGGAAATCTTGTAATCACCGGTCCCGAATCTCATCTCCAGGCGGTTATTTACAGCCTCAATCTCTATCTCAGTCTGCGGCAACGCATTGATAATCTCAGCAAAGGCTTTCGCAGGTATAGCAATAGCGCCTTTTTTAACAGCTTTACACTCAACCGCGGTTGTTACTGAGATCTCCAGATCAGTAGCGGAGAGCTTTAATACTTTGCCGTCAGCTTCAAGGAGAATATTACCGAGAATCGGTAGAGTTGATTTAGTGGGTACTGCGCTCATTACTGCAGCAAGAGCAGTTTGTATCTTATCGGTCGTCAACGTGAATTTCATTGGCGAACTTCCCTCTGTTTCCACACGCCTAATTATTAGTTAGGAAGATAATATCTTAAATTCATAGCAGTAATAGTAGTGTGGATAAACTTCCTTGTAAAGCGATATTGTTGGCTTTCAAAATAGTACCGCGCTCACTGAATGTGGATTACAGGTGAACCACTGTTGACTCCGAAGCTCTAATTGTGAGCAACTTTTTCTCCACAATTTCTCAAAGCCTTTCTCCACGGCTTATCCACCATACATATCTGCGGTTAATTGGTCGACCTGGAGCTTGAAATCCTGCGATGCTGAACACATATCATTGACCTGCTGAACCGCGTGAATTACCGTGGAATGATCACGATTTCCGAAGAACTTGCCAATCATTTTCAGCGAGTTATTGGTCAAAGTCCGCGCGATATACATTGCCACGTGACGAGCGATCACAATTTCCTGGCTCTTTTTCTTCGATTTTATCAGCTCTTCGGAGATTTTGAAATATGCAGAAACCTTCTTACTGATCAGCTCCAGCGTGACCGGAGATTTCTTGTCGCGAATCGTATGTTTAAGGCGTGATTTCGCCATCGCCAGCGAGATCTCCGTATTACTCAAAGCCGAATAGGCGATCAGAGCCGTCAGTGCACCCTCCAACTCACGGACATTGGTTTTGATCGAATCAGCGACATAAGAGAGCACATCCGGAGGTACAAAGACCCCCTCCCAATCGGCTTTCTTCTGCAGAATCGCAATGCGGGTTTCCAGCGACGGTGGCTGGATATCTGCCACCAGACCCCAGTTGAACCGCGACAATAAGCGCTCTTCGAGGCCGAGGATATCGGTAGGATGGCGGTCCGCAGTGAGCACGATCTGTTTGCCTTCCTGGTGCAGAGCGTTGAAGGTATGAAAGAACTGCTCCTGAGTCGATTCTTTGCCGGTAAAGAACTGAATGTCATCGAGCAAGAGCAGGTCAACAGTACGATAACGGGTAACGAATTCATGCGTCGACTTGGTGCCGAGTGAACGAATGAAGTCGTTAGTGAACTCTTCACTGGTGACGTACATGACCTTCTTGCGGGGATTTGTTTCTAAGACCGCGTGTCCGATCGCCTGAACCAGGTGGGTCTTGCCAAGACCAACGCCTCCGTAGATAAACAGCGGGTTGAAGCGATTCACGCCGAGCGTCTCAGAAACCGCTTCGCAGGCAGCGTAGGCAAATTGGTTGGAATCACCGACGATGAATTTGTCGAAGTGATATCTTGGGTTGAGCTTACAACCGGTGGCCTTGCCGTTCGCCTGCGGCGTCGCTTCGAGAGAGTGGTGCCGCCCGTT
This sequence comes from uncultured Ignavibacteria bacterium, assembly GCA_964468475.1. GTDB lineage: Bacteria > Zixibacteria > MSB-5A5 > CAIYYT01 > CAIYYT01 > JBECKX01. The sequence continues at coordinate 611 of CAYXUL010000035.1, read as the reverse complement.
TGTACCGTTGCCGTTGGTGCTGGCGTGGAAGATGTCAGCCTGAATCGGCATCTGTTTGACTTTGAATCCGAATTCCCAGGAGTCCTCGGAAGTTGCAGCCAGCGCTTGGCGGATTTTGGAGGTGAAGCGCTCCGAAATCCAGCCGGCAGCGAACTTGTTCGGTACGAGGATGTTGAAGGTGTGATCCTCGACGAACTCGACGGAAGTAGGTTTGAGCCAGGTATGGAAAGTTTGGCGGTTGACTTCCCGGGAAAGGTGGGACAAGCATTGGTCCCAAAGTGCTTCGATTCTTTCCTGCATGTTATAACCCCTCAAATCAGAAATAGGAGATCTTTAAATTCGTCACAATTTAGAGACACTACGCCCTTGGAAGTTTTGGTATCTTAAAGCAACTGGTTTCGTAGTATCCGATAACTGCCCGAGTTCGGTCAGAAGCCACCTTGAAATCCCTCAAGACTGACAGTTTTCCACAATCTGCCAACATCTTGTTAACAGATTGTCTCTCAGTGACTTCCGAGGGTGTAATATACCGCTGAGACACCCCAAGTCAAGGAATTTAGCAGAAAATTCAAGGGCTAGGTGAAGCTGTTGCTTGGCAGCCTTTTGCAAAT
>CAYXUL010000034.1:21924-32160 GCA_964468475.1 uncultured Ignavibacteria bacterium | reverse complement strand
ACGATGCCGAAGCTGAGGCGATTTACGCGGATATCAGGAGATTCGTCGTCCAGATGACTCATCGCAACTTGTCGGATCAGCGTTTCAACAAGATCGTAGTTGATGGCGATTCTCCTGACGGAGAGCTGAAGGAGATTCGAGTAGGAATGAAATGCTTCGTGAACGATGAAGTTGTGATAGCTATACTTTCGGACAAAAACCGCCGCAGCTTCCTGATTTGTACCCCGTCTCGCGGGATAGAACGTGATAGACCTATCGCGTTCAAAGAGAGAGCGGTACAACAAGCGGAACTCTTCGATTAGCCCGCCGAATTCTGCGCAGAATACCGGATTTCACCCTAAAATCAGCGCAAACCTTGCGAATCTTCAAGTCCTTGCCTATGAACCACTTACACTCAATGCGCCAAATCTGGCGCCCCCAAAGGCAGTCGCAACTTCTGCGATTACAGAGAGCGAAGCCAGTTGCAAAGCCGCGCTGATACTATCTAACACAATATTTAACAAAGGCTTACGAGATAGCTTTTCGTGGACCGCAGTTCGGCACGATCTGTGCTATTCAATAGGGCGAAGTCAGTTACTCTTAAGAAACATAATGGCGGTGAAGGGTACTGATGAGGAGGAGATCAGGGAACTCCTTGGTGAGGGAGGAGTTCCCTTGATCTTTTTATATCGATTTTCTGCTATTTTGTGACAAAATTATGACATTTCAAATCCCTTTTGGTCTACATTCGCGAATGTACGAAACTTTTAAATTAGTTCTCTGTTAAAATGAAGGCGAGGTAACTCGCTTTTGTCATTCTACATCGGTGCATGGAGCTCTCGATCAGTAATTGATAACTGCTTTGAGGGCTCCTGCTATTTTTACGACGGAATGGAAAAGGGTTTAGAATTCTCAGGCAGATGACGTCGCAATGGCCGTTACCTTAGCATTGTTGCGCAGTTGGCGAAGCATAAGCACCCAGATCATCACAGCCAGCAACCAGGGGTACTGCCACCAGAGCAAACGAACGGCGAGAACATTCGGAAGGGGCGTCCACTTGGTGAGCGACATCAGAATGAAGAGGAAAATCAGAGCCTCCATTTTTGCGCACTCCTTGATCACATAGAACGAAGGCACGAGCAGCAGGATATATGAGTAGGTCTTCATCCTTGGCGCAACAACTGCGTAAACAACACAGGTGAGAAAGAGCGCAAATAGGCCTCCGTTATCGTAGCCCTTACCATACTTTCTCCAGAAATGAACGCTCACGGCGATTATTCCCACCGCGAGCAGGAAATACACCGTCATGATTGCCCACTCTGGGGTGCTGGCCAGGCCCGACGAATCGACGGCATCATGCAGGCAGGCCAATAGCGAGTGATTGTATTGCTCTCCCCCTTCCTTGATTGAGCGAACTACTGTCACGAATTCCTTAAATCGCTGCGGATTTATCAGATAGCTAACGACCGCGTATGCCAGCGCAGACCCTGCGCCGACAACTGTGGCCTTAGGTCGATCCTCCCTGGGAAGGCCGATGATCAGCACCAAAAAGCCAAGATTAGTGAACTTGAACAGCGAAGCCAGCACGACGAAAACCGCAAACAACAGGCTGCGCTTCCTCAGATAGAACAGAAAACCAAGCCACAGGAGGAGTTGTTCGACGATGCTGATGTTACCGGCAATCAGATCCCAGTAAACTGCGGAGTTATAGGCAAATAGAGCAAACAACAGAAAGACTGCGAGCGAACCGCCGGCATAGAAATAACGTCGCCAGATGAATACCAGCCCGACCGCAAGCAGAACTTTGAGCCATAGCCAGAGTTCCAGTGCAGTGTGCCAGTCAAAGCAGGCAAAGATACGAAAAAAATAGATCGTGAGCGGGGGGTAGACATATAGCAGGGTAATCTTTTCGGGAGCGATCTCATTTACAGCGCTCAAATCATACTGATTCCCCCCGGCCGCATGGACTTTCGCAGCGTAATAATAAGTCTTGAAGTCCCACTGATTTTGTCGTGTCGTTGCCAGGAACAGGACAATATAAAGCCAGTATGCGAGTACAAGAACCAGGCCAATGGTGCGTTTTGTCTTGCGGTTCAAAGTTTCTTGATTACTCCTGAGCCGGTGACATGAGATTCGTGTTGGTTTCCTTCATCGAAGCTAATCAATATATTCCACGTGCCGACAGCAAATGATTTCCCGATTGCACCTGGCGTGCCGCTATCTGATTGCCAACTCAGACTGAATTGCCTACATTGGCAGTCGATGTTGCGAGAATTCGAAGGAGGCGATGCCTGACAGCCCAATGATGCGCTCTTTACTCCTCTGGGGCCTGGCAATTGCCATAACGCTCGTTTCCGCACTGTACCAACGCCTCACCGGGCCAACCTATCCGGTTTCCGGCGAGCTAATTGTGAATTCCCATCATATCGATTACTCCCTGCCGCGAAATCACGATAGCGGTGTTGATGCGCAGATTAGCCTCAGGCTGCCTGATCGGTACAGGGCTATCCTTGAGTGGCAAAGGCTCAACAGCGGCGACCGCTGGCAGCGCTTGCTGTTCAGGCCGGAGGGCGATTCGTTTGTCACCGTAATTCCCCGGCAGCCGCCGGCGGGAAAGGTGCGATACCGCGTGGTTATCGAGACTCCGGAAGGAGCGCGCCTGCCCTTTACACATGAACCGGTAGTGATTCGGTTCAAGGGCGCTGTTCCCATTTCCGTGCTAATCCCCCACATCACATTTATGTTTTTCTCGATGCTCTTTGCCGCGCGAACCGGCTTACAGGCCGTGCTGATCAGAAAGCGAATTTTCAAACTGGCGATCACGACTACGGTGCTGCTTTTTATAGGCGGCTTGATCCTGGGGCCGATTGTCCAGAAGTACGCTTTCGGCGCTTACTGGACAGGTGTACCCTTTGGAATCGATCTGACAGATAATAAGACGGCGATCGCGTTTGCATTCTGGATCGTGGCACTCTGGCGCGGACGTCACGAGGGCAAGGGGCGCGCATGGTTCATCGCGGCGGCCGTTGTGCATTTTGCCGTCTATTTGATACCTCATAGCCTGCTTGGATCAGAGCTGGACTATGGCGCGGAAGGTTCTGGCTGATCCTCAACTAGTGTCGATGTTTGTGCATCAGAACCATACTTAGCACAAAACTAACAATAGAAATAACCAGACTTCCCAGCAACGCTGCCAGGATTCCGTGTACCTGCAGTGCCGGTGTCAACGCTGCCGTTAGCCAGAGCATCAGAGCGTTTATTACCAACGTCAGCAGGCCGAGGCTCAACAGGATAAAGGGAAAAGCAAAGAAATGAACAATCGGTCTGATGATAGCATTGACTAATCCGAAGACGAAAGCCACAACCAGCATTTGAGCCAGAGTGCCGTCGAAGACGATCCCGCTGATCAGCCTCGCGGCAACCCACAAAGCCACCGCATTGATTAGAAGTCTTAGAATGAGTTTTGTGAGCATGCCTAAGTCCGTCCTTTCTAAATCGATTCCGGGGAGGCGAGAAGCAATCTAATTCGTCCGGGTCAAGAACTCAACCGTTACTACCGGAACTGCGGTTGATTTTGCGGCGGATGTGCTATCTGTTGCCAGCCGAAGGCTTTTTGCTTATCCTCAATCCGGATAAATCGGAAGCGATTCGATGGAGGTATATATGGCTGTCATAGATCACGATACCTTGAAGCTGGCTGCAGTCGAGATGGAGGGAGTCCTGAAGGCATCCAAAGTGAATGTCATCGGACCCGTGGAAGGCTGGCAAGATCACGTCTTACGTCTCTTCCGTATCGAAGCGGGAGGTAACACGCCTCACCATCAGCACGACTACGAACATGTCAACTACATCACGAAGGGGAAAGGTACGTTGACAATAGAGGGAGAGACTCGGGAGGTCAAGCAGGGCGACTTTGCCTTCGTGCCACCCAACGCGATGCATCAGTTCAAGAACCCCTTCGACACCGACTTTGAGTTTATTTGTATAGTGCCGACTCGCGGTGCGTGACCGCGACCGAGTCAGCGTGCGATACTTGCGTTATACCCGATGATTTCAGCTTCACTCTTTCCCAATTGGGCAACTTTGCCTCCGACGGCGGTACCTTTCCTGATCTTCTTTGCCAGGATCATTGATGTTTCGATCGGCACAGTCCGCATCATGGTGGTGAGCCGGGGCATGCGCGGTTATGCCTCCCTGCTTGGTTTTTTTGAAGTGCTGATCTGGCTGATTGCCATCGGGCAGGTTCTGCAAAACCTGCATGGCTGGATCAGTTACGTGTCGTATGCCGGCGGATTCGCAGCCGGGACTTTTGTGGGTATGTCGATTGAACGTAAATTGACGTACGGGATGCTGATTGTGCGGGTCGTACTGCCAAACGGAGGAAAAAATCTCGCAAATAAATTGCGAGAGTTGGGAATAAGAGTAACGCAGCTGGAAGGCTCGGGCGCGCAGGGATTGGTGCAGATTCTGTTCTCTATCATTCGACGCAAGCAACTGAGCCAGGTTCTGGAGACGGTGAAAGCAGTCAGTCCTGACGCGTTCTACTCCGTTGAGGATGTGCGCATGGCGCGAGAATTTGATGTGCATCAGCAGCCGTGGCCCAGGTCAGGCGGGCTGCTTCAACCCTTCTTCTTCTTCAGAAAAAGCAAGTGAACCACTCACTCATGATTATTGGCGGCATGATGTCGTGGCCACATCACTATGAGCGGATGCGTCAAACACTAGCCGAATTGAACGGAGTGAGTGAAACAGAGATCCCGATTGTTCCCCTGCACCCTACCGACTGGGGCAAGCTTTTCAGGCTTGAAGGGTGGAACCGGACTCTCGCAAAGGTAGAACAAAGCCTCGATGAGCACACCGCCCGCACGGGAAAGCCGGTACTTTTGATCGGGCACAGCCTCGGAGGCGTCATCGGAAAGCTGCTGACCGACTACATTGAGATTAACAGCCAACGCTACTCGGCGGCAGAGGCAATCGCTGCGGTCGTCGGACTGGGAAGCCCTTTTCGAAGCCGACGAGTCGACAGGACTCTGAAGTTCTCCGAGCTGACTTCTCACAGCGAGCCGAGTGGGTTGGGGATCCGCTGCCTGGGCGTAGCAGGAAATGCAATTCACGGCAAGTTAAAGGGTTCGTTCTCCGAACGTTGGGCCTATCAGGCCTACAAATGGCATATTGGACGCGGAGATTGCCAGGGAGATCAACTGATTCCTGAACCGGCCGTCTTGATCGACGGTGTCGAACCGCTCCAGCTCGAAGGCGTTTATCACGAGAGATTCGTGCATGTCAATTGGTATGGCTCACCGGAAGCTGTGCATAAGTGGTGGCCACGAGTAGTCGAACTTCTTAATAACCACAGCTAGCGCCGGGTGTTCGAAGCGCAGCAATTTAGCCCCGTTCGGCCTGCATTGCCTTATCAGTTAGAATGATTCTGATGAATCCGAAAATCGAAGATATCCGGTCTGGAGTAGTGACCTGCCACATCAAGCAGCCACTTCTGCGCCGGAATCGCCTCCAGGTCCACTTCGGCCAGCAAGATCTTTTGCTCCGCCTCCAATGGTCCGGCGATCAGAGTCCCTTTGGGATCAACGATGCACGAATTGCCTTTGTTGACCCAGTCCCGCCCCTGCGGATAGAGAGACTTGAATTCGAATTCTTCTGGAATATCTGCAACGCGAAGCGCCTGACAGCAGCCGATCACATACATGCCGCCCTCACGCGCAATGTGTCGCATCGCCGTGAGCCAGCTTTCGGAAGAATCCCACGTGGGCGCCACATAGATCTGCACGCCTTGATTGTACATTGATTGACGAGCCAGTGGCATGAAGTTCTCCCAGCAGAGTAGTCCTCCCAATTTGCCAATCTGGGTCTCAAAGCTGACCAGCGTATCGCCACCACCCTGCGACCACATCAGCCGTTCACCACCTGTCGGTATTAACTTGCGGTGCTTGCCGAGAATGGTGCCATCTGTCCCGAAGTAGATAATAGTATTAAAGATACTCGAGTTGCTTGCCTCACTGTTGCGCTCATTTACACCAATGGCAACGAAGACGCCTGCCTCTTTGGCAGCTTGCGCCAACTGGTCTGTCCATTGATCAGGGACTGAGACGGCGTTGGCCAGCAGCGATGAATAGAGTTTGTCGATTTGAGCCTTCTGGGAAGCAGGCAGCAACCACACCCAGTCGGGATAAGCGGAAATGAAGGCTTCCGGAAAGACAACGAGTTTTGCGCCGAGAGCTGCAGCTTCCGCGATCAGAGCGCAGGCTTTGGCAATTGATGCTTCCAGGTTAAGGAACACGGGGGCGTCCTGGACCGCCGCAACATGGAATTTGGAGGTACTCATTTCGGGAAGCTACCTGCCACTGCTGCTAAAGTCAAGCTAATTGCAGAGTTGGCGACTTCTGTGGTCTTCTGACGCTCAGCTCAAGCAGATGTTTTCAACACCTCGCGCAGTAACCTGTAAAATTCGTCCTTCGCCTGTCTTTCCATCCAGGGGTAGTGGCCGCAATTAGGCAAGACATGAGTGGTTATATCACTGATGCAGCTCGTGAGGAATGGCTCGATACCCGTCAGCAAGTGCGGGTCATAGTCGCCATGAATGATGGTGACCGGGACGTTGATCTTGCTGAACTCCTCGCGCAGGTAGCTGGGGCGGTCACGCAGCGCGACAAAATCGTGCCAAACGCGGTGGTTCACATCCCGCTGCACTTCGATGACCTCCAGATCGGTCGATATCGGATCGAAGAAATCAGAATCATCGTGTAGCGCTGCCATCGCCGCAAACAGCTTGTTACGTTCCTCTCCCTCAGCGCCTGCGAGTTTGTTGCGCAGCTCATCATAACGTGCCCTTGAGTCTTTCGACATGCGACCGCGGCGGATTTCCTCAACTCTCCGGGAGTTGACCGCATCAAAGACAGCTGAGCCGATCAGCACTAGTCTCTGTACTTCGACGATTCCGCGTGAAGCTAAAAATAGCCCCAGCACCGCTCCCCATGATGACCCTATCAAGGTTAGCCGGGACAGATCATAGCGCGCCAGTTGTTGCTCCAGTTCATCAATTTGCCTGACCAGGGAATCGGCACTCTGCAGCGGTTCAAGGACACCGTAGTCTCCAGAAAGCTCGCGCGCTACTGGCGCCATGTAACCGGGTGCGCCGGGACCACCATGAATAAGCGCTGCCTGAAAAGGCGGATCGCCATACTCTCTGACCTTGCCAGGATTCATGTGAACAAAATAGCCAATATAGAAATCCAAGCAAATCCGATATTGCTGCCTCAATTTCGGTTGGTACGCTGGTTGATCCGGTCGTATAATCAAGCCATGAAGAGCATGCCACCAAGAGAAGAAATGATCAGGGCAATTGAAGCGCGCGACAAATCGTATGTTGGTCTCTTCGTTGTCGCTGTCAAATCAACGGGAATTTTCTGTCGACCCGGTTGCCCGGCACGAATGCCGGGACGTAAGCAAATGGAATTCTTCCCCGGACCGAAGCAGGCCCTTAGAGCGGGATACCGGCCTTGCAAACGCTGCCGTCCAACTGTAGCTACCGAGGCCTTACCGCCACTAGTCGAGAAATTGAAAACACTGATTGAGGAGAATCCGATGCAGCGTGTTTCGCAAAATGATCTAAAAGAGATCGGGATTGACCCTTCCACGGCTCGCCGGCAGTTTCAAAGATATTATGGAATGAGCTTTCACAACTACCAGCGTGCGCTAAAACTTGGCGCCGCCTTGCAGGAGCTTCGCAACGGTGAGACTGTTCTCGCGGCTGGATTCGATGCCGGCTATGACTCGCCCAGCGGCTTCCGGGATGCTTTCAGGGAGGTATTCGGTTCGGTGCCCTCGGAAGCCAGGAAACAAGGCTGTCTCACCGCCTCCATGATTGAGACGCCGCTCGGCTCCATGCTGGCGATTGCCGATGAGAAGGCGCTTCACCTGCTGGAGTTCATTGACAGGCGCAGACTGCTGACCGAAATCGCACAGATTCGTGAGAGTCTAAGGTTGGCAATAGTACCCGGTGAGAATGTGATCTTGAGCAAGACTGAACGAGAGTTGAAAGCGTACTTTGCCGGGGGGCTAAAGAAGTTCTCGGTGAAGCTTCGCCCGGCAGGCACTGATTTCGAACAGGAAGTCTGGGATGAGCTGGGCAAGATCCCGTATGGAACAACGCTATCGTATGGCGAGTTAGGCAAGCGTGTCGGCCATGCCAAAGCCGCTCGCGCCATTGGCCGTGCTAACGGCGCCAACAAACTCGCGATCGTGATTCCCTGCCATAGAGTAATTCGAGCCGACGGCAATCTCAGCGGGTATGGCGGCGGTGTCTGGCGGAAGAAGTGGCTGCTTGAGCACGAGCAGGCAATCAGTTAGCCTCCTTTGCTCAACTCTTACGCGAAGTACCTTTGATCGACTCCGCTTCGATGTAAACTTTCTTTACGCGGGGATACGTTTCTCGTATTCGCACTTCAAGGTCGGCAATAATCTGCTCGATTCGCTCCACCGTCGTTCCATCGACGAATTCAATGCTTAGAGTTGCCAGAATGAACTCGGGGCCCATGTGCATCGTCAAGACCTCATTAATCAGATCGATACCTTCAGTCGCCTGCGCCAACTCACGGATACCTTTCACCACTTCACTGCGTGCACTCTCGCCGATAAGTAGCCCTTTGGTTTCGTAGGCCAGCCATATCGCAGTACCGCCCAGAATCAGACCGATGACTACTGACGCCGCGCCATCAAATAAGGAATTGCCGGTCAACTGGGTCAGGGCTACGCCGAAAATCGCCACGATCAGACCCACCATCGCTGCAGAATCCTCGAAAAGCACAACAAAAAGCGAAGGGTCTTTGCCGCGATGAACTGCCTCAAAATAGCCTCTTCCGGCCCGCGTACTTTCGAAGCTGCGGAATGCATAGAAAAAGGAGGCTCCTTCAAAAACCAGCGCCAGCGCCAACACGATGTAGTTAGGCAGAAAGGTGTCGAAGTGTCGCGGGTGAGCCAGATGCCTGATGCCCTCGAAAAGCGACACCCCCGATCCAACTGCGAAGATCAATATCGCAACGACGAAGCTCCAGAAGTAGACTTCCTTGCCGTGCCCGAAGGGGAATTCTTCGTCAGCAGGCAGTGAGGCTCGCTTGAGGCCATACAGCAACAACAGTTGATTGCCGGTGTCGACAACCGAGTGAATCCCTTCGGATAGCATCGCGGAGCTTCCGGTGATCACGGCTGCAACGAATTTGCTGATCGCGATCAGCAGATTACCGATCAGGGCCGCAATGATTGCTTTCTTTGCGTGTGCTGCCATTTACTGCTGTTTTCTTCCCACGAGAATTTGATCTGAGACTCTCCGGCGGGCTGCCCGTACTCTCTCGATTCGGTGGCAAGGATAGGTAATTGGGGAGCACACGAAAAGAATAAACTATGCTCTGGGTGGCTTTCTGATTAGCATTGACAAAATCGATCTCTGTTATTATTACTGCGTGATAGTTCGCCACAAATTTCCACGAGGCAAACTACGTCATACTATCAAGTGAAAGGAAACTCGAATGAACACCTATGTAATCTTCCGCAGAAACGCTTGGAAAGATGAAGCAGATCTGAAGAAGTCTGCCGAGCTATCCGCTAAAGTCGGGACCGAAGAAATGCCCGACAAGGTCAAATGGATCCGATCTTACGTGGTCAAGCACGATGACGGCAGTCTCGGAACCGTCTGCATCTATCAGGGTACCGATGAGGAGGCAATTAGGGAGCACGCCCGCCGCGCCGAACTGCAGGCAGACGAGATCATTCCGGTCGCAAGCACCGTTGTAATCAACGAAGACCCGAAATAGCGCTCAGTCCCAGATAACTCTCAGGACGCCGGCAGTGGTAAGTAGCCAGGTCGACCGTCAGCTTTGCCGCCGCACATTCGGTCGCTTACAATTTGGAGCGCCGCCTCAGAAGATCAGATAAGTCAGGCAGGACGGACTTCCGAATTTCAAAGCGGTAATACCCATCCTCATATGGGACTGACTCTAAACCTGTGCGAAACGAACAAACCAGGTTTGCGATCAGATTATCAGTGTACAGGTTGTAGACTTGTATTTCCTGCGGACCGGCGATCAGCGCGTACTTTTCCCCTTTATATTTCCTGGCGCCGAACAACTCGAAGAACTTTTGGGATTCATAGCGCGCCAGCGACGCGTCCGCGCCCAGGAGCACAGTATCCCTTACCCCAATCGAGTAGTGGGACTTGTCAATCTCCGAAACAACAAGCGCAGAATC
>CAYXUL010000034.1:0-21824 GCA_964468475.1 uncultured Ignavibacteria bacterium | reverse complement strand
TCCTTAGGATCCTTGCAGAGGACGTATTGAATCTTCTGTTCACGGATTGTCTCTAACTGCTTCGGACTTAGCTCGAGGGTCTGAGCCGCATGCGCAAAGAACTCCTCCAGCCGCTGCATCGAATAGGGATTCAGTGCGAGAGTGTCCTCGACTATGAACTCGAAGTGGTCGCTGTCTATTCGCTTCCAGTCGCGGATGTAGTAACTTGAAGGAATGACGAGTTTCCCATTCCTGAGAATGAACTTCGCCTCATAATTGATCGCGGGACACGTTAGCGTGAGACTTGAATAGCCACTCTGCAGAGGAGTGGTGGTGGTCTCGTATTTCAACCGCCCGTCATTAATCCCCGCTTTGACTGCCGAATCAAGATCATGCGCGATCAAGGACTTGAAAGGCATGCCGTCGTAGCTGATACCGAGCCGCCCCGACAATTTGAGATCATCGGGATCGATGTAATTAGTCAGATTCTGTTTACCAGCGCACAGCGCCTTGACTAGGTCTTGTACACTGGTTGATGACTCGTTTTGTAGCTGCCCGGCGCCAAAGGCACACGCCGCAGCAAATACTACTATAACTACTGCCGATACGGCAATACCGGCGGTTTGATGCCCGTTGCGAATTATCATTATGCCGATTCTACAATTGACCGGATCAGAATGACCAATTCACGATCGGAAAAACCGGAAAAGCTCCGCCCTGTTTAATGATATTTACCAGCCCGATCTGCAGGCCTTTCATTGAGCGGGCATAGTTGACAACTCCAAATTGAACACCGCTGGCGTAATTCGCATAATTTACGAATCCCGTCTGCAATCCCTCGGCATTACCTTTGGTATAGTTGACAACTCCATCTTGCCAGCCGGTGAAATGATTGTCGTTTAGATTCACGGCGCCCCACTGTATTCCGGTTGAGATGCCGGTGGTAGTGTGATTCACCAGACCCCAGTCGAATCCGGTTACGCTAACATTGCGGCCGTAGATAAGGTTGATTCGCAGTCCGCCGATGGGTGTGTTTTCATTGAATATCTGCACCGGCGTGAACAGTGATATCTGTATCGGCTTTGATTGCGCCGACGCCGGCACCGATAGCAGGCTGAGCACCATAGCCAGCACAATGCATACCCCCAGAAACTTCTTTGGCATTTCGATCCCTCCGGATTACGGTTCCTTAACTCACCAGAATTTTATGAATCAGACTCTTTGCCTGGTTCCTTTGTTTCATAACTTTGCTCAGAGCTTTAAGACTCAAAGTTTATTCCAGTCCCAGATGAACATACGCAGATTGTCATTCAACGGAATTCCCGATTGCTTAATCGTAAGGATGGCGTGCCCGCGATGGTGACACTCATGCGAGATATAGTAGCCAATCATCGGCACAACTCCACGCTTGAAATTTGTGGGCTTGCCATCATTCTTAAATGCTGCCTTGATATGTTCTTCCATGGCTCTACCGGTTTGCTCGAAAGCCTCCAGGAGAGTCTGCCGGTCAGGACTCACCTTTGGATCAAATTCAGTCAGTTTCAGATTCATTCTTCGCGCGATTGAGGTTAGCCGCTTGTAGCGGACGTTGTTAAGATGTGCCAGCTGCCGGGCAACATCTCTGCCACCGCGTGTGCTTAAGCTTGCTGACAAGCCTCCTTCAGGGAGATTTTCGATGAAGAATCTCATCGCACGATTGTGAATCCGCCAAGTTGCGATAACCTGCTCTTCGAGATTGTCCATTCAGACTCAAACTCCTCACCTCGAGATTTCCGTCTGCTATACTTTAGGTGATCCAATATGTTTTGGAACTAAGAATATACATCGAATTCCAACCGCATACCACGGTCGAATCGCCGCCCGGCAACTTAAGCAATTTAAGTCTCCTTCCGACAACACCATAAGAAGGCGTGTAGCTCATATGGGTATTAACAAACGAATCGGCGACATACTGATCGAGCGAAAACTGATTTCGCGCGAACAGCTGGACAGCCTCCTCGACGAACAGTCAAAGACCGGCCAGCGGCTCGGGCATATGCTGCTCAACAAAGGCTTGATCTCGGAGGAAGATCTAGTCGATATCATCTCCAAGCGCCTTGATATCCCTGTTATCAGCCTCGACAACCTGGTGATCGATAACGCCGTTATCGAAATCGTCCCCCTGAACATTGCCAGGAAACACACACTGATTCCGGTGTTCAAGCTGGGTACCACGCTAACGGTAGCAATGTCCGACCCCCTGGATGTGCTCGCGCTCGATGAGTTGAAATACCTTACCCATTTGCGGATCAACCGCGCGGTAGCGACTGCATCATCGATCAAACAAGCCATTGATCAGTGCTATTCTCTGCGCGATTCCATGGCGGAAGTGATCAAAGACATCGGCGAAGAGGAACATGCCACCGACAGTGACCTTGCCGCTACGATTGAGGAAGCCGCAGGCGCGACCTCCGAAGCCCCCCTGGTAAAACTGGTCAATTTGATGATTATCCAGGCGGTCAAAGAGCACGCTTCCGATATCCATCTTGAACCGGCTGAGGACCGGATGCTGGTTCGCTACCGGGTAAACGGGATTCTCAAAGAGCAAAATGCTCCTCCGAAAACGCTTCACAGCAGCATAGTTTCACGCATCAAGGTAATGGCCAACATGGACGTTTCCGAGAAACGCATCCCCCAGGATGGACGCTTTGTCGTGAGTGTGGGCAGCAATGATGTCGATGTTCGCGCGTCCACCCTGCCAACGATCCACGGGGAGAAAGTCGTGTTGCGCGTGCTAGATCGGCGTAACCTTGTGCTCGGACTGGAGACGCTTGGTTTCGATAAGGAAACCGGACGATTGTTTGGAGAGTTGATTCGCAAGCCGGAGGGATTGATCCTGATAACCGGTCCGACAGGATCGGGAAAAACGACCACGCTGTATGCGGCACTGAATGAAATCAAGAATATTGAGAAGAATATCATCACGGTGGAAGATCCAGTCGAGTATAGCTTGCCGCTGATTAACCAGGTTCAAATCAATGATAAGGCCGGTGTGACTTTTGCGTCAGCATTGCGTTCTATCCTCCGCCAAAATCCCGATGTGATTATGGTTGGTGAGATACGTGACTCCGAAACTGCCGCAATGGCAGTGAGATCGGCGCTGACGGGACATCTCGTGCTTTCCACTATTCATACCAACGACGCCGCCGGAGCCGTGGCGCGCCTCCTCGATATGGGCGCCGAGAATTACCTTCTCGCCAGTTGCCTGCTTGGAGTGCTGGCGCAGCGGCTGGTTCGCACTATTTGCCCAAATTGCAGAAGCGAAGAAAAAGTCCCCGGAACCATTCTCGATTCTGTCGGCCTGGGATACCTCAATCCGGATGCTACCTTCTACAGCGGCAGTGGATGCGAAGAGTGCAGCGGCACCGGTTACATCGGGCGAGTTGGAATCTACGAATTTCTGAAATGCAGCGACAGGATCCGCGAGCTGATTATGTCCGACAATTCCAGCAGCGAAATCAAGAAAGTTGCAGTGCAACAGGGCATGAAAACATTGCGGGAAGTCGTCACCGATAAGGCTCTCTCCGGCGTGACTACCTACAGGGAAATCGTACGAGTCACTCAGCAGGATGAGCACGAGCCGACGAGGGCTTATGCCGGTTGACTTCGATTACAAGGCTCGCGACCGGGAAGGTAATGCCGTATCAGGTACGGTTCGCTTTGATACCATCGAGGCTGCCAGAGACTTTCTCGATGAGCGCGAGCTAATCCCGATCTCTGTTACGGCACGACGAAGAAGCGCGCTACGGCGAACTCTCGACGTTTTCCGCCGCCGCCGCGTCAGTGAGGACCTGATTCTCTTCACGCGAAAGCTTCATGCACTCTACAAGGCGGGAGTCCCCATTACCAACGCTCTCGGTATTCTTGCCGAGCAGGAAACTGACTCGCTCATGGGGGAAGTCGCCGATCAGCTACGCACTGATTTAGAACGCGGTTATTCCCTTTCGGAGGCTCTGGAAGAGCACCTCGATATTTTCAGTGATACTTTCGTCAGCGCGATTCGCATCGCAGAAAATTCGGGACGCCTCGATGTCGTCCTCGATAAGCTGGCAACCACCATGGAGCGCGATCTGGAAACCCGAGAGCAAATCAAGACAGCGGTGCGCTATCCGATCCTGGTCGTGTTTACCGTCATTGTTGCCTTCTTCGTTCTCGTCACGTTTGTAGTGCCCAAGTTCGCCGAATTCTATGCACGCAATTCAGCTAAACTACCCCTGCCGACGCAAATATTGATTCAGCTGAATGCATTCATCTCACATTACTGGCCGCTGCTTCTGTTCCTGATCGTAGTTGCGATACCCACCGCTGTCAAATTAACACGCCTGCAATCAGTTCGTGATCGACTCGACCGTCTCATTTTGAAACTGCCGGTCTTCGGAGCGCTGTTCAACAAGATATATATCTCCCGCTTCGCTCATCTGCTGGGAGTTACCTTCACATCTGGCGCACCCCTGCTGGAGGGCCTGGAAACGGTCCGAGATGCAATCGGGAACCGTATAGTTGCCGCCGAGGTCGAGAATATGCGTCTCCAAATCAGGCAGGGCAACGGCCTGAACAAGATCCGTCACTTGCTGCCCCATTTTCCTCATCTGGCTTTGTCGTTGATGCAGGTAGGCCTGGAGTCAGGCTCGCTCGATTTCATGCTTCAGCAGGTGGCCAACTTCTTTGACCGCGAAATCGACTACACCACGCGTCGGCTGATGAGCCTCATCGAACCATTCTTGATACTCTTTCTTGGAGCCGTCGTTCTCGGTCTGGCGCTGGCTATCTTTCTGCCGATGTGGAATCTTATCCAGGTTTTTCGCACCTGATAACATCAAGAAAAATCTCCCGTTTCCGACAAATTCCATAGGGGAAAACTATATTCGGTCAACGGGTTAAGTAAAGGAGATTGACCATGCTGAGAGTGATCCGAAGCAATTCAGGTTTCACACTGATCGAACTCGTGATCATCATTGTCGTACTTGGCATTCTCGCCGCTGTAGCCATTCCCAAATATCAGGATATCACCGGCGAAGCCAAAATAGCTGCTACCAAGGGTGCGTTGGGAAACCTGCGCAGCGGGATATCGATCTACTACGCTAACACGGCAGTAAAGACGGGGACCGCAGTGTGGCCACCAATGGACAGCCTTGATACACCGGGCGTAGTGATGATGAACTCACTGCCGGCGAATCCATTTCAGAGCACCAACAGTGCGCCTGATTCGATCGTTACCGGCGTGACCAAGGGCGTCACCGTTGGCACCAGGGGCGGCTGGGCGTACAACCCGACTACGGGCGAGATCTGGGCAAATACCAGCGTAAACGGCGAAAACAGCTGGTAAGATGCAATACAGCCTCAGCAGTTCAAAGTCGACTGCGGGCTTCACGCTGATCGAACTCGTGATTATCATCGTGGTGATCGGAATCATCTCGGTGGTAGCGATAGCCAAGTATTCGGATTTCGTCGAGCAGTCGAAACTCAAAGCAAGCCAGTCTGAGATGGTGGCAATCAAGCACGCCATCATCGGTGATGCAAAGGTGGTGGCGGCGGGAAGGTACGTTGATCGCGGCTTTCTTGGAGACGTAGGGCATCCTCCCGGCAACCTTGCAGAATTGGTCCATAAGCCGGATTCCCTTTCATCATACAATGCTATAGCGCGACGCGGCTGGAACGGTCCCTACCTCGATTCCGCCAATGGCGATTACCTGAAAGACGCCTGGGGCGCGGACTATGTGTACGACCCAACTGCTCGCACCATCAAGTCGGTTGGCTCCGGCAGTGAAGTAACAGTGAGCTTTTGAACAATGAAGCGTATTAGCTCAAGTAGTGGGATGACTTTAGTCGAGCTCGTGATGGTCATCATCATCATGGGGATTCTCGCTGCTGTAGCAATTCGCTCACTAAGCGGCAGCCTGGAATCATCGAAAGTTGAAGACACCCGGCTCGAGCTTGACCAATTGGCAAATGCCATAGCGGGCAATCCAGAACTGCACAGCAACGGCTTGCGCAGCGATTTCGGCTATGTCGGCGACGTTGGCTCTCTGCCCGGAAATCTTGACGACCTGGTCACTTCCCCCGGCTACGCTACCTGGAAAGGTCCCTACGTTCAAAGTGACTTCTCCAATTACGGTGACGATTACAAGCGCGATGCGTGGGGCCAGTTGTATCAATTTGGCGGTATTACGATTCAATCGACCGGTGGTACCGACACACTCACTCGCGTGGTGGCATCTTCATCGGCCGCCCTGCTTTCCAACTCTCTGACCGGATCGCTAACAGATGCGGTCGGCAATCCACCCGGTGACTCGGCCAGCCAGGTAAGGATCACGATAAGTTATCCGAATGGTAGTGGTGGGACTACGGATTCCACCCTTTCACCGTCACGATCGGGGCGCTTCAGCTTCCATGGCTGCCTCCCCATCGGTAATCACTCTATTCGCGCAGTCTATTCGGTATCAAACGACACTGTTGAAGCAATTGCATCCATTTTGCCGAATTCCAACGTGCCGGTAAATCTTCGCTTTCCCGGATCACTTTGGGCATCAAGCGGAGGCGGGGGCGGCGGAGGTGGAGGCGCCGGGGCAATCGAGTATGTCCCGGGATCGGCCTTTACTTTCGAATCACACGATGAGAGCATCAGTTTTCAAATAACGAACACCGGCTCGACTCCGATAACGATCTCTTCGCTAACGGCAACGTACTCAACTACAGCTTACTACAAGTACGTGGACTGGGCAGGTGAGGACGTGTTTGAGAGTGGGAATCCCAGAGCCGCCAGCGGCCAGCAGGTGAATTTCAGTGACCCGCAAACCATAGCTGCGGGCGCGACTGTTGAAGTTCAGCTGGCGGATTTTCGCACAGCCACCAACGGGGGATCGAAGGTTGATATGAGTGGCACCAGTATTACAGTGGTGCTCTCAGACGGCAGTTCCATCACATTTTCGACGCCATGAGGGTTGGAGCAGATTATGATCCTTCGTAGCCTCGTTAAAGCCGTAGCCGGCAATGAGCACGGTTTCGGCTTAATCCAGGTGCTACTGCTCATCATCATTCTCGGTATTGTCGTCGCAACAGGTATGCAGCTGACTTCTGGCGCCATCGAATCAGCCCGTCGGAATGAGACAATTACTGAGATGAATCAGATAGCTGCTGCAATCGCCGGGAATCCCGATCTCTATGCCAACGGCTCCCGCCTTGATTTCGGTTACCTCGGCGATGTTGGCGCAATGCCGTCTTCGCTGCAGAGCCTCGTGACCAACCCCGGTTATGGAACCTGGGATGGCCCCTATCTGCAGTCAAGCTATTCCAACTACGCCGACGACTATCTATATGACGCCTGGGGGGTGCCCTATCAGTTGACAGGTGTCGAGATCAAATCATTTGGCCCGGGCACCGACACAATTGTTGTAACTGTTGCCCGTAGCCTCTCCGAGCTGGTTGGCAATACTATTTCCGGTTTCGTGAAAAATGAAGCAGGTGAAGAACCGGGAAGCCAGGCTACCAACATTCAGGTCGTACTTACTTATCCCGATGGCGCAGGCAGCATGAGAGATTCTTCGGTTGTACCGGCCTACGACGGATCCTTCGAATTCGTAGGTTTCGTCCCCTGCGGAAATCACCGGTTGCGTGCAGTCTACTCGGTTGCCAACGACACAACTGAGACGATAGTCTCCGTGCTCCCGGGCTCAACCAGCAATGTAAATCTCCGCCTGGCATCTCTACCAATAGCGAGCATACCAGCTCTTGAGGAGTTCTGCCTGCTTGGACTGCGGAGCGAAACAATTTCAAGAGGCCATTCCGGTTAACGATGCAGGATCTCGCGACACAGAAAGCCCCGCCGGCCGAGTCGGCAATTGCGGCCAGTTCCTCCGAGCTGGTACGCAAGCGATTTAGCCAAGCCCAACTCAACCTGGAACTGGGAAATGACTACCTGATATGGAGCGTTGCCGGAGCGAAAAAGAGAACAATTGCAGACGGCGGTATCGTTGTTGATTCTGCGTTGACGCAGGCGGATGGGCCGCCGACAGTTATCAACAAGATTGTGGAGCAGCAGGCACTGGGGCGCAGTCGCGTCTCACTCTACCTCTCGATCTCCGAGGCAATTCTGCGAACGTTCTATGTCGCCGTTGTCCCGAAGAATGAGCTGGGTCATGTGGTATTTTGGGAAGCAGAACGCGTCTTCCCCTTCAAACCCGATGCAGAGTTGTTCGCCTGGCGTATCATCGACTCCGTCCAGTGGGGAGGCTCCAGCAAATATCAGGTTCAGGCGGTTGCAGTACCTCCACAGAAACTACGGCCGACCTTTGATTATTTACGCCGTAATCACCTGATAGAAAACGTCATCCTGACCGCATCCTCCTGGGAATCACTCCTCAACAGCCAGGGCAAAAGAGAAGCTGAGACTACAAATTGCTGCGCTGCTATAGTCAGATTACTGGGGAATCGATTAAGTGTGCTCTGTATGCACAACGGCAAGATCGAATTCACTCGCGAAGTCACCGTAGAAGCGATCGTTGCAGAGAGTTCCTTTGAAGCCTCCCTTAGTAAGCTCAGCGATGACGCCATCTCCACCGATCGGTTGCATTACCAAAGTCTCGACATCTCAGAGTTGGCACGAACTGTTTCCGTAGAACTTGACTACTACTATGGTCAATTCTCACAGCGGTCTGTAACCAGGATTTACCTGGCTTTCCCCGAGGAGATTGAGAGCGAAGCAGAAACGGCAATTGCGCAGTTGCTTTCGGTCGAGGTCGATTCGGTGCTTTCGCTGAGTCACGGGTCATCTGTCGAGAGTCAGGATAACTACTTGTTCCTGCCTACAAGCTTTCCACCCGATAAGACCGCGCGAAATCTCAGCCTGACTACCAGAGAAATCAAGCAGGACAGGATCGAACGGTACAGGTTTCGCGTTGCAGCCGGCTTTGCCCTCGTTGCGGTTCTGGCGATCTTGACGGCGTGGTGGCTTCAAAGCAAACAGCTTCACACCGTCCAGCAGTATCGCGATAACCTCCAGCAGCTTGTTGACACTCAGGTGAATTCGCCTGCATATCGACAGTTAATTGAGATGCGTTCATCTGGAACAGCGTGGCTGCTCCAGTGGCAGCAATTTCGCCATGCCAGCGATGTCTACTCCAGTGTGTTCAAGCTCGTGAGCAATCAGATTCCGAGTCACACTTATCTCACAAATATGCAGGTAACAACGGGACATCCTGAAGGCGCCGAGAAGTTCGTGGATGCTTCCCTCAACGGCTTCGTTTCCGAATCCGCCAAATATCCTGAGCTGGTGCTGGTCCAATTCATCAGGGATTTGCGTGCTTCTCCCCTGATACGCAAAGTCGAACTGCGCGGGCATCAACGCATTCTCTCGAGCGCAGGAGTCAGACTCAACTTCACGCTGAGAGTGGAGATGAAGTGATGCTAAAGTTGAAATCAAGCCGGAGCCTGGTTGTGGCATTGGCCACGCTCGCAGTCATCGTTGTGTGGCTGGTAGCGATATTTATCCCGTCTCGACATACCCTAAAGGCTCGCAGGGTTGAAATAGCGTCTCTCGAAAACGACCTGTCGCAATTGCACACTCTCTTCAAGAGTGCGGGCCAATCGACATCTCTCAGTCAAAACGCCAAAGCCGAAACCGCGCAAGCATTGTCGCAACTGGCTCGAGAAGATTCGCTTGAGCAATTCATCGACAGGCTGACGGAAACATTGTCGGGATTCGGTTTGAAAGAGATTAGCGTCGCGCCCGCGGTTGAGGTTGTCCTCGCCAGCCGCAAGGTTATGGTCGGCGATCAACAGCTTGCCGAAATCCTGCTGCACACAACGTTGACGGGGCGCTATCTCCAGATCGGCAAGGCGATCGAATATATCGAACAGCAGCCTTACTTCTCGGAATTTCGACTTGCCGGCATCGGCTTTGATGATGAGCTGAGCCCGGCCGTTGCCTGCCAGTTCGACCTGACTATCTACGTGCGTTCGGGCGGAGTTGCACAATGACAGAGAGAACCCGCAAACGAATCGTCTACCTGGTTTTCCTGGCTGCCCTAATCTACGGCGCGTTCAATTTCCTTGGGCCACACCGCAGCAAAGTAACACCGACGGGGACAAACGAGGCACTGGCGACGATTCAACCCCTACAGACCGCGGGTACGATTTCTACGGCGTCTGCCGATACAACTGAATGGGGACGCGACCCGTTCGTCCAGCCTGCAAAGTCAAAGCAGGTTGTCAGCCGAATGGAGAGACTAACGCTGTCAGCTATTTCGGGATCCCCTGCAAATCCCCTGGCGGTTATTAACGGCAAGATTCTTGGCATAGGCGAGTCGATTTCGGGATGGCAGATAAAGCGGATATCGCCCAGGTCAGTGCAGCTACAGCGCAATGGGCAAAATAGAACCTTAAGTATTGGCGGAAATTAGAATGGGATTTCGCAGGAAACGCTTTCGCGGAGTATTGCTGGTGATGCTATGCCTGCTGCTTGCAGCGTTCGCAGAAATCACCGCAGAGACGGGAAGTTCTCTCTCTTCAAGCGAGGAATCACAGCGCCCCGCATTTCTCAATCAGATGGTTACATTGTCCCTCGATCGCAGTTCCATTGCAGACGTGGTTCGTCTTCTGGCACGGCAGTACGATTTCAATCTTGCGGTGTCAGGTGAGGTCAAAGGTGAAGTTTCGATGATGTTAAAGGACGTCACGCTCGCTGATGCACTCGACGCCATCCTGTTTCCCAACAAGATGACCTGGTATGTGCATAATGGATTACTGATAGTAAAACCCGCCGGTTTTCTCTCACCTGATGAGCGATCAACGATTATCGTCCACCTCGATCACGCCACTCCCCAGCAGGCGGTGACGGCGGCGCAGAACATTCTCTCTCCTGACGGTAAAATTGAAGTGCTGGCCGCCGAAGAAACACAGTCTGATCAAAAACCGAAAGCGACCGCCGTGGTGGTGTCTGACAGAACTGATCTGGTCAGGCAGATTGCGCAACTAATAGCAGAGCTGGACAGACCAAAACCGCTTGTGAATATAGCGGTCAAGCTCGTTGAGACGACTTTGAGCAAAGACAATAAACTCGGTATCGACTGGCCCTCGAGCTATCAGTTTCTCCTCGGGAGCCTGCCCGGATCGACCAGCGGCGGAAGCACCTCAACCGGAACGCCAACGGGTGCTCTCCACAAATCACTCAGTCGTGGAGGCTGGACCTGGGGGACATTCACGGCTGGCGACATTCAAACGGCGCTAGATCTCCTGCTCCAGACCGGTCACTCCAAGCTATTGAGTGACCCCAATCTTACGACAGAATCAAACAAACCTGCGGAAATCGAAGTTTCAACGACAATCCCGATCGAGACGCTCAACCGTTTCACCGAGGGTGCAGTCCTGCAGGACATTGTGTCATTTCAGGATCTTGATATCGGCATCAAGCTCAAAGTTCTGGCACGAGTAACCGATTCTAACTTCATCTCAATGGATGTCAACCCTGTCATCGAGGAGATTACCGGGTTCACCGGGCCCGCCGATAACCAGAGGCCGATAACATCGAATCGTTCCGTGAAAACAACGGTGCGAGTTCGCGATGGGGAAACGTTGGTGATCGGTGGATTGCTGAAGGACTCAGAGTTTAAGATTATCAGAAAACTCCCCCTGCTGGGAAACATTCCCCTGGTTGGCAGAGCGTTCCAGCACCACTCCAGCCAGGTCGAAAGAACCGACCTCACGGTCTTCATAACGCCAACTATCGTCTCGAATGAGTGAACGCTCCACTAAAATCGTCGTGCTGTATCTCAGCTACGGCATGATTTGAAAACGATCAGTCAGCCTCCTTATCGGAGAAATCGATCTGTCAGATCAAGACACTTCCCTGACTATTTCATAGCCAGGCAAACTTTCTTGAGATAGGCCAGCTGGGAAGATAGCCCGAGAGCGTCGATGTATTCCATGTCCAGAGCGCTTTCCTGCTCGTCTCTTGCACCGTTGTTTGCGTCGCAATGTAATGCATAGGCAATGTGGACGGCGGTGAGACCATTAACTACAGGTCGCGCTACCCGGCTGGGACGGTAGTGGTCAGCGATAGCCTCGACAATGTGGTCTCCAAAGCCCCACTGCGACAGCAGGTATGCGCCGATTTCTGCATGAGTCACACCCAGAACCTCCTGTTGAGCTTCGAGCAGGCTGATACCGGCTGCCTCGGCCTCATCGATGACCAGTTGCAGTTCCTCCGGGAATTCGGTCATCAGCACCACCAATCCAAGGGCGTGCAAAAATCCTGAAACCACGGCGTCCTCAGTTACGAAACGATCAAGCCCGAGAAGTGAGCTTATATGCCGGGTCTTTCCGCCAACCTCTAGACAACTATCGTATATGGACTCAAGGGACAAACCAGGTATGCCAGGATCATCGAAACCGGCAAAAACTCCTGCTGCCAGTACGAGATTCTCGACCGCATCAAAACCGAGGAGGCCCACAGCTTGAAGAGGGTTTTCTACCTGGGTGCGGAGGCCAAAAAACGCCGAGTTGATAATCTGCAGGACTTTGGCGGTAATCCCTACGTCCTGCTTGATCAGTTCCGCTACCGTCTGAACGGAAGCATCGTCTTTGTTGAGTTCGATCCGCAGAGCTTTATAGGTTTTCGGAAGTGCAGGCAGGCTGCGAATAGCCGAGACACGGTTCGTAAGTTCGTGCGACATCAACAGATCTCGAAGACGTTCTGAATTTTCTATCGCCTCCGCGATCTCTTCCGGAGAAGAGTCCGTCGGGAAGATTCTGTTGATCGTGCCGGGGCCGTATGTTCGATTCGATTTCGCGGCATCCTCTGCTATCAGGATGCGAATGATTCGAGGATACTCGGCGGAAAGGACTTCAAAGTACTTCGCCCCCATTTCATCAGGAGCGTCGCTCGCCGAGATCACTGCTGAAACTTGCCCGGCTGCAAAATGAGCATCCAAATCCTTAAGATCGCCCACCTCAATGACTTCGCGATCACGCATCAGCGATGAAAGTGAACTTCTGATGCCGGCGGCTGACGTTGCGGGAGTAGTTACAACTGCTATCAAAGACGACACAATATTTTCCCTAAGCCCCAAATCTATTCTGAAAGATCCTGCCTTCGCGCACGAAGACATGTATCCCCTGATGATTCATGCCACTAGTTAAATCGGCAGTTGGGAAATTTTGCTTTACTCCTTAATTAACAAGACGGATTTTGTATTATCTGCGAGTATTGATCCGACTTTGAGGCTAGTCTAGATTGCGCACGATTCCCACCCAATCGGGAGCGGAATTGATACGTTGCCGCAGTAACATGTTCATTTGTGCGGTGTGGTGCTGTACATGGCGCATATTGTAGAGAAGCAACTCCGTGAAGCTGACCTCTCCCCATCTGAATGTCAGTTTTCTTGAGGCACTCTTCTCGTTCAGGCTGAAGATGGTGTCTCGGCACTTTTTTCGGCAATGCTCCAGGTAGGTGAGCATTTCCTCCCTGGAGTAGACTCTTTCCGGCAACACACCGGCCGGATCAAGCTCCTCCAGGCCGAACGGCTCCGGGGGAGTGAATCCTTCTACCGGACCTGAAAGGTACAGATCGAGCCAGAAAAGGGTGTGATGGGCCATATACCAGTATTGATGGAACTGCGATTGGTCTCCCCAGATTTCCTCCGGGCAGGCCCTGATCGCATTCTCCAGCATCTCTATCGAGGCGCCAAACTGCCGCCAGATAGCCTCTTTCAGTTGCTCGTCCAAAATCACTTTCCCAGCATTTGGTCGTCATTGACCGACCGTTTCTAGCCGATCCGTTTAATCTCCTTGATCACACCGGTCCATTCATTGCGGCCGAACTTGCACTCGATCTTGTCGCCTATCTTCTTGCCCATTAGCAGCCGCGAGATCGGTGCCGCAACAGTCGCCATGTCGGGCATAACTTCCAACTCAAATTCAACCGGCCCCACTATGTTGAATTGATGAGTCTCATCATTGTCTTCATCGTGAACCGTAACAGCAGTACCAAACGAAACTTTTTCCGGTTTCTCACTATCCAGTTCGATAATCCTGCAGTTCAGGTAGCTTTTCATTCTCTGCATCCGCTCAAGGAGCCACACCTGCCGCTCTTTGGCGCTGTGGTAGGCCGAATTCTCCTTGAGATCTCCCAGCGCCGCTGCCTCGCCGATATCTTTTGAGTTGCCGGCAATGTCTTTCTTGAGCTGCGCAATTTCTTTCTTCAGCTGTACGTGCGTCGTCTTTAGAATTGGTACCTGCATATAAAATCATCCTCTGGTTTTCTTACTATGAATATCGGATATCCACTTACTCAATGATCGCTCAGCTTAAGTAAGATACGTTCGAATGGACGTTGAACTGAACAATGCTGATAAGTGTAATACGCTAAATTAACGGGGCGGTTCGAAGGATGCAATCTCTTTGTCAATTTCAGTACCGTTGCTCTAACGGCTGCGCGCCAGACTCTCAATTGCTTTCTGAAGTTTCTGGTGCTTCAAGCACTGCAGGCAATAGTCACGTTCCAGTCCTGAGCCTCTCGCTCGAATAATGCTGACGAGATTCTTCTTCTCCTTCGGCTTCCACTTCACAATCCCCTTGATATTCACCAACAGCGGCGCCAGCCTCCTGAGCGCAAGCAATTCCTCGCTGTTCCAACTCGCTGTGTTCTTGACACCCAGTGATTTCAGCAAACCTGCGACCGCCTTCTCTGTGCCCGACTTTCTGTCGCCGTTATGTACCCTCGAAAAATAATCAGTCACCACATATCCCAGATTCACTAATGATGGCTCGCGCCAGGTTTTCTTTGAAGCGTCATCCGCAAGCAGCACGACATCACTAACGGCCAGCTGTTTCTGTGTCCTCAGCGGTGTACGATATCCTTTTCTGCGAATTTGCTTCGCATACTCTTTATCAGCGAGGCGCCTGACCGACGCCGACACCGCCCGAAACCCAAGCTTATAATAAAACCAGAATGCGCCGGAGTGAAGCGCCTCTTCTTCGTCGTTGCCCATCTGCATGCTTCTAACCAGAAAGACACGCGAGCCGAAGTGATGGTAGAATACGCGAAAGAATTGCTCGATCATGTATGCAGATTCTCCGGCCCGGAATGCCGGGAATACATTCATGGCGATCTCAACCCGGTCAAAGAGGGTTGCGGCGATGCCGTAGCCGACCGGCATACCGTTACGCGTGAACATCGCGCCGAAATTCGCTTCAAGGGGAAGTCTGATCCGTGGCGGTGTTGCGAAGAGGTATATTTGCAGGCCCCTGCCCGGCTCGATCCGAAAAATCTCAGATGGGTTGGCCAAAGTAACTGGATAAAGCTCGCGGTTGCGCACTGCCAGGAGTTCACTGGTAATGGCGATGATCTCTTTACCTTTGGCCTCAGACAATCTCACAATTGGTGAAGGCTTCTCTTTCAACTCGGCGCGTAGATCAGCGCAGCGTTTGAGCAGCGGCGCGTCGAAGTAGAATCTTTTCAATGACGGCACCCGGCAAAGAGTACGCGACGCTTTCGAGGTTGACAGTTCCCAGGTACTCTCCAGATCGAGCGATTCAAAGAAGAAGCGCTGCACCGCGATCGGCAAATCGGAGCCGCCAATAAGTTGAAGCAATCCCTTCAGGTCATCTCGATGACTTCTGCCGCGCGCCCGTCTGAGGAATTCCTCGAGGTCGAAATCATCATCATTGTCAATCGAATCGTTCTCCTGCCACGCGACGATAAGCGGGAGGTAGTCAATCAGCTTGTCTGCCCAGGAAACCTGATTCTCGTCAAAGCAGAGCTTGACCCTGCTGCCGTAGCGAGACTTCAGTAGCTGCGAAATCTCATATCCGAACGGATGTGTCGTTGTGGTGTTAGCAATGCCGCTGTTGTCAAGTGAGTTTAACGCTGCTTTAGAGCCGCGCTTCTTGAGCGCCGTTATCCGCGCGCTGAATTTTCGCAGTTCGCCGTCAGCGAGCTTTTCCACTGTATAGTTATCAGGATAGGCGCGCATAAAGCAGAGCGTGTCGTGATATTGCTGGATTTGTTCAGCGTTTGTCAATCTGGCGCGTTCAAGTTGTTTGAGTACGGCAATCTTTTCACCCGCAGTATCATCGCCAAACTGCCTGGAGAGAGCGATGAGCTTCTTGATTAACTGTGCTGTTGATAACTGCTTTGGCGGCATACGTCAAAGTTAGAGTGTTGAGGACTGGAGTCAAGTACGAAGCGCGTCCGCAGTCCTGCACCTCCAGAACATCTGGTCAGCACCTTCGCCGAATTTATTCTCCTTGACGACGATCGGTTCTCCAAATCGTTTCTTCCAGAGACCCTGGGAAAGCTGATAGCCGCACTCGAAGGCAAATTCCGGTACGCCCTGCTCGTCCAGCAATAAGATACATTTGTCAATGAGCCTGCTCCCGATTCCCCTGCCTTGATATTCGGGCAAGACATAGCCCGATTTCAGCTCCGGAATAGAAGGCTCTTTCAGACCCAACGCGCGCATCACCCCACCTGTAGTGGTGCCAACCGCCGCGCTTCCAACAATCTTCTCTCCGACACGCGCAATGAAGAAGTGCTCCTCTTTGCCATTGGTTGCGAAGTCTCGCTTCAAGGTCCTGACCTGAAACTCTATTTCGTCCGGTAATTCGTCGGCATATTTTTCGTCGATTCCTTCGCGGCGAAAGCAATCCCGGATGGTAATCGCAAACAGCTCGCTAAGCTCATCAAAATCGTCTTTTTGGGGTCTCCCGATGGAGATATTCATCTTACAGAGTCTGCCGGTTCCAGATAGTATGTAGTCACTCGGTGCTCCGTCCTTAAGGGTATCGCGGGCGATTATCCCTGGCAACAGTTTCTACTATCGAAGATCTTCAATCGTATAACTCACTCAAGTTAGTGACTGAGTTCAGGAGTGAGAATGAAATTTTTGAGGATTAACAGGCGACATTCTATGATAATGACGTTTCAAATGCCGGATATTATAAGATTAATGGCCCGAACGCAGTGGAGTTTGAAGCTAACGTAGCATGAACAAACCGAACAGCAATACACCGGTTCCGAAGCAGCACTCTCTTGCCGCCCTGTCCTTGGCAGCCCTGGGTGTAGTATTCGGAGATATCGGTACCAGCCCGCTCTATGCCATTCGCGAGTGCTTTCATGGCGACTACGGCGTGCCCATCAATGAACCAAATGTTTTGGGCGTCCTGTCGCTGATGTTCTGGGCGCTCATTGCAATCGTGTCGGTCAAATACCTGACCTTCATATTCCGCGCTGACAACAATGGCGAAGGCGGGGTCATTGCGCTGACTGCCTTGATCAAGGGCATTGTCTCTACTCCCACCAAACGCCGTTTGTTGCTCATCAGTCTCGGAATCTTTGCGGCGTGTTTGCTCTATGGCGATGGGATGATCACGCCGGCGATCTCAGTGATGAGTGCGGTGGAGGGATTGACAGCGATCGCTCCCGGAACGCGGAATCTTGTTATTCCGTTGACGATGATTATTCTCGCAGCCCTGTTCATGCTACAACACCGGGGAACTGCTCGAGTAGGCAAACTGTTCGGCCCCGTGATTCTAATCTGGTTTGTCACACTTGCAGTGTTGGGGGTATGGCAAATCGCACACAATCCGAGAATTCTGCTGGCGATTTCGCCATCTTATGGCGTCACCTATCTTGCCCATAACGGACTTGAAGGCTTCACCGTGCTGGGAGCGGTATTCCTGGTGGTTACAGGTGCCGAAGCGCTTTACGCCGACCTCGGCCATTTCGGCCGCAAACCGATTCGCCTGGTCTGGTTCTACCTGGTGTTGCCCTCTCTACTGCTCAACTATTTCGGTCAGGGAGCCCTACTACTTGCCAACCCTAAAGAGGCATTTCATCCCTTCTACGCAATGGTGCCTGATTGGGCTGCAATTCCAATGGTGATCCTGGCGACGATCGCGACTATCATTGCCTCGCAGGCGGTAATCACCGGCGTGTTTTCACTCACCAGGCAAGCGATTCAACTGGGTTACTTGCCGCGCTTGAAAGTGCTGCACACTTCCGCCAGGCACTTCGGGCAAATTTACGTTCCCCAGGTCAATTGGCTGGTTATGATCTCGACTCTAGGCCTGGTAGTGGGATTTCAATCCTCCAGTCATCTTGCGGCGGCGTACGGAGTTGCGGTGACTTCTACGATGCTCATTTCTACGATCTTGTTTTACGTGGTTGCGCGGGCTAAGTGGCACTGGAACCGGGTCGCGGCGGGATTGCCTGTCGTCATCTTTTTCGTAATCGACGTCACCTTCTTCTCGGCGAACCTGAGTAAGATCCTGCACGGCGCCTGGTTCCCGCTGGTGCTCGGCGGCATTGCGATGGTAATTATGACCACCTGGAAACGTGGCCGTGAAATTCTCTCCGAGGAATTGCGCGCTCTGACCGTTGCCTTTCAGGAACTTAAGCACCGCCTTGCCGATGAGAAGATCACGCGTGTCCGGGGCGATGCCGTTTTCCTGACCGGACAGGTCAATACTGTCCCGATGGCGTTAACGCACAACTTGGAACATAACCGCATCGTCCATTCTCGAGTATTGCTGCTCAACTTTTCATTTGTTGATATTCCGAGAGTGCCAAACAACGATAAGCTGCAGATCGAAGATCTCGGCAGCGGATTTCACCAGATAGTCGCCTCCTACGGTTTCATGGAATCGCCGAACGTGCCGCAGGTGCTTGCACTGGCAGGAGGACAGGGGCTGGAGGTTCCGATCAACGAGGCCAGTTTCTTCCTGGGCAGAGAAAAACTGGTAGTCAACGGCGACCGGCGCATCAGCCGGTGGCGCGCGCACCTGTTCGTATTCCTTTCCCGCAATGCCCATGATGCCTCGACTTTCTTTGAGATTCCGGAAGACCAGGCAATCGAAGTAGGAATAAGATTAACGATTTAGCTCGGGGCGATTGCTATGTCCGCTCGCATTCAAGAAGATGCCGTCCAAAAATAAACTGAATTAATCAATAATAATTGTAGGTTTTTACCGATAACATACGTATAGTCAATTGTTAGTATCCGTAGAGTTCGATCCTTATCGTAGTATTGTCCTAACCAACAACTCTCCGCTAAATCGTAATCTCGAAGGAATCGCGCAATGGTGCGCAAAATGTCATTCATCTCGGAACGCAGGATTTTGTTGAATCTGTTCCAACTTGAGATGAAAAACCATGGAGTGTAGAGTGAATATCTACATCGGAAATTTGTCGTTCGATACGACAGAAGCTCAATTACGTCAGGCCTTCGAAGGCTTTGGCACAGTCACAAACGTCAATATTATTGCAGACAAATTCAGCGGAGAATCGCGAGGTTTTGCGTTTGTCGAGATGTCGGCAAAGGAAGAGGCGATCGCGGCGATTAGCGGCCTTAACGGTCAGGAACTGAACGGGCGTGAACTGAATGTCAACGAGGCGAGACCCCGCCCTCAATCCGGAGGAAACCGCAACAGCGGCGGATCCGGTGGACGAGGCAGACGGTCATCGTATTAATGTGATTGTACTTAGATCCGTGTCTAATTTGACATGAGATTGATTTCAGAAAGACCGGCCCACGGCCGGTCTTTTTTTTGTTGCCGACTGGCGATAAAGCCACGAACGCCAGATAACATTTTCGGGAACCAATATTTCTCAATCGGGTTTAAGGGGTAGAAATCGCCGGCACCCTGCCCGTGATCAGCTTGGTAAAGCACTGGACAAGAACTTGAGAGGAGTGTGTAGAGTCGGTAGGTAGCTATCGCTAAGAAACAACCAACCGTCAGAGGAAACCTCTCAAGAGAAAGGCACCGCTGATTCATGTTCGTCTACACACGCCTGTCCAACACCGCCAGAATCTCCGTACTCATTTTGCCAATAATCCTCCTGGGGAGCTTGAACTTGCAGGCAAAGAATGCCCCAGCAACAACTGAGAAATTGTCCGGGCTGCTTCCTGATTCTGTCTCGCTGAACGGCAAGGTGGTTTATGTGGATTTCTGGGCATCGTGGTGTGTGCCGTGCCGGCACTCATTTCCCTGGATGGAGCAACTTTACGACACCTACCACAATCAGGGCTTGGAAATTGTCGCAGTAAGCGTCGACAAAGACCATCAAGCGGCGCTACAATTTCTCAGGGAAAACCGGGCTTCATTTCCGGTTATCTTTGACTCAACAGGCAGCCTGGCGAAAGAATATGGCCTGGATGCTATGCCGACTTCATTCATTTACAACCGCGAAGGTCAACTGGTTACTCAGCACCGCGGATTCGTGAATGAGGAAGCCGACAGTCTTGACTCCACAATTCTGGAACTGCTAAAGGGAGGAAAATCGAAATGAAACGGGTTATCTACGCGATAGCAGTGGCAACCGTACTGCTGAGCACGGCTCTCATTCTCTCCGGATGCTCAGCTGTAGGAGTTCAGGTTTGGCAACGTGATATTTTGGCCAAGCCGGAAATGCAAATGGACAGCCCGGCCCTTGACCGCGCAATGGATGACCACATTTATTTCAGTAAAGAGGGCTCAAGCGGCGGACGTGGATTCGGTGGCGGAGGCTGTGGATGCAACTAGGCGGCAAGACCTCAATCCGCAGTGCCTTAACCGCAATCACAGCTGCTTTGCTGAGCAGTGGCTCGACACACGCAGCAACGGGTGACAATAAGATAGAGTCGTCCCTGCTGCTTTACAATGAGGCAAGCCGCGTGCAGGCGGCCGAGGGGATCTTCGGCATAACGCATCCCCTGAAGGGTGGTCGACTGCTCAACGCCAGGTTTACGCTTGACGGTCTTACGGGCGCATCGCCCAACGGCGCGGCTCCTTCTAATCATATTCAGACATTCACTCGGCCCTCAGGGAGACGATCGCTTACGGTCGACCCGGGCAAGATACCTCTGGACAATACATTCAAAGATACACGGCTTGCCGCTGATGGTAGCCTCACGCTTCCCCTTGACCGACTGTCATCAGCTATTATCGGCGCTCATCTCTCCGGCGAACACGACTATACCTCAATTGGTGCAAACCTCGGGCTGACCCGCGATTTCAACCGCAGGAATACAACCCTCGCTGCATCGGTGGCCGCTTCTCACGATATTGTAACCCCCCTGGGAGGTACGCCGACGGCCTTTGGTTCAATGCCCGTGGCGACAGGAGGCGGGGGCGAAGGTGAAGGTGAAGGTGATGACGGAGCACGACGCCCATCAGGTCCGGGAATGGGCAAGAATGTATATGATGCCGTTCTCAGCATCACGCAGGTACTCGATCGCAAGTCAATCCTGCGCCTGAATTACTCTCTCAATCATACAACCGGCTACCTCAATGATCCTTACAAAGTATTGAGCCTGGTTCAGGGGACTGAAGGAACCGAACCGGGCGAACCGGTCGATTATCTCTACGAATCTCGCCCTGACAAGCGCACCAAGCACGCCCTTTACGCCGAATTGCGCCGTTACATTGGCGGACAAACTATCGACGTGTCATATCGTTATTTCTGGGATAGTTGGAATATCACGTCGAAGACTATAGATGTATTTTACCGAATTCCGATAAAGAAGGAACACGCGCTGCGGCCCCATTTTCGCTGGTATCGGCAAACGCAGGCTGACTTCTATCATTCATACTTGCTGCAGGGCGCTGCCCTGCCGGCATACGCATCGGCCGATTACCGGCTGGCGCCGTTTCATGCGATTACCTTAGGTCTGGAGTATACCTTTCCCGTCGACCGGGGCATGTATCTCAGCCTGGGCGGCGAGTACTATCACCAGAGCGGCGACATCAGCCCCCCAACCGGACTTGGCGCCTTGAGTCATTACGACCTGTTTCCCACCATGAATGCCGCGATGCTGCGCGTGGGATTCACC
>CAYXUL010000033.1:20505-32190 GCA_964468475.1 uncultured Ignavibacteria bacterium | reverse complement strand
ATCTGAGTTTCATTGGGTCTATCCACCTTTGCATTGAATGCAGTCAGATCAGCTATCGAATCTCAAGCCCACCCGTTGGGTGGGGTACCAGGTTATTGGCAAGTCGGAAAGTGGAGCGATGTGGAGAATTTGGCGGAGACGCAGAAGCGGGGATCGTGCCGAACAAAGAACCCACCCGTTGGGTGGGGTACCGGGTGGCAGCTAGCCGTCCTTGTCTGGCGGCTAAGATCGCGGCAGGCGAGGACGACTGCCGTGCGCGAGATTGGCGATTTGTCTACATCCGACCTTCTTCGACAATCCCTTACTAGCAAATATCCCGGAGACGCAACTCCCCACGAATCCTTTTACCTGCTTGACAGCTATAAGTAAGAAACTGTTATTGTGCGCAAGTATCTGCGCGCTGGTCTATATTCTTTGTCAAGTTCGCCAAGAGGGTTAGAAGCATGAGACTTACATTCAAGCTGATGTCTGCGATCCTTCTGGTAATTGCAGTATTGATGACTATCCACAGCTATCTGGTGGTCGAGCGTGAAATCGACCTGTTCCAGGAAGATATGAAGCGCCGGGCCTATCTGCTCGGAACGGTCCTTACCTCCTCGGCACGGGATATCTGGCGCACCAGCGGGCCGGAACGAGTTTTTGAGATTCTCAATGATGCCAACCTCGCCGAGGATGTCCTCCACGTGCGCTGGGTCTGGTTCGGTGACAATGTTGACCCCAAGTTCGCACCACGCGCGAAGATCGCTGATCTCACGCCGCTCAAGGAAGGCAAAGAAGTTCTGATCAGTGGGCAGTCCTACAATGATGTCGATTACTTCCACGCCTATTTTCCCGTGCCGGTCGACAGCACACGTATCGGCGCGATCGAACTGTCGCAACCTCTGGCACCGATGTATGATTATATTGTCACTACCGTAATCAGGGGGATCGTGCTGTTTATTGCTATCATCATCATCGGCGGCGCGCTCTTGTGGTGGCTCGGTATTGCGATGGTGGGCCGACCGGTTAGAGCCATGGCGGAGCAGGCACGCCGGGTAGGAGAAGGAGATCTGGAGGCGAGAACTTCGCTGAAAAAGCACAAAGACGAACTTTCGGAGCTGTCACAGGGTCT
This sequence comes from uncultured Ignavibacteria bacterium, assembly GCA_964468475.1. Taxonomy (GTDB): domain Bacteria; phylum Zixibacteria; class MSB-5A5; order CAIYYT01; family CAIYYT01; genus JBECKX01. The sequence continues at coordinate 31,079 of CAYXUL010000033.1, read as the reverse complement.
GAATCAGATGGTGAGTCATCTCAGGGAATCGCGAGAGAAGCTGCAATCGGAGACCGCGTTGCGTATCGAAACAATGGAGCAACTGCATCACGCCGAACGCCTGGCGACCGTAGGCAAACTGGCATCGGGACTGGCACATGAACTTGGTACACCTCTCAATGTCGTCTCCGGGCGCGCGAAGTTGATTGCGACCGCAGACCTTGATCATGCCGAGACGGTCGATAGCGCAACCGTGATTAAGGAGCAGTCGGATCGGATGACCAAGATCATTCGCCAATTGCTCGATTTCGCCCGTAGCCGACGGCCGGAAAAACGGGAAGCGAACCTGGCAGAGGTGGTGGAGAAAGTCGTGGCGGTACTTAAACCGATTGCCGAAGAGCAGGAGATCCAGTTGATTCGGGAGAATCCTGAAGAACCGATTGTGCTGGAAGTTGATCCGGGACAAATTCAGCAAGTGCTGACAAATCTGATTATGAACGCTTTTCATGCCATGCCGGATGGCGGCAAAGTCCGTGTTGCGGTCAATCGCGATCGAGTTAAACCTCCGGCCGACCATGGCGGCGACGAGGACCTCTATGCCTGCATCCGGGTGATGGATGAAGGCACCGGAATCTCAAAGGAGAACCTCTCCCGCATCTTCGAACCCTTCTTCTCCACCAAATCCGTCGGTGAGGGTACCGGCCTCGGACTGTCCATCGCGCACGGTATGATCAAAGAGCATGGCGGCTGGCTCGGTGTGGAGAGCGTAGAAGGGGAAGGCAGCACCTTCACCATTTATCTGCCGCTGGGAGCGAAGCAATGAGCGGCCGGCTGCTAATCGTCGACGATGATCAGGCGATGTGTGAGATGCTCGAAGCGAGCCTGACGCGTCGCGGTTTCGCAGTGGAGTGGCGAACCTGCGCCGAGGAGGCGGTTGAGACGCTCAAGTCGGGTGAGTTTGATGTACTGTTAACCGACCTGCAAATGCCAAATGTTGACGGTCTGGAGCTTTGCCGCCGGGTTGTCGCGCTGCGCCCCGATGTCCCGGTTGTGGTAATTACCGCTTTCGGCAGCATGGACAGTGTCGTGTCGGCGTTGCGCGCCGGCGCTTATGACTTCGTTAACAAACCGATCGACACCGACACCCTGATTCTGCTGCTGGAACGAGCGGTGCGCCATCGCCAGTTGCTGGAACGAATCAGAGTACTGAGCAAAGGTGCGGAAGAAAGTCAGGGTTTCGGAGGGCTGATTGGCACCAGCACGCCCATGCAGAAAGTCTATGACCTGCTGAAACGCATCACACAGGTTGATACGTCGGTATTGATAATCGGAGAATCGGGCACAGGAAAAGAACTGGTGGCGCGCTCGCTGCACGACGAAGGCTTGCGCAAGGACGGTCCGTTTGTCGCCTTCAATTGCACGGCGGTTCCGGAGAGTTTGCTGGAGAGCGAGCTGTTTGGGCATGCCAAAGGCGCATTCACTGATGCCAAAGCCGATCGCGCCGGCTTGTTCGAGCAGGCAAATGGTGGCACGCTGTTGCTGGATGAAATCGCCGACATGCCGGCGGAGTTGCAGCCTAAGCTCCTGCGCGCGCTGGAACAACGCAGTGTGCGACCGCTGGGAAGCAACCGCGAAGTCAGCTTTGATGTACGAATCGTCTCGGCCACCAACCGCGATATCGAGTCGCTGGTTGAGGAGGGAAAATTCCGCGAAGATCTCTTCTACCGCCTCAATGTCATACAGGTCAACCTGCCGCCGCTGCGCGCTCGTGGCAACGATATTCTCCTGCTCGCGCAACGGTTCGTAACGCAGTTCGCCTCGGCGAGCGGCAAGGATGTTGTCGGGATTTCCACACCCGCAGCCGAGAAGCTACTTGCCTACCCCTGGCCCGGAAACGTACGCGAATTACGAAATAGTATCGAGCGTGCCGTGGCGCTGACGCAGCTCGACAAGCTGGTGATCGATGACCTTCCGGTAAAGGTGCGCGGTTATTCCGGTAAGCAGCCTGTTGTCGTGTCAGATGATCCGGAACACCTCCTGACGATGGATGAAGTCGAAGAACGCTACATTAAGCACATCCTCAATGCCGTCGGCGACAACAAGACGATGGCGGCGCGCATTCTCGGCATGGACCGCAAGACTCTCTATCGCAAACTGGAAAAGTACAAGCTCTAAAGAACCTGCCTCCAACTGAATATCATTGCGTTCCTTTAGGCGCTGATGGTCGCGACTGCAGTCGCTCCTGCAAAGGCTCCTACCGGCTGCGTGCTGCACACTTCAGGGTGCGATTCCTTTTGGCAAAAAGAATAAACGAACTCTGAGATCGCCACGTCATCCCCCGTAAGGCGGGGGATTCCTCGCGATGACGCGCCCCACGATATTGTTTTCGCAGGTATCACAACCAGAACCGCTGCACGCCACGAATCATCACCTGATATTCTATCTTAAAGAAATCGTCATTGCGAGCGAGTCCCGACTTGTCGGGACGAGCGCGGCAATCTCAGTGCGTTTTGTTCATTCTTGCCCCAAGAATATTTTCCGCAGTCAGAAATCCTCTCCTGACCCCCGATAACAACTCTCGTCACAGCCGAGCCACCCTGTCTATCTTTGTGTCAGCCTGACTCAGCGGGGCAAAACGCCACAGTGCCACTTCTCCGATTACTGTTATTCCTGCAGTTAACTTATTGTGATCTAACAGGTTTTCTGTTCAGGCACGCTTCTTGCTTAAATCATGGGCAGAAGCTCACGCAAATGAGCCAAATCACTTGAAACAAGCCATTTGTAGTGAGCAGAGACCTAAGATATGAATCGAGGAGTTAAAATGATACAGCCGAACCGATTGGATAATTCACCGCACGCGGTGAGGATCAGGGAACTGATCACGCGACTGGCCGCGAAAGATGGAATGACGCGGCGAGAAGCCAGGCGGGAACTTGAAGAGTTCGGCGAGGAAGCTGGCCCCCAACTGGCTCAAGCGCTGAACAATAAGGATGAGAATGTAAGATGGGAGGCCGCCAAAGCTCTCACCAGAATACAAGACCCCGGCGCTGCGCCCGCACTGGTCAAGGCACTTATGGATGAGCGCTTCGAAGTGCAGTGGTTGGCGGCCGAGGCTTTGATTGCCCTCGGGCGTGCCGCCGTGGCGCCGATCCTGAGAGAATTAATTGACAGCTACGGTTCACTCTACCTCAGGCAGGGTGCACATCATGTGCTGCATGCTCTCGACCGCAGAAAATTGCTGGAGCCACGCGTGCAGAGGGTCATCGATGAGCTACGCAGCCTGGAACCTCTTGAACCATTTCCGACAACCGCCAGGCGAGCCCTGCAATCGCTGGTCAGAGAGTCGGAGCGCAATTCCAGGGAATTAGCAAGCTAAGTAAGAATTCCAATGGAAGGATTTGGAAATGCCGGATACCAAAGACGCAATTAATCGTTCAACTGACGATAAAGAGCCGGATGTTGCCGAGACGCAGCAGGCTCAAATACAAACCTCGGAGAGGCGAACTCCGTCGGGCGGGTTGAGTGGTGATGAAGTTGCCCGCCGCTTAGAAAAGTATGGCCACAATGAACTGGATGAGAAGACTTCCAACCCGCTGCTGAAATTCCTCTCTTACTTCTGGGGACCGATCCCATGGATGATTGAGGTCGCCGCAATACTGTCAGCACTGGTGAAACACTGGGCTGACCTAATAATTATCTCGGTACTGCTGGTCATGAATGGACTGGTGGCATTCTGGGAGGAATTTCAGGCGGGTAATGCCGTAGCAGCGCTGAAGGAGAATCTGGCGCTGCGGGCTCGTGTCAAGCGCGACGGCAAGTGGAATCAAATTCCGGCGCGCGACCTCGTGCCGGGCGATTTGATTCGCCTTCGTTTAGGCGACATTGTCCCCGCCGATGCGGAACTTATCGGCGATGGCTCGGTGATGGTCGATCAGTCGGCCCTTACAGGTGAGTCATTGCCGGTCTCACACGACCCCGGTGATACGGCGTACTCAGGTTCGATAATAAGGGAAGGGGAGACCGACGCCCTGGTTACGGCTACGGGCAAAGACACTTATTTCGGAAAGACAGCAAAGCTGGTTGAGGGCGCACACACGGTCAGCCACTTCCAACGCGCGGTACTGAAGATCGGCAACTACCTGATCGTCATCGCGCTGGCCATGGTGATTTTAATCCTGGCCGTAGCGCTGCTGCGGGGCGACAGCATGCTGACCACACTTGAGTTTGCGCTGGTTCTCACCGTTGCCGCAGTGCCGGTCGCGATGCCGGCGGTGCTATCGGTTACGATGGCGGTCGGCGCCAAGAAGCTGGCAAAAAAGCAGGCTATCGTGACGCGGCTGGCCTCAATCGAAGAGATGGCGGGAATAAACGTCCTTTGCTCCGATAAGACCGGAACTCTGACAAAGAACAGCCTAACCGTTTCCGACCCGTTCTCCGTCGGCGACTACTCCAAGGATGACGTAATTTTGGATGGCGCGTTGGCGTCCCGCGAGGAAGATCAGGATGCCATCGATTCGGCTGTGCTCTCAGCGCTGAAGAATCAGGAACAGCTTAACGATTTCGAAATCACGCGCTTCGTCCCCTTTGATCCGGTACACAAGCGTAGTGAAGCGGAAGTCAAAGACAAAGAGGGCCACAGCTTCAAAGTCACCAAGGGCGCACCTCAGGTTGTGCTGGAGATGTCGAAAGAACAAGAAGGTCTCCGCACTGACGTGGAACAGGCAGTCAATGAATTCGCGAGTCGCGGCTTTCGTTCATTGGGGGTGGCGCGCACGAACGGAGACGGGCAGTGGCGATTTGTCGGCATCATTCCGCTCTATGATCCACCGCGTGAGGATACCGCAGAGACCATCAAGAATGCCAGAGAACTGGGACTTGATGTCAAGATGGTTACCGGTGATCAGGCTGCAATCGCCCGCGAAATTGCCAAACAGGTCGGTTTGGGTGACAAATTTGAAGACGCCGAATTGTTGGCCGAGTCTGATGGCGATTACTCCGAAGAGACTATGAAGCGGGTGGACCAGGCCGACGGCTTTGCACAGGTCTTCCCCGAACACAAGTACCACCTGGTAGAGGCGCTGCAGAAGCACGGCCACATCGTCGGCATGACCGGCGACGGCGTCAATGACGCACCGGCGCTGAAGAAAGCTGATGCCGGAATTGCCGTTTCCGGCGCTACTGATGCCGCCCGCGCGGCTTCCGATATCGTGTTGCTCAGCCCGGGGCTTTCGGTGATCGTTGACGCAATAAAGTTGAGCCGCAAGATCTTCCAGCGTATGACAAGCTACGCAATCTATCGCATTGCCGAGACAGTGCGTGTGCTGCTGTTCATGACCCTGTCAATTATCGCTTTTAATTTCTATCCGGTAACCGCGTTGATGATTGTCCTGCTGGCGCTTCTCAACGACGGACCGATACTTTCGATTGCGTTCGATCGTGCACAATCGGCCAGAAAGCCCGCGGCCTGGCACATGAGCGAGGTGCTCGGTGTGTCGACACTGCTCGGGATTCTGGGCGTGATTGCATCTTTCGGACTATTCGTAATAGGAAAAGTCGTTTTTCATTTGAACAACCAACTCCTGCAATCTCTGATGTTTCTCAAGCTCGCAGTAGCTGGTCACTTGACGATTTTCTTGACAAGAACCAGGGGCCCATTCTGGAGTTCGCGGCCGTCAGCGGCACTCTTCTGGACTGCCGTGTCGACAAAGCTGATCGCAACCCTGGTAGCCGTCTATGGTTTCATGATGTCACCAATCGGCTGGAAATGGGCTCTGGTAGTATGGGGCTACGCCCTGGCGTGGTTCGTTGTCAATGATTGGGTCAAGCTGCTCGGCTACCGCTTGATGAAGAGCTTGCAGGATCGGAAAATCAACCTCTTTGCGCGAATCGCGCAATCTTGACTGCAAAACTAAGGAGATGTGTCATGTCAAACAAAAACTCTACACACCGGTTAACGGGTAGCTCTGCCCGAATAGCGCTAATACTGATTGTCATAGCGGCTTTTGCTGCGTCGCTGGTCTACGCGCAGGAGAGTCATCAGAGCAACAATGACCAGCAGATGATTCAGGCCAACAATACTCCGGTAACCGCGGGGCAGGATCGCCCGCTGAATACGCTGCGAGATCTGAACCAGGCGTATGTTGACATCGCCAATGAAGTTCGTCCGGCGGTCGTCACCGTCTCGACCGAGCGCGTGATGAAGGTAAACAATTTCCCGTTTGGTGATTCGCCGTTCTTCGACTTTTTCTTCGGGCAACCCAACGGGCATCCGCAACACCCGCAGGAGCAGTTCCACCAGCGTGGGCTTGGCTCCGGCGTAATTATCAAGCCTGACGGCCTGATCCTTACCAACAATCACGTGATCGATGGCGCAGACAGTATTTATGTCAGGACCTACAGTGGCAAGCGCTACATGGCCAAGGTCGTCGGCGCTGATCCGCACACTGATATCGCCGTGATTCGGATTAAGGCAGACAATCTGAAGAGCCTGCCGGTCGGCAACAGCGACGATCTTCACGTCGGCGAAATCGTACTGGCGGTCGGCAGCCCGATGAGCGAGAACCTCGCCTACACCGTTACGCAGGGAATCGTCAGCGCCACCGGCAGATCCAATGTCGGCCTGGAGGACTACGAGGACTTCATCCAGACCGATGCCGCCATCAACCCGGGCAATTCGGGCGGACCGCTGGTTAACCTCGATGGCAAACTGGTGGGTATCAATACCGCGATCGCCAGCCAAAGCGGCGGCTTTCAGGGTATCGGATTCGCTGTTCCGTCGAACATGGCGATGGACGTCATGAATTCGCTGCTCGCCAATGGCAAGGTTATCCGTGGCTGGCTGGGAATTACTATTCAGAACGTTAATGATCAACTCGCGGGCGCAATGGATCTGAAGACATCCGAAGGCGCTCTGGTTGGTGACGTGCTCAAGGATACCCCGGCAGCCGATGCGAATCTGAAGCCGGGCGATGTGATCACTTCACTGGACAACCAGCCAATTAAGGATTCGTCGCAACTTCGCAACCGGGTAGCCTCGATGAAGCCGGGCACCAAGGTTGATCTCGGAATCGTTCGCGATGGCGAGAAGAAGTCAGTAGAAGTCACCCTTGGTGAGATGCCGAGTAAGATTGCGGAGGTGCCGTCGAACAGCAATCCCGATCAACTGCTCGGCTTCCAAACCAGCAATCTAACACCTCAACTCGCCAGCCAGGCTGATGTGCCGCTTAACTCACCCGGCGTAGTGGTCACCTCGATCAACAACGGCAGCAATGCCTATCAGGCAGGCCTGCGCGAAGGTGATCTGATTCGTTCGCTGAACCGCAAGCCGGTGAAGGATGAGTCAGACTTTGTTGCCGACGCCGATCATTTGAAGAGTGGCAGCGATGTTCTGCTGCGCGTTCAGCGTCATGACGGCGCATTTTATCTGGCGTTCCAAGTTTAGCAAAGATGGATACGCTGGCACCAACACGAGAACCAAACTGTGCATCTGGAAGGATAGACATCATGAGGAAATCATTCAAAACAGCCACCGCCGGATCGACTTTGGAAGTCGATCGCAAGCGGAGCGCAGTAAGGAAGCCGCGTATTCTTGTGGCAGAAGACGACGTTGAAATGCGTCGTCTTCTGGTCACCCAGCTACGTCACGCCGGCTTCGAAACGACAGAGTGTGCCGATGGGTTTCAACTGCTCGACCAACTCGGTAACCCTGTTACCGAACGCGAACCTGACGACTACGATCTGATCGTATCTGACATTCGCATGCCGGGGGTTACGGGGCTCGAAGTACTTGAGGGCATCCACGAAGCTGACTGGTTCGTGCCGATGATCCTCATTACCGCCTTTGGGAATGACGAAGTGCATCGCCGGGCCGCCGATCTGGGCGCCGCCGGCATGCTGGACAAACCATTCGAAATCGAGGATCTGATCAAGCGCATCCGCGAGATCCTGGTCCTCGACACCACCAGGGGGGATAACTGGTCTCTGCGACTTCCTGAGAAGGTCGGCGTAACCGAGTTTCCACTCGACATCATCTTCAGCAACATGGAATCGAATGAGATGCTCAGGGAAGCCGTACAGAACGCCGCCAGCGATATACTTACTCCTTTAGGTGATGAAATTCTCTATTGCCGAGTAGTCCTGGTGGGGCCGGACCATCCCGACAGCGGCGGACATTATCATATCCAGGTAATGGTGACAACGACTCGGCAGGTATTTGTGGTTCGCTCCAATCTCAGGAAGATCGATGACTACGATGAGATGCGTGAAGCAATTCCGGCTGCCTTTGAAGTGACGATGGAGAAGATTCAGCATCATTTCAACGGCAACCAGCGATCTTGAGATGGGCTGGTGAATCGCGCCAGACTGTTACTGCCGGACTGAATATAGATTGGGATGAGAAACCACTGAGGCGAAGCGAGAACGATCAGTGACTGCCGATTCTTGAACCCGGCAAACGAGGATCCGGCATGCACTGCAGGCCGCAGTCGCGAACCAGCGACTGCGGCCATTTTGCTTTATGAACCCGCTTTCACTGATTTCCAGCGCTTATGGGTAATGTAGAGAAATGGCAACGCCGCCAGTTGTGCGGCTACCGAGAATATCGCCAGTGCCTGAGGGGAGTGATCGTAGAGCAACCCCATAATCGTGCTGCCGGCGAACCAGGCGAAACCGAACCCGGCATAGAATGCGCCGTAGCCGGTTGCGCGCCGCTCGCGCGGCACCAGATCAGCCACTACCGCGCGGATAACCGATTCCAGTGCTCCCATACCGACTCCCCACAAAAGAATCCCTATCAACATTAGTCCGGGCCCGGACAAGAACACGAGGGGGGCGCTCCACGCCGAAATGACAACCAGAATCATCAGCACCGGCAAACCCATCTTGTCATAGAGCTTGCCGAAAACCAGCGCCGCGATGGCATCGACACCCATGGCGCCGGCGTAGATGATCGGTATCCATTTATCAGCCACGATCGCTGAGGTTTTCAGGTGGAATGCCGCCAAGGGAAAGTCAGCAAATCCGAGCGCAAAACAGGCAACCGCCGCAAGATAGATCCAGAAGACCGGACGCATTGCCCCGGTTTGGTCAGCGCGGCGAGCCGGTTCAAGGTCGTGCGGTTGTGGATAGGTGATGCGGGCGACAAACAAGACAATCATCGCCAGCACTGCCGGGATCGCCAGAACTGCAAATCCGTACTGATAGCTGCCCTTCCAGGCCAAAACCGCCGCGACGATCAACGGTCCGACCACGGCTCCAATCTGGTCCATCGCCTCGTGAACACCGAATGCCCAGCCACTTCCCAGGCTGTGGGAAGCGTGAGAGAGCATGGCGTCGCGCGCGGGGGTTCTGACCGCCTTACCGAGCCGCTCAGTCACGATCAGCACAGCGGCAAGTTCCCAGTGCCCTGCCAGTGCCAGCAGCGGCACCGCCGCGAGATTGATAAAGTAACCGACAATCGTGATTGCCCAATAGCGCTGCAGTTTGTCGCTGATGATACCGGTGACGATTCTCAAGCCATAGCCGACCAGTTCGCCCAGGCCGGCAACCACGCCCACCACCGCTGCACTTGCACCTAGCAGCGCCAGGTAGGGTCCGGTAATGCTGCGCGCTGCCTCGTAAGTCATGTCTGCGAACAGGCTCACAACTCCGAGCAGCAGCACGAAACGAAGTGCTGTCTTGCTGTTACTCATTAGTTTCATCCATGGCTGCTGTGTTTCCTGCAGAAATTACCCAAAGACACTCGGCAATACATACCCAAGTATCAAACCGAGACCGAAGAAGATCACGAAGGCAACGATTGCCGGCTCAAGTGCCTCCTTTGCGGCCTGGCGTTTGTGCGGAAAATGGTGAACATACTCCCCAAACGCAATCAGAAATGCCGTTCCTGAAGCCAGAGTTGCGAAAACCAAGCTGATGAGGAGTACGGCGAGTTGTTCCTTGTTCATTCCATTGCTTCAGGTTTTGAAATCATTGTTTAATCAGACCACTTCTAGAGCAATTGACCAGCATAGAGTAGTTGTCCAACCGTAGAATAGAAAGCAGAAATTCGAGCAGCCATGAAGGAAGTTGGATGAAAACGCGGTTCAGACACTGGAATATACTGGCTCAAGAGAGTTGTAACCCGTGAGTAGTTCAGCGAGAACAAAATGGTACTAACATAGCACTAACATGGTACTAACCCGGTCTGCTGCCAAAAAATACTATGATCACTTCGGCAAGAAGCAGGATTCGCAAGGTTTCTACGAAGATGTGGCGCTGGAAACTCTGATCGCTCATGCCAACTTCGAGCAGGCCGCGAAACTGTTTGAGCTTGGTTGCGGAACGGGGCGATTCGCTCATCTACTGCTGACTGAGCATCTCTCTGCTACTGCAGTCTATTACGGCACAGACTTGAGCGAGACTATGGTGGGTCTAGCGAAGGAGCGCCTGGTGCCTTTCGCGGCGCGGGCTAGCGTCACTCTGAGTGATGGTTCACTGCAGTTTCCCTTGCCCGATCATTCTGTTGATCGGGTCGTGTCAAATTACGTCCTCGATCTGCTATCGGAGCAAGATATAGAACAGGTTCTCTCGGAATCGCGCCGGATACTGACGCCTGG
>CAYXUL010000033.1:18774-20405 GCA_964468475.1 uncultured Ignavibacteria bacterium | reverse complement strand
AGTGCCTTCATCAGCACGAAATAGAGAATCGCCGACATCACGAGTATCACCAGATAGAGCGGTAGTGCGGTCGACAAGGGCAGCAATAAGAATAGAACCAGACCGAAAACAGGTAACATGAGAACTAGATGAAACATCCTTCATTCACTCCCTACTATTGAAACAGATCTGGCAGTCCAACAGTTCCTTCGTCAACCCGTTTCGTGCTTGACCAAATCCTCTCAATTGGGTACACATCTAGTTCACTCGATCGAGCTGGGTGGAGGGCAACCGATGGCAAAAGCACGAAGACGTGAATGGTTCGATGATGACGTTTTCTGGCGTGATATGTATCCGCTGATGTTCCCCGACTGGCGTATCAAAGCGGCAGTCGAGGAAGTCCGCCAGGTCATCAGGCTAACCAAACCGCGCGGCAGGAAGGTACTCGATCTCTGTTGCGGCCCGGGGCGGTTCTCTGTCAACCTCGCCAAAAGGAAGTATGTCGTAACCGGCGTCGACCGGACGAAGTACCTGCTGGCCAAAGCAAGGGCTGCCGCCAGGGCAGCGGGTGTCAGGATCGAGTGGGTCATGCAGGATATGCGCGATTTTGTACGCCCCGATGAATTCGATCTGGCCCTGAGCATGTTTACCTCTTTCGGATTCTTTGCAGAAGAACGCGAGAACATGCTGGTCTTGCAGAATATGTATTCCAGCCTGCGAGCGGGTGGGAGCTGTGTCATCGATGTGATCGGCAAAGAGCGACTCTCGCGGATATTTTCTCCCGCAACTTCAGACAGACTACCCGATGGCACGCTGTTGGTGCAACTTCACGAAGCCATTGATAACTGGACGCGTATCAAGAACGAATGGATCCTGATCAAGAGGGGCAAAGCCAAAAGCTACAAGTTTGATTTCCGCGTTTACTCCGGTCAGGAGTTGAAAGACCGGATGGAGCAAGCCGGCTTTCGCAATGTCAAGCTCTACGGCAGTCTCGCCGGCGCCCCCTACGATCGCGATGCAGTGCGGCTGGTAGCGGTAGGACGCAAGTAAGAATAGTATCTTACCTCCACATCAGATTTGACAACATCGATAGGTACAGCGTAATTGTAAGTGGGATCAGGAATACAGGCCCAACAGATATAAACTGTGCGCGGCAGTCGTCCTCGCCTGCCGCGAGATCAAGCCGCCAGACGAGGACGGCTGGCGCCCACACTTTGGTTTTAGGGGAGAGGAATTCATGGCAGGAGCATTCCTGAGAAAGGCGGAAGCTTATGCAAAGGACAAGGGAGCAGTCTGACCAATGGTCTTGTTCTCGTTCCGCCGGCAGTCTCCGGCTTGTGCCCGGAACGGGGAATTCCAGAATTGCCAACTTCTACGGCAACAAAAGGATGTATGGCCCATTGGAGGGATCTTATGTTTCGTAGGATAATCAATCCTAAACACTTGCTCCGGATTAGTGCGATCGTAAGTCTGCTGGCAGGAAATGCGGCAGGCACAGACGTTAGCTCGAGCGCACCAGATATCAGGGTTAGTCTTGAGCTAACGAAACAACAATTCCTGGAATATGAGGAAGTACCCCTTTACATAATCGTAGCAAATGCGGGAAACACGATTGCAACACTCCCTGCTGTTGGCCTAGATTGGTATCGGGA
>CAYXUL010000033.1:0-18674 GCA_964468475.1 uncultured Ignavibacteria bacterium | reverse complement strand
GGATTGGAAACTCAGATTTGGGAAGCGTACCTGAAGTACTGCGCCGACAAGAAATCATTCTCGAATGCTGTTAACAGAATTTTCCGCAACTCCGGTGACCTCAACGCAGAGCAAGTAGCGAAGCTGCACGAAGTACTTCCTGTCTCGACCTTTGCGAGAGTACAACTCCGACGCGCCGCTATCAAGTACGGCAAGTATTCACTCATGCAGGAGCTTGGCTTATGAAACGGCTCTATCTGTCTTGTGCCCCTACTTCGAACCCACGGCTTATCTCCGCGCCAACTCAAACGGCACGCTGATCTTCAAGGAGATATTGCGTCCTGGATTGAGCGCATAGGCTTTGTAGCGACTCAGATGGTTGCGATACGGCTGATCGAGCAGATTTTCCACCCGTAAATCAAGCTCGACGTCGTGGGTTCCTACACCAAAGTCTGTTCCGGCTCCCAGACTCACCAGCCCGTAACCCGGGGTGGCCGTTTCATAAGTTGGTACACGATCCTGTTTATCCACCAGTTTGAACGTTGTGGAAATGTACGGATTCCTCAAGCTACTAATCTGCTTATGGGTAAACTTTACTCCGACAAGGGCATTATTAGCCGGTATCAGAGGCAACGGTTCATTGGTCGCGTTGTTGTCGCCATGCACTACATTTAAGTTCGCGCGCAGAACACACCATTCTGTGGCCTCAAACTGCAATGAGAACTCACCGCCGGTCAAGGTGGCATCGGCCTGCTTGTTGAGGTACTTGTCGAAACCTGATACAGGGTCAACTTCACCGGTCGGCTGCTGATAGATGTAATCATTGATCCGATTGCGGTAGACTGCGACTTCGGCATTGACCCGTGACGAAAGAACACGAACGGAGAAATCAATATTCAGCGACTTCTCCGGCTTGAGTAGCGAATCACCGATTTCGTACCTGATGGTGCCTTCGTGTACACCGTCGACAAACAGTTCAAACGCTGTCGGTGAACGCCAGCCTCGGCCAAGGTTTGCTGCAAAAGCCAGATAGTTGATCGGTCGCACGACCGCCCCCAGTGTTGCGGTAAGGGCATCATAGCTGCGGGTCTGCGCCAGTACCCCCAGATCCTCGCTCTTCTTGATTTTCAGTCTTTGGTTATCGTAGCGGAGCCCTCCGCTCACTGTCAGTTTCTGCGTCTCAAACTGCTCATAGGCGAACCCGGCGGCACCCAGCATGTCAAAGTCGGGAATCAGTTTTTCTGCCGCGACTGAGCGATTTTGCTGATTCTCCGCAGATAGCCCGACTGTGGCGGTAAGTGGACTCTCTGAAACCTGTTGAGCCTTGACTTCGGCAATGAGAGTACGAAGATTCAGATCGAGACCTGGCGCGGAATCACCTGCCGCTTCATATTCACGGCGATGATTCTTCTGCCAGCCGCCATTCACGCTAAGCAGCAGCCCCTGAGTAAGGAATTTTCCGTGCAGATGAACCTTGTCATGCTGTACCCGCTGAAAACCGCTTGCATCGGGTGATTCGGCGGGGTCCTCGTGAATTTCGAGCCTGGTACCGAAGTGTCCATACTCCAAAGCGAGAGAGCCCCAATTCTCCTTAACTCCCACCATTCCGGAACCATCGGTCTCCTTCATGGCGCTGTTCGACAGGGTGCCGTCGGGTGTCCGCGTATTACCGGCATCGCGCAAACTGAGGTTGCCGCGGTAACCCAGCCTGCCCCTTGCGCCAAAGAGCGATAGCGCACCCGCGCCCTGATCGTTGTTGGAAAAGCCGTTCAGCAGCAGCCGTCCTCCAAGCTCTGGGTCGCCATGTTCCGTTGACGGAATCTCAGCACCGATAACGTTGATGACACCACCCAAGGCATCAGAGCCATAGAGCACGCTGCTCGGTCCACGGACAACCTCGATGCGGTCGACATCGAGAGCATCCAACTCGGGAGCGTGTTCGTCGCCCCACTGCTGGCCCTCCTGCCGCATGCCATCATCAACGACCAGGACTCGTTGCGAAGTCAGACCCCGGATTACAGGCTTGGCAATACCCGCACCGGTGGTATAGAGGCTCACACCGGGCGAGTTCTGAATTGTCCGCATGACAGTTTCCCCACGCAGACGTTCCAGTTCACGGCCGGCGACAGCCACCGTTGATTGCGGCGAGTTCAAGGCTTCGGTGGGATGCGCGGTGCCGGTGACGACGATGCCTGGGAAGTTCAACTGGCTCTGGACGAGAACCACCTTGATTGTGACATCTTTATCTTCCAGCTTGATCACACGGGTCTGGGACTTGTAGCCGATCGAGCTGAACTCAAGCTTGTATGCCGCCGGGGCAAGATGATTTAGCGTAAATTCACCCTGGGTGTCAGTCGCTGTGCCGCGGTGAAGTGCGGGTATCGCTACGGTAGTGCCAATCAGGGGATTGCCGCTTTCGTCCGTTACTGAGCCGCTGAGAGTTGCGGCGGAGAGCAGATGGCCTCCTAATATGAGGCTCAGGCTAAGCGCAATGAATAGTCTCCGCATTGAAATGTATGAAAACATTGAAATCTCCCAAATCGTTACAGGTTATCTCTCCGCTTCGGATGCTGCTATCAGCCGAGGCGGACCATGCCGTTTTCACAGGCATTCGATTGATTGTCAGGCTTGCGCCGTTGAGCAGGCAGCAAGCACGGTTGTAGTTAGGCTGTTACGATTGGGGGAAAAGGTGGCGAGCGAGGGTTCTTAGCCTGAGAGGTGAAACTTGGGACACAGGAATACTCCTGATACTCGACGAACTCAATTACGCTCTCTTGTATCTCAATGTTCGGGGGCTGCGCGACAACGATATGATGTGACGCCGTACAAAGCGGGCAGCCCCGTTCCGAGAAGTCATCGTGGTGATGGACTACCGGGTGAATTACCAGCAACGCCAGCACCAGCAGGAAGCCGAGCGCGAACGCGCGATTGAGATTTCGTCGGTCTATCATCTTCTCTTTCTAACGGCGAATGGTCGCGGTGGTTTCACTCAAATTCTAAGATTTAACCAACCGCGTACCTTTATGAAACAAAAACACCCTGTGCATTAGACGCAAGCTTTTCTTTTCGACTGCATCGATCTACCTTCGTACCATTCCTGTAGTTAGTTGCTTCAAATTTACTCTCAACCGGAGAAGGATCCGATGACTCACGTACTTGTCAATCACAAGGTAAATGATTATCCGAAATGGAAAGCGGTGTTCGACGGGTTTGTCGACACCCGCAAAGCCGGCGGCGAGAAGGCGTTCACTATTTTTCACCCCGACAACGATCCCAACAACCTGACGTTGCTGTTCGAATGGGACAATCGCCAGAATGCCGAGAAGTTCATGTCGTCTCCCAAGCTGAAAGAGACGATGCAGCGTGCAGGTGTGGCTGAAGAGCCTCATATCCAATTTCTCGATCAGGCTGCCAAAGGAACGCTCTAGGCAGTCGATGATGCCCCACAATCAGAGTAGTCCGAAGTGCCGGATTCGGACTATTTTGAAAAACTTCTGAGATATTTCCGGGATATTTCTCGAAAAAACCACCAGATTTTTATCAGCCTGGCACACTCTTTTATCGCTTGAGGAACCTGGATTGAGTATAACTATCGTAGATCAAAGCGGAGGTAATCGTCAGACGATAAGGGCATATCTATGAGCGAACAAAGTAGGTTCAATTCAGTAATCCTGGGGCTGGCTTTCATCATTGGGCTTTTCGTGCTGGGGTACATGGGTGGCAACGCGGTCAAGACGTTCAAGCAATTCGAACGCACAGTCACGGTGAAGGGATTATCCGAGAGGGAATATCCTGCAGACATCGTAATCTGGCCGATACAATTTACCGAAGCGGGCAATGATCTGAGCAGACTGTACACCTCGATCGAAGAGAGCAATCAGAAGATCAGGACCTTTCTGGGAAAGAGGGGAATTGATGCTTCCGAGATCACGGCGTCGCCGCCGGCCATCACCGATAAATCAGCACGCAACTGGGGAAACAACGCCACTCCGGAGTTTCGCTATTCAGCCGATCAAACCGTGACCGTTTATTCGAAGAACATTGATACGGTTCGAGCGGCGATGGCCAATCTGTCGGAACTCGGTAAGGCCGGTATCGCCTTCACCGGCGGTGATTACATGTCGCAGACTCAGTATTTGTTCACGCGCTTGAACGATATCAAGCCTGAAATGGTGGAGGAGGCCACCAAGAACGCCCGCGAAGTCGCTGTTAAGTTCGCCCAGGATTCGCACAGCAAACTGGGCAAGATCAAAAATGCTTCGCAAGGGCTGTTCAGTATCCAGTCGCGCGATTCCAGCACGCCTTACATCAAGAAAGTACGCGTGGTAACAACGGTGGAGTACTATCTGTCCGATTAGGAGCCTTCTAGCATCATTCCGAAATCTGATTGCCTCAGGATCGCCAAAACGTTAAACTACCACTGAACGATCTTGCCTGCAAATGACGCGAGAATTCGACGTCACGAATTGTGCGCATCGTCGGCATTGACCCGAACCGGAATATGTCTCTGCTCCACTAGAATGCAGTCCTGATGAAATCCTTAACTACGATTCTAAGATTATCCCCTGACGGTCCTCTTCTCAACAAGGGTGGCGGCAGCGGCAAGTCGACGACCGTCACCATCTCGTCGCCTATCCTCAATCCCAAGCCGGTGGTGATGGATGTTGATGCCGACAATATCGGCACCACCTCTTTTGGCAGCAGGAAAGTCAATTTCACCGGGACCTTCTCTGATGTCCAGAAGAAATGTGCCAAGCAGGCGTTTTCTTTGCTGGCCAACAAGCACGACAACGAATTTTACATCTTTCACATCACCATTAAGGAAGGCAGCAAGAAGAGTAACTTCGTGTTTACGGTCTGTTCCCACCCGGCGGCCAAAGACGGTACTCCGGGAGAACTCGACTTCAATGGTGTAGGCGTGCCGACCTCGACGCTGCCCGATGCCACCAAGATCAAGACGATTGAGGGGCGCCTGACCAAGCATAATATTGGCTTGACCGGCTTTGGTTCGGACGAGAGCAAGATAGTCAAGATGGGGCTTGATGCTCTCACCGATGATGAGTTTGACAAGATGAAGGATGTACGCTTTTCGCGTAGCGGCGCCGGTCCACAGCCTGATGTCGGCGGCCAATACGATCAGGAGAATCACACGGTTCACATCTTCAATTTCGGTTTTGATGAAGGCGATAAGATGGCGCTCGGCACCGCTCCCGCTGACCTGCTGCCCAGTGCCGCACATGCCGTGATCCATGAATCGGCGCACGTGATCGCTTATCACGAGATTCATCTGCTCGACATCGACTTCAGCAAGAAGAAAAAGGCATACACGGATTTGCTTCTCAGCATGGAGAAGGAGTACCCCGGACACGTGCGGGTCCGCAAAGATACTGATGGTACCGTGGTGGGACACGATTATGACGGTGCGGGCGCGGTGGATGCCTCGCAGCGCAGCAAGTACATCAAGGATACCAAAGAGCTCGACAAGAGATTCGACGATGCGAACAAGGCGCAAAAGAAGATCGACAGCAAGAAAGTCTCAACGGTGATGGCTAATTTCACCAAGGATACCAAATCTGAGCCGGCGCTGACACCTTATTCGCGCAAAGAGACGATCGCAGCGGGCGCTGACGCGGATCTCAAGCATCGTGCTAAGGAAGAAGTCTTCGCCGAAGCTTTCAGCATCTTCAAATGGAACAAGGACTGGCTGGGGAAGCATCGACCCAAGATGAAGTCTTTCTTCGACGCCAAGAAGCATCTTAAGTAGCCGAAGCGGAATGTTGCTGATATTTCAGGTTGCGACGGGTCTTGGCCCGATGAGGCTTGTCCGAATCGTGGTGTGACCTGCCACCCTGGGGTTTGCTACGGCCAGCTCACTAGTCACTATCAAACTTGAATTCTACCGAATAGGGGCCGGGAGGAACATTCTCAACCGTTGCGTGACCGGCGTCATCGGTGGTACCGTTGTGAGTGGTGCCGTCTGGCAGAGTCAGAACAAAGTCGGTGTTGGTGATCGGGGTGCCGTCCTCGTGCTGCGCAAAGAAATCAATGAAGTCCTGAAACTTCAAGATGCCCGATTCCTGTTTCTTGCCGTATTCCGTCATCCCGATCTTGATCGTAAAGAAGTACTCAGGCGGAGTGTACTTACCGCCATACTTGTTCAGTTCATCCTGAGTAACGATGTCGTCCGAATCTTCCGTGTACTGATACTCCCAGGTGAACTTAAGCTTCTCATTCTGAATCGTGGTCGGCAACTCGACAACCGGATCATGGCCACCGTCCTGATCATACTCGTAGATCTTGATTGTGGCTTCCTGCCCCTCTATCGCATTTTTGACATCTGCGGTAAGCGTCAGCTTGTCGCCGCGCCGTGCTTCCGAGGCGTTCCATGACATACCCGACACCTTCAGCGGGGGTAGTACAGGCAGCCGGTTCGACTCGCCCTCGAGGTTGTTGTCGCTCAGCTTAACCTTGAAGTAGGCGATATCGTCATGCTTCACGTCGGCGGGAAGCTTGACGGTGCCGGTGTACTTGTTGCGATGGATCTTGTCCTTGAATTTCTCAATTTTCTTGCCCGATGCCAGCTTTGCCTCGATTTGGATCGGGGCGCCTTCGCCGACGAAAAGCGTACCGACTTCAATCGCTGCAGCGGCATCGCCGTAGAGCACGCCTTGTGACCATTCGGCATAGATTAGCTGCGGCTCCAGCTTAACTTTGTGTTTGGAATCGGCGCTCTTGGTGAATCTGAATTCAGGCATTCGTCTCTCCGCTAGACCATTTGTATCAGTGATCTGTCGGTACCCAGCACAACTCTGCCTTCGGCGGCAACGGCAGGAGCAGTGAGCAGGTTATCTTCGTAATCCCGCAGATCACAAACCGTACGATTGTTACCTTCGGGTGAGAACAACTCCAGTGCTTGCCCGGCCACGGCAAGAATCTGGTTCTCCCTGAGTATTGTCAGCCGGTGACCGATGGGATTCTCCAACTCGCGAAGGTACAATTCCTCGCCGCCGGCAATTGCGTGGAGCTTATTGCCGCTGGAGATTAGAGTGAATCCCGACTCGCCCGCGGCCAGGAAACCCTGCATTTCATCGTCGGCAAGTTCGAAATTCCATGCGGTGGTGCCATTCAGCTTCAATGCCAGCAACATCGGTTTGCTGGTGTCACCTTCGAGAGCATGAGCAAGCATTAATAGCTCGTCATCAGTACTCAGGACAACTGCGTGTATCTTTTCTATCTCAGTATCGAACTCGTTGATTAACGCGCCGTCGGAAACCTGATAGACCTGGATCATTGACCCCTGCCGCAGAACTGCGCGGGTCCGGTCGTTGGTGAGGAAGATATCCTCCACGACGCCATCAAGTTCGACTATCCAGTTCCAGAGTGACTTTTCATAGGTTGTTGCGTAAAGAGCAAACTCCGGTGGCGGTTCGGATCTGACCGGATCACCGAAATCCTGCACTGCGGCGATGAAACCATCATCATACGGCAGCCATAGCGGGATTGCGCAGGTGTCGTCACAAAGGGGGATGACGTGCCGGTTGATCTGCAAGTCGTGGTTGATATCTGCTACCGACAATTGCCCCGACGGCGTAACCCAGGCGTAGCCCTCCTGACCGAGGTAGGCTATTCCGCGCCGCTGCAGATCGCGCATGATCTGTACCTGCCCGTAGCGGTCAAAGATCATCAACTCTTCCGATCCGGCAACGAGGGCAAGATTGTTGTCACAGAGGACGTACCTTGGTCGCGTGCTGATCCGGTCATCAAAGCGCGAATAAAGCGCACGGGAACTGACCACCAGGCTGCGGGGCGCCGGGAGCGGCAAATACGAGTTGCGCTGTAAATTTGCCAGCGAAAACCGGTAACCCGGCGTGTCAAACGCCAGCAGCTTTTGTATGTCAGCTATTGCCAGTGCCATCACTTACTCCCTTACGCCGTAGTTGCCGGCGGGTAGCTGTCGCGGTACTCAAACTTGTTATTCCCGATTTCAGTTCTTACCCAGTCACGTATGAATACTACTTTTGTGGCGTCAATATCAGGATCGGTTGCCGAAGTCTTGGCTTCCGTGGCGCCATCGTCTATTCCCAGCAGGTACTTCGCCACCCATCGCGGCGAGACATCGTTGCCCACCTCAAGCAGCTTCCCGGAGCGCTTAGTAATCTTTGCGTCATGCCGCAGGACCACATGAATGTCAAAATTGGTTCTGCTGGTCGGTTCCCCTTCGAGACTGTGGGCAAGGAAGCCGATCGAGAGATTCTCGAATTGAGTATCCAGCTTAGCATCGGCGCCCGTACGAAAATCTGACTTTGGCAGATTAAGGTAAGTCTTTTGCCGCAATGCCAGCACCTCGGCGAGCACGCTGAAAATGAATGCTTTCTTCTTGGCTTTCGTCCATTTATCCGATGCCTTCTTGGGATTGTTGATAAATTTGTAACCCAGCTTCCAGTATACCGCCACTCTGCCGCCGTAGGCAAACGGTGGACGCTTATCCTTGATCTTGGGAGTTCTCGAAGTTTCGTCTTCACCCCAGGCGAACAGATCCATTTCAACCGAGCCGGTCTTGAGACCGAAACTCGTGTCGCTTTTGACCGGCTTGTAGATGTTTCTGAATTCATCATCAAGGAAGTACTTGAGGTAGCGGACATTGAATATTTCACCTCCGAAAAAGGTGAACATATAACCGATGCGGAATTTCTGGCTGTCAAGTTTGTCCTTGAGCTTATTTGACTCTTTTGCGGCGTCGTTAAGCCAATTGACGAAGTTCCACAGGTGCCTCATGCGGGGAAACACCATATCAGTATTCATGATGCAGAGCCCCTCGCCGACGTATGGTCCCCCGGGGAGATCCTGTCGGAAGTGCTCATTCTTGTCCCTGTACATATATTCGTCAGGTTTGCCCATGGCATGGCCAAGCTCGTGTCCGACTACCAGGTTCTTTCCCTGCAGCGAATCGAGCGTGTCGGTCTCCGTCTTACCGCCGTCGGTGTCGGCTCGTGGTGCGAAGTCAGTGCGATACATCTGTCCGCCGTCGATTGTTGTGAAGGCGTCGTCGGGATTGTTGTTGATGACGAACAGGTTGTGATGTCGCCCGCCAACGTTGGTGTCTTTTTTGGGCTCCAGCCAGAACACGGGCCTGATCTCGAAATTCTGGCCGTCCTTGGGATTCTGCGGTTCAATGAAGTAATCCTTCATCTCCCAGCGTTCTTTGGTATTCTTGCAGCCCTCGCGGCCGAACTTCTCCAGTTCAGCTTTCGTCACCTTCTTGGGATCTTTCTTCTTCTTCTTGTTGTCGAATCCAGCCTTGAACCTGCCGCTCCAATAGATCATGAGAAAT
The DNA here is from genome assembly GCA_964468475.1 of uncultured Ignavibacteria bacterium. Taxonomy (GTDB): domain Bacteria; phylum Zixibacteria; class MSB-5A5; order CAIYYT01; family CAIYYT01; genus JBECKX01. Next base: position 9,364 of record CAYXUL010000033.1, on the reverse strand, counting down.
GCGCGGGTCAGCGGCGTCTTGCCCGGCACGATGCAGCCGGTGTGGATATAGTGCAGGTCAAAGTTGCCGGAGTTGGGGGAGAAATACGGGTGCGGTTTGCCAACGCTGGCGCCGGTGTTCTTTACTGTCTCTCCGAAGCGGCAATCGGGATCATTCTGATGGGCTGCCCGACAACCCCTGATGTCGGTTGACGGATTGAACGGCTCGCTTCCCTGCGCGGCGCGTTTGTCCCAGACATCGTAAAAGCGATTCGAGAAGATAATCAGCCTCGCCTCCACCGGTGTCTTGTGGATCAGATTCTCCTCCAAAGGCTGGAGAGTGAACTGCGGTTCGTTCGGGTCGGGATCGAAAAGCGCCAGCTTGTTGTCGAAGATATGGAACATGGAGAAACGGGAATTCTTCGACAGGCTGCGCTTGGCGTCAAATTGATTATGGTCAAAGATCGTCTGCCTACCGTTCTCATCCACCAGGACGATATCGTCGAGTGAGAACACCAGCGGTTGATCAGGCGTGGTGCGCTTGTTGCCGTATGGCTTGAGCGACAGCCTGAGTTCCATCACCGTGTCGAAACGGTCAGCGTTGTCCATACTGCCGCTGTGGCGCGTCCAGTAGTTCACCGAAGACCACTTCTGCGGCAGATCATAGAACTTCATCCGCTTCTCCAGAGGCAACGCCCGCACATCAGCAGCTTTCTTGACAGCCATGTTTCCCCCACTGCTGTTCATCTCGATCCACAAGTCAGTTGTCTCGAACTCAAAACGAATCTTCTTGCGGCCTTCATCATCGGCGACCTTGACGAGATAGTTGCCGTTTTCGATTTCAGTCTTGCTCTTGATCTCTTTGTTCTTGTCATCGAAGGCCTTGATCGTCAGGCCCTTTGGTACCGGCTCAATCTTCCTGGTGAAGCGGTTGTAATAGACGAAACGCAGATGGTAGATGATGGCGAAGATATCAAAGGGATCAACATAGAGATGATTGAAGAAGAACGGCGCGAACAACGGTACGTTCTCTTTGGTCAACACCTGAGATGAAGATTCCGGTAATATGATCTCCGGCATTTCACCCGGGTTGAGGAAGAGAATCTCGACCCGGCGGTTTTCCTGCGATTTGTAGTTGTCTTTCAGCGCCTTCTGAATCGGGAACGATTCGCCGCAGCCCAGGACTTTGTGGGCGATGTCAGCAAAGCGCAGCCGGGAATTGCGTGGTTTCGGTTTATCAGCGGTTTTTTCCGGCAAGACGCAAGTCTGAATTTTCTTGGGCCCGTGCTGCTCCAGCGGGATACCGGAGGCCTTCTTGAGTATCTCATCGATTTCTTTGTCGTAGAGATCGTAAGTCGCCAGCCATGCTTCAACCGGCCAGCGGTGCTGGCCATCGAACTTTGCCTTGTTGGCTAGCTCGGGCTCGAGTCCGTTCTTGCCGAAGAAATTCTCGCTGGCTGTGTTAGTTTTGTCGCCGTAGCTGTTGTCTATCTTGCCCGGGTCGCAGTCCCAATCGGGATTTTTCTTGGCGTAATGTTTCAGGATCTGCTGGTAGTCCTCAACGCGATGATGCTTGAAACTGAGGTTAGCCCAGTCCTCGCGCCGTTGCTCAAGCAGGAACAGGACATTGTTCGCTCGTTCTTCCGACAAAATGAAGTTCCCCTGGGTGCCGCCTGAGGTATCGGTGTGACCCGTAATCAAAATCCCCAGCGTGTTGTGCTCATCGAGAACCTTGTAGGTCAAAGCCAGTGCGTGCAGGCCGGTTACCTTCTTCTGCTTGTCAGCTCGCTCCTTCTCGGCGTCGGTCTGGTCCGAAACTCCCTGAGTGGACGACTTCCCCTCCGGCGCGCTGGGCATCAGCACGCAACTGTCGAAGTGGAAGAGCACGTCCTCCATCTCCACGACTCTGACATTGGGGCGGACGAGTTGGAACTGCCGCTTGCCACCGGTGGTGACAGGGTTCTTACGCCTTAGCTTGCCAATACCGGCTTTGATCACATCATCGACGCTACTACTACTGCCGCTGCCAGTTCCGCTGCCGGCTTTTGTCTTGGTATCACCCGCCACCGGAATTATCCTCGTCTGGTATTTCGGAGAAGGAGACCAGGGTCAGCCCTGCAGCAACGTCCTTCTCTTCTGCCTCGCCATTGGAGTCAAGCTTACCGGAGCGAACTTCGCCGTCGGAGGCGCGCAACTCATATTTCGTGTCGCCGAGAGGATTTTCATCGTAGCCTTTGAGCGCGATCTTGATATCATCGCGGGCGGGAAGCATCTTGGAACGAGCAGTCAGGCCGCCCAGTTGCACTCGGAAGAAATAGTAAGGGCACACCAGAATACCCTTTTCGAAAGCTTCCTTCTGCTTTTCAATCAGGTCATCCGGCACCTCGACCTTCCAGTCTACGCTGATTTTGTCACCCTGCACCTTGGCCTCAAATGATTGCACCTTCTTCGCGCCGCTGTTGACGTCACGCAAGAGCAGATCTATCGTGGCCGGAGTGCCGGAGACGAATCCCGCCGTCTCAACCAGCATTTGCACCGTGTCACCGATATGAAGGTCATCCTGTGACCATTTGATCTGCTTAATCGCCTTTAACGCAATCGTGGAATCACCCGACTTTGTCAGTTCTGATTTGATGACTCCGTAGGCCACCCCCTCGCTGTGTTCATGGTCAGCCGTGTCAAGCTCGTAACCGACACCAAAGACGGGATTGCCGCCCTGGTCCTGCAGCTCTACGTGCAGGTAGTGCCCCGGCTGGTCATCGGAGGAAGTGTCGGATTGGCTCGTACCTGCTCCCGATGCCGACGAGTCGCTTGCATCGCCCTTCTCTGCCTTGGTTTTTGAGTCACCGCTGCTACCGGCGCCTGCACCGCCGCCCCCTCCGGGGCCGATCAGCACCGTTGGACATCCCGGCGGGGCAATCGAATCGGGAGGGCCCGCACAGGTGGCAGAGTCGCCAACGGTTGCTGCGGGCATACCGCAGATTAAGACCGTAGGAACACCAGGACCGATAATTGGCCCACCGACATGAGGTGGCGGCGGAACCCCCGGGTTCACCATCGGGCAAACATGCATGTCGGTAAGACGAGCCGCCGGCTGACCACCGATCAATACGGTAGGCGCCCCCGCCACGATTGAGCCGCCGTGAACGGTCATGTCCCCCATGCGTGCTGCCGGTTTACCCATAGCATCTTCCAGTCATTGAAGTCGCAGATTCTCGCAGTCGTCTCTAGATACATACGAAGTTCGAGTATGATACCGACTCGATCTCTATTAGTCAATGTCGATTGAAACTGTACCCGGTTACCACAATTTTCGCAAACGACAATGCAGGATTGATTGAATAATCGTTGACGGCGGATTCTGCGTATTCTCTGCAGAGATTTGACGCAACAATGAAGGGTCTCAAGGAGAGGACGATGGCAGAGGTGACCTGGCTTGGTGAAATTATCAAGCAGTATGAAGCTTACAAAGGCAAATGCGAACGTGCGGCAACTCAGGTGTCGGATGATGATTTCTTCAAGCCTCTTGATCAAGCCCACAATAGCATCGGCATGCTGATGAAGCATCTCGGCGGCAATCACCGTTCACGCTGGCACAATTTCTTGACCTCTGACGGTGAGAAAAGCGATCGTGATCGTGAGTCGGAATTTGTCACCGTTGGAGAAACACGCGCCTCAGTTATGGACAAGTGGGATGGCGGCTGGGAAACTGCCTTTACCTCGCTGCGTGCTTTGCAGCCGGATGATCTCGACCGCACAATAACGATTCGCGGCGAGCCGTTGCCGGTGAAAGGCGCGATTCTGCGTAACCTTGCCCATGTCGCCTACCACACCGGACAGATTGTGCTGATCGCCAGAAACCTGGTAGGCGAGAACTGGAAGTTCCTCAGCATCCCGCCGGGTAAATCGAAAGAATACAACGAATCGATGCGCCAGGAACATGGCGACTGGAGCAGTTGACCTCCTACAACCTGCTCGCCCGCCGCACCTCAATCGCGTGGTATCCCGGTGTCTACCTAACGCACACCAGCGTCACCCTGGATCGCACTCGCGGCAAATCCAGGGTGAATAACTCACTTGCTTTACTACTCTTCCTTATCAGGAAGAGAGCGGTTACGCAGAGCTGTCAATTCGGCAGCTGACAACGCAATTGTCCTGGGTTTGCCCTTGCTGAAAGCAGGTATCCCCGCGGTGGCCACTTCGCCAAATGACTGCGGAATGTATGTCAGGGTCATGACAGTTCGGCTGACATTGAAGGCATTGCCTGCGTCAATAAAATCAGCCCCGACCAGATTGAATTCGTGTGACCCGGCATCGACCGTAAAGATTCGGTGGATGTGCATTGTTATCTCGTGATCGCCGGCCGGCATCCCACTGTTGATTACCCAGAAGTGTTCCTGGTCACCTAGATGGGTTACGGTCTCATCTCTGAATTCCAGTATCATGCCTGCATCGGTCCCAGAGGCATAAAAACATGAAACGTTTGCCGTGGCCTGGGCCAGAACGTAACCCGCTGCGGGGACGGTGATGGTGTCGACAGCTACGAGAGTCGAGAATCCATTTGTGAGAGCAACAGAGGAATTGTCGAGATACTGGGTTACACCGGGACTTGTTTCGGCTGTCTCGGCATGCATAGCCCAGCCACTGGCGTCCAGTTTCGTGCGCGGCGAGATTTCCGAGTCTCCTCCGACGGTAACCCCCAGCCACAGATCCGCATTGTCGGCAAACAGCCCATCCGGCAAATCAACCGAGTCGCCCAGGCTGTAATTGAAAAGACCATCAGCCACAGAGACATTGCGCGGACCGCTGTCCCACAGGGGAGAAGCTCCGCCCGAAGCCTCGTCGTAGATTCGAAACCTTAGTTGATAATCGCCATCCGCCACCGGGTTGTCTCCCGAGTCGGTCAGCCGACCCTGATATGACACAGTGTGGGGTACGGCGCCAAAGGCCTGGGCAGTAAAGAGCGTCAGTAACAAGACGCCCATCAGAAAAGCCGTGGTACGCATCGATCTTACCTCCTGATTTGAATATGGAAAAGAATTTCGGACAATTGCTGGCCGGCGCTGAAGGCTCAGGCTGATAGGCTAAGTGGTCGCTTTCTGGAGGAGAGCAATTGCAGCTTAATATAGTATTTGCGGCTCCATCTTGTCAACTAACTTGTATGGGTCGCGGCATATTGACGCAACAGCCGGCAGCCGGTTCGTGGTCAGATTGACCTGAACTAGGTGATTGCCAAGCCCCTTTCAAACTTCTTAATATCCTGATATGCATCTGACGCATGTCAAAATCACCGATTTTCGCAACATCGAGAAACTCGAATTCGCGCCGCATCAATCGGTCAACCTGATCGGCGGCCCCAACGGTTCGGGAAAGACATCCATCTTAGAGGCGATCTTCTACGCCTGCACCGCCAAGAGCTTCAGGGGAGTCTCGGACGACATCCTCCTGCGAAACGGCGCCGAGATCGCTCGCATCGAAGTGCATGGTCAGGTCAACGGCGCCGAGGCGCAGGTCGAACTGGCCTGGGGAAAGGGTCAAAAGCGCCAAATCAAAGTGGATGGGGTCAAGCTCAGCCGCATCGCTGATTTATTCGACTATTTCCACGCCGTCAGTTTCGTGCCCGAGGATACCGAATTGATCTATGGCCCTCCGTCAACTCGTCGGCGCCTGCTCGATCTCTACATCTCGCAGGCTGACAGGCGCTACCTCGCTGATCTTATTCAGTACAACAAAATCATGGCGCAGCGTAACGCCCTGCTGAAGGATTTTGAAATCGGCGAGGAGGAGCATTCACAACTTGACATGCTCGAAGTTTGGGATCTGCAGCTTGCTGAAGTTGGCGCCAGAATTAATACCCGCCGGATTGAAATGGTCTCTGCCGCCCGCGAGAATCTCAGCAGTTTCTATCGCACTATTGAAGGTGGTGACAGCACACTTAGCTGGCAACTTGATACCTCCATCAAGGAGCAACCCGGTTCAGCCGAGGCGTTCGCTGCCCGGCTAAAGGAGGTGCGCCGCCGCGATATTTACTTCGGCTCGACTTCGGCGGGTCCGCACCGCGATGATCTGATTATCCTGCTTAACGGAAATCCTACACGCGGGTACGCCTCACAGGGAGAGGCGAAATCGGCGGCACTGGCAATCAAGTTTACGATTTACAACTACCTGAGCGAATCCCTGGAGGATACCCCGATACTGCTACTTGATGAACTGGCCAGCGATCTCGACGCCGGCAGACTTGCGGCCCTGATGAAGACCCTGCCGCAACTGGGGCAGGTTTTTCTCACCAGCGCACGCCCGGAAGATCTGCTTAAGACCGCTTCAATAAAGGCCGAGATCAAAATCAGCGCCGGAAATATAGTTGAGTAATTGCTGAGGATTCAACAACATCGACTGTAAAGTACTACTTTCATAAGTCATTGTGACACTGCCGGTTATAGCGACGAAAAAGCTCACATTCTCCGACATTTGCCTTGGCGAAAACGTTTAAAATTTCGTATATATAAGGTCTTGTTATGAGTAAGTCCCGTGTCCGCAGAGCAGAGAAAATCAGCGATGTCTTGTCGCGCACCCTGTCGGGTCTGGGACTTAACGAGCGGCTCCGGGAGGCCGACGTTGTGCGGCTTTTCCCTGAGATCGTGGGGGCCAAGATCGCTGAGAAGGCCAGGGCGATCAGCATCAACAAGGGAATCCTGCGGGTCAAGGTTTCCTCTGCCGTCTGGCGGCAGGAACTCAACCTGACACGACAGGAGATGATCGACAAACTCAATGCCGCCTGCGGCGAGTTGGTCGTCAAGGATATTCACTTTAGTTAGGACAACTTAGCCGGGATAGATTGAGGAACCCATGGCGGAAATCGATTCAGTGGATGTAAAGGACAAAGTGAAAGATAGCAAGAAAGGTAACGGCGGCTACGACGCCAAGACCATTCAGGTCCTGAAAGGCCTGGAGGCGGTGCGGAAGCGTCCTGCAATGTATATCGGCGACACCGGTTCTCGCGGACTTCATCACCTGGTATATGAAGTCGTCGATAACTCGGTTGACGAGGCGCTTGCCGGCTACTGCGACAACATCAAGGTTACGATCACCAAAGAGAATACGATCATCGTTGAAGATAACGGCCGCGGCATTCCGGTCGATATGCACCCTACCCAAAAGCGGCCGGCTCTGGAAGTCGTGATGACCGTACTGCACGCCGGCGGCAAGTTCAGCCATGATTCTTACAAAGTCTCGGGCGGCTTGCACGGCGTGGGCGTGAGCGTGGTCAATGCGCTCTCGGAGTGGTGCAAGGTCGAGGTTGTCCGCGACGGCGAGAAGTACTTCCAGGAGTATGGGCGCGGCAATCCCAAAGCCGATATGAAAGTGATCGGTAACGCGAAGCGTTCCGGTACCAGGACGCACTTCAAGCCCGACAAGGAGATCTTTCCGAAGACGGAGTTCTCTTTTGACGTGCTCTCCGGCCGCATGCGCGAGCTGGCGTTTCTGAACAAGGGCCTGAAGATTGATGTAAAAGACGAGCGCAGTGAGAAGGCTGAGTCGTTCTTTTACAAGGGCGGCATCACTGCTTTTGTCGACTATCTCAACGAGAACAAAACCTCCGTTCACCGCAAGAAATTCTATGTCGAAAAGGAGCGCGATAACGTCCAGGTCGAGGTCGCGCTGCAATACAACGACACCTACAACGAGAATATTTTCTCCTTTGTGAACAACATCAACACCATCGAGGGTGGCACGCACCTGATCGGTTTCAAGGCCGCCCTGACCCGTACCATCAACAACTACATGTCGAAGAACAATCTCTTCAAGAGTGGCAAGGATGCGATAACCTCGTTGACAGGTGAGGATACCCGTGAAGGGCTGACGGCGGTGGTGAGTGTCAAGGTGCCAGATCCGCAGTTCGAGGGTCAAACCAAGACCAAGCTGGGTAATTCCGAGGTCAAAGGCATCGTCGAGAGCGTCTTCGGAGAGGCCTTTTCCGACTGGCTGGAAGAAAACCCCACCGACGGCAAGAAGATCGCCGACAAGGGACTGGGTGCGGCGTTCACCCGTACCGCGGCCCGCAAAGCCAAGGAACTGGCGCGGCGCAAGACCGCGCTCGATTCGGGACGACTCCCCGGCAAGCTGGCCGACTGTTCCTCACGTGATCCGGAGCACTCGGAGATATTCATTGTCGAGGGTGATTCGGCGGGAGGCTCGGCCAAACAGGGACGCGATCGGCGTTTCCAGGCGATTCTGCCGATCCGCGGCAAGATCATCAACGTCGAGAAAGCGCGCCTCGATAAGGTGCTCTCCAATGAAGAGGTCAAGTCGATCATCACGGCACTCGGCACGGGCATCGGGCGAGATGAATTCGACCTGAGCAAGCTGCGTTACCATAAGGTAATCATCATGACTGATGCCGACATCGACGGCTCGCACATCAAGACGCTGTTGCTGACGTTTTTCTTCCGTCACATGCGTGAGCTGGTGGAGCAAGGACACGTGTTTATTGCCCAGCCGCCGTTGTACAGAATCAAGCAGGGACGCAAAGAGACTTATGCCTACTCCGATGACGAACGCGACCGCCTGCTGGAGCAGTCGGGGCGCAAAGGCGTGAGCATCCAGCGCTACAAAGGTCTCGGCGAAATGAATCCAGACCAGTTGTGGAACACGACGATGGATACCGAGACGCGCACAATGCTTAAAGTGACGCTGGAGGATGCCGCCGCTGCCGATCATGTGTTCACGATGTTGATGGGTGACGCAGTCGAATCGCGCCGCCAGTTCATCGAGGAAAACGCGAAGTACGTGAAGAATTTGGATGTGTAAGATCACGGTGGTGTGATGGGCTGACCTACACACCCCGTTTTCCGACACTCCGCTTCGCGGAGTGATCGGAATCCACCCCTCTTACGAGAGGGGAATTGGTACGCGCCGATGAGGCGCGATAGGTAAATCATTGGACGCTCAGAGATAATAAGCGTGTTATTCCGGTGAAAACCGGAATCCAGTAGGGCCGAATTCATTCGGCCATGGGTACCCCACCGCTTGCGGTGGGCAACACATCCCCAACCTTTCTTCCTCGAAAGGGCGAAGGGAGCGTAGGAGGTCAGACATTCTTGTCTGACGCCGCGCCGGAGGCGTGAGCGGGATTAGGTACCCCACCCAACGGGTGGGAATGAAAAATCTGAGGCGGTGTGATGTATCAACATACACACCCCGGCCCCGACTTGTCGGGGCCACCCCTCTTACGAGAGGGGAATTCGGTACGCACTGATGAAGCGTGATTGAGGACTTTACGTGGCCGCCCCGCCGAGGCGGGTCCACGTCTGGCGGCGAATAACGCGGCAGGCGAGGATCCCGATGAATCGGGACCGCGCACAATGGTAAGCCGACGCTCGCGAGAA
>CAYXUL010000032.1:14290-32748 GCA_964468475.1 uncultured Ignavibacteria bacterium | reverse complement strand
GCAAAACTTATGTGAATTTATTCACAATAATATGTGTCTTATATAGAGTGCTTTGCATCGCTTGTCAAGCGCATTTCTAGCGTTTTCGTGAAAAAATCGGACGAAATTAGCGAGTTTTATATTGAATGTAACGGGATTGAGTAGGAGCGGCTTTAACCGCGACATGAAATCGTTATGTGCCGGGCAGTCAGGAATGAATGCGCTGTTACAGTGGAGGTCCTATCCTCACAACTCTCCCCTTGCGTCGTACCAACCGATCCAATAGTTTATGATCACTATGGAAGACTGTATTTTCTGCAAAATCGCCAAGGGCGAAGCCAAGTCCGATATCTTCTATCAGGATGACAAGGTGATCGTCTTTAAGGACATCAACCCCAAAGCGCCGATACATCTACTGATCTGCCCGAAGGAGCACCATCATGACTTCATGGCGGCGCCGGCCGAAGTTCACGGCATCCTGATCGATGCTGTAAAGAAGGTGCGCGAGAAGCTGGGCGACAAGGCCAAAGACTTTCAGATTCAGATCAACAACGGCCGCGGGGCAGGGCAGCTGGTGTTCCACCTGCATTATCATTTCATGGCCTGGAAGTAGCGGGCGGCAGGTCACATCCCCATTCTGCAAGCTTCAGCGGAACAAGACCTACCGCAACCGAATATCTGGCGCACAGCATCCGGGCGGTGTAGGGGCGTCATGCATGACGCCCGCTCGCGCCGGAGGCGCGAGCACGCGTACCGTCAAGCGCGCTGCACCCGGACCCTTCAACTCGTCTCGCCCTTGGCCGATACTAGCTACAATGACCCGATCTGTGCACATCATGTTCATTGCTATGTTGTCGCTTGCGCTACCATCTCCCTCCCGGGCTGCCAACTTCTCGCTCTTGGGTGGAGGGACACTGACTTCGGAAAACAACGCCGGCGTAGGGCTTCAGGGAGCGCTGCGGCTCGAATTCGATGTCGGCAAGAAGCTGTGGATCAGTTTCACACCCTCAACGACGTATTTCACCGAGACATTCTACCTGGTCGATATTCCGCTAACGCTGGGCGGGAACATCCCTCTTTCACAGGACCGTCAGATTTTTCTCGGAGGCGGAATCGGTGGGGCATTTTCCGACCTGCCCGCCTGGCAGGAGAAAAACCGCGCCCTGATCGCCCGCATTACTGCGCGCTGGATCGATCAGAACCTCTTCGATTCGCGGCTGGTTCCTGAGTTGCTGCTCTGCGGTTCTTCCACGAGTACCGGCAATCCGGTATTCATCACTTTTCGCCTCGGCTATCGACTGTAAGAAAATTGAAAGAGGATTGAATCCCTGTCACCTCCACGGGTTCCGGGGCCTAGTTGGTCCTGTCATTGAAATCAGTCTGTCCGTCGTCGTAGAGGCCAACAAACCTCGTTACGCGACCTGAGTCATCCCGCTCGAATCTGATCTGGAAGAAGTCAAGGCCGTCCAGAAGGAACATGTCGTCTCCGGCGGGAATCAGCTTGTATACTGGCCGATCTTCGCGCTGGTACACGAGCGTACCACCCTCCAATTTGACCTGACGCGGACCATAGGTTCCCACATAGTCGACAAACGTGGAAGTATCAACGTGTATATATCCCAACTTTACTTTCAACCTGGTAATTGACCAATCGAGGGAATAGAGCCTGCTGGAATCGCTGGTGCTCTCTTTGATTTTCTTGAGAGCCTCCAGGTGAGCACGATCAAGCGCCGCCTCGGCAGGCACCACGATATCAGGGACTATGCCACTGCCCTCCCAGTTGGTGTGGGTGACCGGATTGACAGCCCGTGCATCAGGAATGCGCGCGCCGACGTTCAAGTTGGGCCAGAAGTGCCCGCCCACGGGGTGGGCGCCGCCGCCCGTGGTGTCGCCAACGACCGTTGCCCGCTTCAGGACCTGCAAGTCATAAGTAAATTCTTCGGCCGCAGAGAAAGTGAAATCGCTGGTCAGAATGTAGACCGGCGTCTCCGCCAGGCGCGGTCCAATCACGCTCGCCTGGGTCCAGAACTGTTTGGTGTCGTCTGCCTTCCTTGAGTAAAAGTCGTTAAGGTGAGTCGGCTCATCGAAAAGATAGCTGCAGATGAGCTGGATCATAGTCGGCGATCCGCCGCCGTTTTCGCGAAGGTCGAAGATTATCGCATCCGAGTTGCCGAGATAGTTCATCGCCGCGATAGCAGTGGCACTGGCGTACCTGGCGTCGATGAAACCTGTGAGATCGAGATAGCCGACATCGCCAGAGAGTATCTCCAGCTTGCGAAAACCGAAGTTCTTGCGTCTCACCTCGGCGATCTCGGCAGAATCATCTGCCGGCGATGGGTTAGCGAAGCGCCCCATTTCGGCGTCAGGAATAAACATGACACCAATATGACGGTCCTTGCTGACTTGACGAAGATCCAGAGTGAGTTGACGGGCGAACTCCCGCAACGAGTTGATTTCCTTATACTCACCCCTTTTATAGCGCAGGCGAATCGACTTCTCCATCCTGGCTGCAACATCAGGAAATATATAGTAATCTCGAAACGCTGCCATTACGCTATCGATGACTTCTGCCTGGAGTTTGACGTCGACTTTCCGATCCGGCATTGGGCCAGGCTGTGCCTGAGTCGTTCCGATGAAGGCGAGAATCGCTAGCGCCCCGGCAATTCTGATGCTGAAGTTGTGCAATAGTGCCATTTTGTATAAACCTCTCACACACATGATCTTGGTTGGTCTTGTTTCTTAGACTACGAGAAGACTCTCCGCAGGATTCAGCTTTCTCAACGTTGCACAAGTCGTAAATCCGCTTGACAATGCGGATCCACAGCGGTATCTTTATCTGCTTGGAACGTATATAGTTATACGTTCGAACTGTTAACATGTATCCGCCCTTGGCGCTGGAGAGGAGGCGAAACCAGGATTGACGGGAGTCAAAGTGAGAGACGACGAATCTTTCGAAAAGGCACTTCGCAGATTTAATAAATTGTGCGAGCGCAGCGGTATTCTGTCGGACATCAAGAAACATCAGCATTTCGAGAAACCGTCCGACCGCCGGAAACGGAAGATCAATGCCGCGCGACGCAAGCAAAGACGTACTAACCGAGGCAGATAAACGTGTCAGTACTCGAGACCCTGAATAATGACCTCAAAGAGGCGCTCCGTGCTAAGGACAAAATCCGCATGGAGGTTATCCGGGGATTGAAGTCCGATATTCGCTATAAGGAAATCGAGGCTAAGGGTAGTGAACTGTCTGAGGATGACGCTATTGCCGTCATTACCTCAGCCGCAAAGCGTCGTCGTGATTCAATCGAGCAGTTTCGCAAGGGTGGACGAGAAGACCTCGCGACCAAGGAAGAGGCCGAGTTGGAGATCATCACCACCTATCTTCCCAAGCAGCTCTCCGATGACGAGATTCGCGAAATCGTGGAGAGAGCTGTTACGGCCAGTGGTGCATCCAGCCCGAGCGATATGGGCAAGGTGATGAAGGAAGTAATGCCTCTGGTTAAGGGTAAAGCCGACGGCAACCGCGTAAAGCAAATGGTCGCGGAGAAGTTGACAAGCTAACACGCAAGCCAATTGGAATAGTCCCGCGGCTAGCGGGAATGTGACATAGGATGTCGAGACCGGGTCAGATGATGGCCCGGTTTTTTTGTAGTCATCGTTGAGCCAGGGCTGCCGCGAGGCAGACCCCAACGTTCCCCTTGCGTTCCCGCGCAGCTTAACTTACCATCATCGCAGATTGGTTCATGGATAACTACTCACGAAACGGAATTCGATGTTTGCGATACTGGTAGGGGGGTTCCTGCTTTCAGTGGTTCACGCCTCAATTCCCAATCACTGGCTGCCGCTGGTCGCAATCAGCCGCAGCGAAAAATGGCAGCGTGGCGAGACGATTGTGGCAACCGCAATCACGGGAACTGCACATATAATCAGCACCATCATCATTGGTTTCGCAGTGGGGCTGCTGGGCTTGAAGCTCGCCGAAAGCTACGAGCTGGTCGCTACCCTGGTTGCGCCGGTGATCCTGATTTTACTGGGAGTAATCCTCCTCATCATTGGGCTGCGTAGCGGCCACCACCATCACCACGATTTTCAGGAGAACATCAAGAAGGCAAAGTCGAAGACGGCAATCATCACCACCTTGGCGGTTGCCATGTTTTTCTCCCCGTGCATCGAGCTGGAAGCCTACTACTTCAGCGTCGGCAGCCACGGCTGGGTAGGGATCATCAGCCTCTCGATTATCTATCTCGTTGTGACGGTAGGGGGGATGATCCTGATAGTTGACCTCGCACGCCAGGGTGCCACGAAGATCAACATTCACTGGCTGGAACATCACGAGCGCACGATCGCCGGAATCGTGCTGATATTAACCGGGGTGGCGTCTCTCTTTATCAGGCATTTGCACTAGCGTTCGTAGTGCCGAACACGCTCCGTAGTGATCTCCTTTCCTGGAGCAATCCCGATTTTTCCAGGCAGTTGCTCTCGAAATCACCCAGCCTCTTCGATTCTAATCACTTTCGTATCTGCAATCAGATCGTGAAGGCAGCGCCGATCCGTACGAAAGATGTAGAGTATGTCAACCAGCGCATAAAACGGGAAAAGCGCCAAAATCGAGTTGAACACTGTTCTCCACCAGACGTTGTGAACGAACCCACCTTCGCTGCCATCAACTTGGCGAACAATCTTGATTTTCAGCGTCATCTTCCCGATTGTCTGGCCTCGAATTCCCAACTGCACCAGTTGGATCACCACAACAACCCAGAAAGGAATGAGAGCGATTAATCTGGTCGCTAAGGAGGCAGCATTGCCTGCGATCCAGATGGGAATGAAGGTCGCAAGTGTAATAAGAGCATCGATGATAGCCGCGGCAAGCCGATCAGAGCGCTCGGCCAAACCTCTGTCCGGCGCTGTTATCGCTTCTATCACCACCGCCTGAGTCGATTTCTGTGAGCGCGAGACAGTACCAAATTCCTCAGCACTGTGGGGAATCTCTTGTGAACGACCGCAGTTAGGACAAGTGGTACTCTCTCCCCGGTGCTGGTTGTAAAGTTTGAGCGTAGCCGAGCAATTCTCGCACCTGAATATAACACCCACTGCGATATCCTTTTCCTGTAAAGCCTCAGGTAGACGAAACAATAATACAATTAAGTTGATGCTTTGGTCAACTATAAAGCAGCCTTTTCACGAAAACTCTGCCCTCTACCTTCCCAATTCGGAATCATCTAAAGCTTGACAGTTTCACCAAAGATGATATATTTGGATCAATCTACTTTATTATTACCGGGATTTCCCCCCAACGCTGAAGATTCAAAATCTCAAGCGGCAAGGTAGATCCTTTCAGTAGAAAAATCGAATTCCAGGAGACTTCCTATGCGCCCGGTCGTGCTGATTCTGGGTCTGATTGTGGTGGTAGCGCTGAACCTGAATGCTGCCGATATCCCGCGACAAATTGAATATCAGGGCCGGCTGACCGATCCCTCCGGCGCACCAGTCGCGGACGGTGACTACCTGATAAGGTTTAACCTTTACGACGGCCCCGATGCAGGTGCGACTCAGCTCTGGAGTAGCAACTTCCAGCAGTTGTCGGTCACGAATGGGCTGGTGAGTTACATGCTCGGCTCAAACGTGCCTCTGCCGGACAACATCTTCGACGATAGCGTCAGCTACCTCGGTATTAAGGTGAGCACTGATCCCGAGTTGATACCACGGATCAGAATGGTAAGTGTGCCGTTCGCTTACCGAGCCAGGTCGGCTGATACCGTTACCAGTCCGCTTTATGCGCTGACCACAGGAGACACACTGACCGGGGAACTCTACTTTGATTTCGACAACAACGGCCAATGGGAGTCTCGAGTTGGCGGTTCAGCAGCAGGGGGCAAAATCGAGCTTGCCGACGGCTCAGGTACAACCAGAATCGGCCTGGACGCGGGCGCTTCCGGTGATCAATCAGTACAACTCCCCGATGGGGCCATCACTATCGGTGAATTTGACTCCACCCAGGTTCCGATTTCTCAGGCCTTTAACCTGTTTCCGCTGATAATTAAGACATCAAGCACTGATTACGTTGCGATCGACTCCTTCACGGTGACAGTACCTCGTGCAGGAAACGTCGTAGTGAGTGTCACTGGCGCTTGTAATCTCGATATTAAGTCGTCTTCGTCGAACTCTGTGACTGGGGTAATGGAGGTCGGGATTTGTATCGACCCGGGCGGGCTTTTCTGCAGCGGCACATATGAGGCTCTCACGTTTCAGGATGCCGACAACAGCGACGACAGCTACGAAACGAAATCGTTTTCGGTGGTTTACCAGCAATCGTTCGTGAGTGCGGGCAGTCAGACGCTATATGTGGTGCTCCGCGCTGACCCGCTTTGGCCCGCTGAGATAGACGGCTATCCGCAGGTCCAAGTGTCTTTCACTCCCAAGCTAGGTTACAAGATCTGGGAGTATCACGGCTTTAAGGATGCGGGGACAGATTAGTGAGTCGCTGCCGGAACTTGAGAAGCTGTGCAAGCATAGAGCAGTTAAATCGATTTTAGCAACTGAGGCTGGAGATTCTATCTTGCCTTGACTCTCTACCCTCAGCGCTGACCCTTAATTTGAAAGACTGAGTTTCTGGACACCTGCAGCGCGCGCGCTACTTCTGATCGCCATACTGACCGCTATCGTTAGCTTGACGCTGTTCGCCACCGGCGTTCCACGCGTTATTGATTATCAGGGTCGCCTCACTTCTGACAGCGGCCAGCCGGTTCTCGACGGAGATTACTTTATCAGATTCAGCATCTATGACGGCCCCGATGGTCCAGCCACGCAATTGTGGACGAGCAACAATCAGCAGGTTACCGTGACCAACGGGCTGGTTAAGTACGAGCTGGGCTCCCTTTCGCCTTTGCCTGAGGATATCTTCGATGACACCGTGCGCTACATCGGGATCAAGGTCGGCACCGATCCTGAATTGACACCCCGCGAAAGGTTCCTGACGGTACCGTATGCCTACCGAGCCATGCGGGCGGATTCGGTGACGGAGCCGATTTACGTACACCGCAACGGTGACAGCCTTTCAGGGCCGCTCTATTTCACGCAGGGTGGTGAAGCGAGTTACCGGACCAGACTTCAGTCGACTCCGACCGGTGGTCAACTGACGCTAACGAATGGAACTCTCTCGAATTTCATAAATCTGCAGGCGGGAATAAGCGGCAACGCATCGGTCCAGCTTCCTGAAGGAGCGATAACCATTGGCGAGTTCGACGCTAAGCAAGTGCCGGCAACGGATGTCTTTACCATTTATCCATCCCACTACTATTCAACCAGTCTTACCTATGACGTTATTGATTCATTCCAGGTCTCTGTTCCCAACGCGGGCAGAGTGAAAGTATCAGTCACTGGAACGTGCTACCTTGACTGGGACAACCCGCGAGTTGAATTGACATATTTCCCTGCTTCTACGGCTAAGCTCCACAGCTATCTGGGGACCGCGCCGGCAGAGCAAAGAGTGATGGAACAGCGATAATATTCCAGAGTTCCGTGTCGCAGTTACCTTGACCACAGCAGCTATCCAGAATCCCAAACAAAAAGGGCGCACCCCTGTGCGCCCTTCGAACGAGCTATTTCGAGAACTGATATCTACGCTTTAATCACCTTGGTGCTGGCGATTAAATCATGAATACAGCGCTGGTCGTCGCGGAAAATGAAGAGCACATCCACGATGGCGTAGAAGGGAACGATACCGATCACTCCGTTCACCACACCCCTCAGCAGTACATTGGTGACAAATCCGCCGTCACTTTCGTCGTCGTACTTCACGATCCTGATATTGAGCAATTTCTTGCCGATCGTCTGTCCGGAGGTTGTCAGCAGGTATATTTGAATGCCTGCCAGACAGAGCAACATGAAGAAAGTGAAACCGAATCCGGTACCTATCAACGGGAATCCGTAGAGAACAAAGAGCAACGCAATTCCATCGACGATTGCAGCCGCCAGCCTCTCGCCCCTCCCGGCCAGCTCCGAAGTAACGCCGGGACCATAACCGCTTCGGTCAAGGCCGCTGCCTCCGTAACCGCCTCCATAGCCGCCGCCCGGGTATCCGGGAATCCCGGAACCGGGTTGACCGTGATCCGCCTGTCCGTAGCCGGCTTGACCAGAGTTACCTCCCGACTGGTTTGCGCCCGGACCACCCATGTACTGGTTGACGTACTGCGCCGCCCCAGGTGGGAGATTGATTTGCTCTTGTTGGGGTGATACCGGGACTTCCTGCTCAAAGCCGCAATGCGGACAGACCGTATTGTCGCCCTGTTGCAGGTAATCGGACTTAATCATTTTTCCACATTGACGGCACGTAAAGGATACACCGGTTGCCGACGCGATTTTTCTTGGTAACTGCATATCTACCCATCCGCTCTACAGTTAGAAAGTAATCTGTTTCTGTTATAATTAACTCAAGATCAAGGCAGACGAGTGTGCCGGAGAATTCCCCCTCGCGCCTGCACCCGAGTCCTCCTACTTTGCTAAGAGTCGGCGAAGGCGTAAGTTCTATGAGTTCTGCAACTCTGGTTGCTCGATCTTTGCGCAGTATTCACCGGTTCGTTCTGAAACAGGAATCGAATGAGATAGGGCCAAATAGCAGGTCAAATTCCTCTTGTCGCCGGTATTCAACATTGTCAGATTTTAAGCTGTCGGGTTGCGGCTGCGTTGGAATGCTTTGGGTTGCTGCCCGCTAAGTTGATTGACAGTGGATATACTATTGGTCTGGCAATGTTGAATTTGTCTGCTCGCAGCGGTTGTGCCAACTTCAATTGCGCGAGTCGAGGCTGGGAGGGTAACGATGGTATTCAATCTCATCGCTCTCTTGTTCGTTTTGGGA
Organism: uncultured Ignavibacteria bacterium; assembly: GCA_964468475.1. GTDB lineage: Bacteria > Zixibacteria > MSB-5A5 > CAIYYT01 > CAIYYT01 > JBECKX01. Next base: position 23,915 of record CAYXUL010000032.1, on the reverse strand, counting down.
TTCGTGGCGATCGGCTCCAAGAAGGGATTCGTGCGGGAGTTGATGGGGCTGATCGGCCTGGCTGCCGCACTGATTATCACCACCGGCAAACTTGATTTCGTTGCGGTTGAGATCGGTAACTCGGTGAATGCTTCACCGCTGGTGTTGGCGATCATTGCCTATGTCCTGGTGCTGGGGCTGCTGTACGCCATCTTTAAGGTGGCGGCCAAATTCCTGTACAAGGCGATCTCGGTGCAGAAGATAGGAGAGCGGGACAAATACGGCGGCGCAATCGTAGGCGCTATCAGGGGATGGCTGATAGTTGGCGCGGTGATATTCGTGACGATCCTGATGCCGCTGCCTCGTTCCTACTATACTCTGCTGGATCAGTCGGTGCTGGCAACATCGGCGGCCAAGTCAATACAGATAATCTATGATACTTCCAAACCACTCCACCAAAAGTGGCCGCCTTTCCTCGATCAGATGGACAACACGCTGAATCTCCAGGAGCAGAATACGGCGAATCAGAAAAAACGGAAGAAGTCAAAAGAAGCGCTGTTGCGTGATATGGTAACGGTGAGGGCGGCGCGTGACCGCCTGGCGTACTTCTACGGAGATGCTGCCGAGTACTAACTGGTCTTGACTATTGCAAATTGAGCAAACTCCCCCTGAGTAAGAGAAAACCGGAGTTGGCGGGCGCCAGCTCCGGTTTTCGTCGAGCAACTTGCCGTTACTACTAACCCGGTAACTCAAGGTCTTATGGGTGGGCAAGTGTAAAGCGGTTGGAGGCTTTGTGGCTTTACAAGTGATTTGGTCTTAACCCTCATAGCTCACCTCCGAGGCCCGCTGTACGAGGCTTCCTTGCTTTCCAGCAATCGCTGTCTCACTAACCGATTGCTGGAGACTTCCGTGTCGACTACGAGATTATCCGCGAGGAGTGATTTTACTCACTCCCCGCCGATCGGTAATGCAAAACGCTTTAGATTAGTGAGTCAGCGTTTACCTTACGGTTCGATGACACGGTTTGCAACTCACTGGTTCCTTATAGTAACAATCCGCGTGCCAATTGCCGTGATTTAGAGCTTGTCTTGTAAGGTATTGTTATTTAGGGGGTTATAGACTATGGCTCAGGCATCGAACTAAGGGTGCGCAGCACTTCCTGCGCGTCAAGGTCAAGCAAGAATTGATGCAGATTTCGCAAGCGATTGTCTGACAAGGAGTTATCAATGCGCAGAATCTGCGGGTGGCAGGCAAAAAGAAACGAGTGCTGTCTGTTGATTATTGCGGGGAACACAAGTTGGAGATCTTTGAATGCTTTTGGCTTGTGTTGGAACCAGACAAACAACACTCGCTTGCGATAGCTCACCCGAATGTGATTCGAGCGATTATCAGCACGCAATATATAGCAAACCATCGTCGGCGACGCAAGTCCAAATTTTCCAAAAAATCACGCCGGCTACACTTGATGAAAATCGCTGCAAAAGTGACCTCTGCGGCTTTGGTAGGAGGAAGATATCAGGTGAATCTAAAACGTCTCTGGCGCGCGCAAAAGAACTTATCGGGTAGCAGAAACAGTCGTCGGGAGCAACTGGCTGCCCGTCGAGCAAAGATCTCCCGAGGACTGACTCCCCCGAGATTGAAGCATCTGGGAAGCGATCTTGACGGTACACTTTCGCTTGCGCTCAATTCGCATTCATTGGGTCGTTCGCGCCTGGAGCTGTACCGGTTCCTGCGAGACCAGGTACCGCTGCTTAATTCTGTGATCTGGACCTGGGTACGACTTTGTGCCTCGCCATATCAGTATCAAACAGTAAGCCGGACTGATGACGCCACCCAAGCTCGCATCGCGGAGGTGATCCACAATCTCGATCAGCGTATTCATCGCAACGGCTTGATGCAGCTCGGTGGCTTTCGTGAATTGCTGATCCAGTATTTTGAGTCGCTCTTCACCGATGGCTCAGTCTGCGGTGAGTTGCAATTGACACCTTCGCGGCGGCAGGTAGATCGCTTCCTGATGGCTGATATGCGCACCATTGAAATCGACGCCAATGGTGAGACCTACACGCTCTATCAGCGAGATGGTGATCATCGCACTCTCTTGAATCCGACAACGACATTTTATTACGGACTCAATTCGCAGCCAGGTGATCCACGTGGGGAATCGCTGCTTAAAGCAGTGCCCTTTGTGTCCCGCGTCGAACAGGCGCTTGTCAGCGATATGAATCGCGCGATGCGTTCATCCGGGTATCAGCGGATTCACGTCAAGATTACACCCCCGGAGAAGCAGACCGGGGAAGCGGATAGCGACTACATCAATCGCGCCAACTCTTATTTCGATGACACTGTCGAGATGATGCGCGATTTCGGGCCGGAGAAAAATCCGGTTACCTGGGATGATGTCAAAATCGAGTATATCGGGCCTTCCTCACGTACCTCCAGCAACAACGCCTGGTATATGAACCACAAATCGATGATTGAGGAGATCTGTGCCGGAACTCATCTCGCGCCCTTTATGCTCGGGTACGCGTACGGCACCACCCATAACTGGGCGGAGTTTAAGTATGAACTTGTGCAACGCCAGGTTCTCACCGTCCAGAATGCCGCGACCTCACTTCTCAATTGGATCGCCAATGTCGAGTTGGCGCTGCAGGGCATCAACGCTGAAGTCAGGTTCAGTTTCGAAAACCGCGCCCATGTGGGACTTACCGACCGTGCCAACGCAGAGAAAACTCAAATAGAGAATATCATCAAGTTGCTCGACAGCGACCTGATTACCCGCGAGCAGGCACAGCGCGAACTGGAGCGCATCAGATGAGACCCTGCCTACGAAAAAGCGATGTAAACGCACGCCCTTCACTTCCTGTCCTGCACCCGATACGATTCGCGAGCGTTGCCCGCGTATCGTAGTGCACCCCTCGGGCAGCTTGCCTAACGGCGGGCTGCCCACCCCTTAACAATCAATCTCGGTTACATGAGCAAAACCACTCACGCCAACATCAGCCGCAGAAACCGCTGGCGACGTGCCGTCACTGACCCGGTGCTCTTTTGCAGGGAGTTTCTCGAATTCGATCCCCATCCGGGGCAGGTGGCATGGCTGCTCGGATCGACACGTCCGCAAAACTTGCTGGTCACCGGTAACCGCTGGGGCAAATCACACATCCAGGCCGCCAAGATTCTTCACCGCGCGATCTTTCGTATCAGGGATCTGCGCTACGACCGAGCGAAGCATTACAACATCCTCAATCTCTCCATAACTCAGGACCAGGCGAATATCATCTTTCGCAAATGCCTGCAGCTACTCGACGGCAAACCGCTGCTGGAGCTACTGGTGGAGAAGGTCACTCACACTCCGTTTCCGCACCTGAGATTCAGCAACGGCGCCTCGGTTATCGCTCGCTCATCTCAGAATCGCGGGGAGTATATTCTCGGCCACGATTTTGACTATATTAATTTTGACGAGGTGGCTTTCGAACTGCATCCCGACTACGTGGTCGATGAGATTCTGACGATGCGCCTCGCCGATCGCAAAGGCAGACTCGATTTGGTCTCGACTCCGTGCGGTAAGAATTGGTTTTATCGTAAGTACCTTGAACTAAAATCGAACTGCGAGGGATTTGTCCACTCCGGTTCCTCGCGTGATAATCCGCACATTGCGCAAGAGTATATCGAAGCACGCTCACAGCGGCTCTCGGCCCAGCGAGTTCAGCAGAACATCGAAGGGCAGTTTGTCGACTCCGACGATCAGATAATTTCCGAGCAGCACCTGCAGATCGCTCAAGGCCAAGCCACCGGACTTGCCAAGAGAGAGCCGCATCATCGCTATGTCACCGGCTGGGATTTGGCGCGCAAATCAACACATACCGTGGGCATTACTCTCGATGTCACGACGAAACCGTTTCAACTGGTTGCCTGCGAGCGCTTCAACCGTTGCGAATGGCCGCTGGTGTATGCCCGAATTCGCGGACGCAAGCTGGCGTATGGCGGAGATACAATTATCGACTCGACCGGATTGGGAGATGTCGTCATTTCAGACGTGAGTGACATCAAGCCGATCGGCTTCATTTTCACGCGCAAGTCCAAAGCAGAATTGTTGCTGAACCTACAGATGGCGTTCGAACGTGAGGAATTGGGCCTGCCTTACATTGAAACAGGCGTCGGTAGTAACGAATATTGGAGTTTGATTGACGAGCTGCGCGAATTGCAGTGGGAAGAAAATAGCCATTGCGATGCCGCAATGGCTTTGGCTCTGGCACTATGGGGTGTTCGGCCTGAAATTCAAACCGTGGTACGGCCGCACTTTAAGCTGGATAGGTTCTGATGCTCGCCAGTGAACTATCCGCGCCGTCTCAGTAATCCGGCGCCGGTCAATCCCAGTCCTAACAGCAGCAGGGTTGTCGGTTCCGGAACACAGGTCGGAGATGATGACTCGTTATCGCCCATATCATTCCCGTTAAAGGGACGATAGGTATCGATGTTGTAATAGTTCGATCCATCCAACCCGCTTATACCGCTGTTGAACTGCTGACTGGGCGGTGTCGCCTGGTAATTGCCGCTCGTATAGCCATGCGCGTAATCAAGTGCGGAGAGACTCGGCTGGTTTAGATAAAGCATTGAATTGGTCATTCCGTCCGCATTCGTGAAGCTGAGGCACAAGATGAAGACAATCGTTGCGAGTGCTATCAGGCTCAACTTGGCGCTGTTCTTGATGTAGTCAGCTCTAATCATAGTATTCTCCTAAGTCTGCCTAATCTTAGCGCAATAAATGTGCCGAATTCTAGTCTCCCCCAGATTACTACTAAGGGCATGTAAACTAAGCTGTTAAAGCCGATTCGCAACCTTACTCAGGATACTCCTACGGTGATCTTCTGTGCAGGTCATTTCATATTAGTTGCGCGGTTTTTCGGGTTTGTTCTGTAGTGGTTTTGAGGAAAAAGAACGGGGCAACGGTAAGTGAAAGCAGCAAACAACGTGGAGGAAGCACTTGGAAGCACTTACCGGCCAGCTTGCGGTCGTTCCTGATCTCCCGGCGGAATCACTTGATCGCCAGAAATTGATTGAAGAACTCAACGAAGTGATAAGCCCGAAAGAGACGCTCACACTGGAGAATGTATACCTTGGTATTCTGCATGCCGCTTCAAATCAGGTAAATCTTCAAGGCGGCTGCTTTGAAGAATCCGAACTGCGGCAGCTCGCGACAATGCTGGTCGATGCGCCCGTCATGATTGGCCACCAAAAGCATGAGTTGCCACTGGGAAGGGTGTTCAAAGCTGACATAGTCGATCGCGACGGCGAGCCATGGTTGCGCGCATTTTTCTACTGGTCTCGAAGTCATCGGCGAGCAGTGGAATTACGCCGCGGTATCGACAGCGGTGTCTACCGCGAATGCTCCCTGGGATTCCTTTATGATCGTCCTGAGTGCGCCATCTGCCGGGAGGACATGCGTCGTTGCCGCCATCGGGTAAACGAATCTGTACAGCATGGCTCCCGCAAGCTGCGCGCATTCTATTACTACAAGGAGATCAAGAAGGTACTGGAAATCTCGTTGGTTTATCGTGGAGCGATAGAAGGTACAGCGGTTTCCACGCTAGCTGCTGAATCAGAGGAGTCATCGCAGGCCGCAGGGCCATTCTGGCGAAATGAAGCTGAAGTCATCTACTCCATCGAGCAACTCAAGGAGTCCGCTGAAAAGATCTGGGTTGAACCAATCTATCAAGGTGTCTGGTTAAAAGTTGCAATCACGCCTGATAAACTCTCAGCCCGTATGCCGAACGGCGAGACCTTCGATTTCGGCATACTTCGTCGACTTCGCAAGTGTTTCTCACGCCAGAGCCTGGAACTGTTGTGCCAGATAGTGCCAACCCATGGCAGCTCACGTCTGCCATTGAGAAAACTGCCGGCAAATCCAAGTTCTCACAAATTGCGCATCTACATCGCCGACCTGCTCTCATACGACGGCATCGATTTGCGCGCCCGTGGCTATGGTGATCGGCGTGAACTGCTGAAAGCCACATTCACAAGTCAACCCCGGATCCGACTCCTCCCGGCACTGAAGTGCCACCTACAGCAGCTTGAAGCAGCCATCGCAACCCGGGCTTCAGCGGATGGCCTGCGTCTGATCGGAGCCGATGCAGAATCGTCGCTGAATGTCGAACTTCGGTTGCATCCATATCTCAAAATTCGTCTCGACTCGGAAGCCAACCGGGAAGAGCGGCTGAGTTGTACAGTTGGCGATAGCGGGAATACCACCGAGCTAATACTGACGAATCTGCCGGCGAAGCGCTACTCACCAGGCTCGATCCTCATTGTCAAACCATTCGAAGGTTCACACTGCAAATTTGAATTTGTCGACATCGCTCTCGGAGAGACTAATGCTGACAACTCAGAAGCTCTTCAACGCCTTCGTCAAACGACTGATAACCGCGCTTTCACACTCTTCAGGGAAGAGGGTGGCGATGCCTACCTTCTGCTGCAGGAAAGCGGAGAGCAGCACTGGATCAGGATAAGCCAACTCAATACTCAACTTTTGACGAGAGGCCGACACTTCTGGGCATCGCTGCTGTCCACTATGGACATGAATCGTGAAGCGGTTGGTCGCATCACAATTATTGACAAAGGAACAATCATTCACATGAACCGTGAGGGCAGGGGCGTACATCGCCTCAGGTTATGTGGCAGTCTGCTTGCCGGTGAATTCGTTCTTGCCACGACAAAACGGGGTGAAGGTTTCGGCTACCTCTTCAGCCTGACTGACAGTAACGACACAGAAAGCGAGATCTAATATGAGCGAGTCAACTGCAATCGCCGATCAGTGGAAGTTTTTCAAAAAAGGTAGTTTGCTGCGATTTATCATCACGGTGATCCTGACGACCGCCGGGGTATTGACAGCATATCACACCACGATCTACGGCTTGCGGGAGGACCTGAATCGCAAAGCTGATCTGGAGCAGGTGACGCAGATGGATAGCCGGCTGGTTCGTATCGAGACGATACTCAATGAGCGTATGGCTACCAAGGCCGAGTTACAGCAGACCCGAGACTACCTTTATGAAAAGCTAACGGGCATCGAGGCCAAGCTGCAAATGCTGCCGTGATGAAACTGGACTATTCCATTGAACTGAGGAAAAAGAGGAATCATGAACTATGAAGAACTCAGTAGCGATCTGCGCGAGACAGCCAAGCTGCTGCAAACAGGTCAAATCGCAAAGATAGACTTTACCCGGCATTCCGAGAGGCTGCAACTTGCGGCCGAGTGTCTGGCGCTTGCTGACCGGGACCGCAGACTAAGCGCCGAGATGTTGAACCAGTTCCGGCAAGGCCTGCGCCGACGTGCTCGCGCAACGGCCCGACTCAGGGGCAAAGACGCGAAGCTGGTGGAGCAACTAATCGACAGCGAGCAGATGACCTTATCCGATCTGGTGAAACTGCGCGAACAAATTGATTCCGAATTCGACGAAGCTTTCTCATCGACGCTGACAGTGCCGTCCCCGGCGGCGCGCGGGGATGAGAGGCTAGCCGCCTACAAATCGTAAGTGAACAAAATCAACTCAACAAAAGAAGGAATCTCATCCCATGGGAATTAGAGAACAAAACCTCGAAACGGCCGGCGCAACTTATCTCACCTTCGCCATCAACCAGACGGCGGGGAGTGATGATTTGAAAGACGCCGACATCGGCAAAGCTGTCTCGCTGGCAAGCGACTACACGATCACCGCCTCATCAGACAACTCGCTGGTCCTCGGCAAATTGATCAGCCTGACGCTCACCGATGCTGATACCGGCAAACGCCAGGCCAGTGTCCAGGTCACTGGTGTGATGGCGCTGCCGATAGCGACCACATATCCAGTAGTGGGCAACAGCGTCGTTGGCGCTGCGAATGGTACAGTCAAGCAGGCTCCGGCGCTGGCAGCCAACGATCCCGCCGGTGGCAACATCGCGCGCGGCACCGTGATCGCCGTCAACGGCACCTCAGACTGCACCATCATTCTCTAACTGAAGAAAGGGAAATCATGAAAGAACTTAATGACATAAACTCTGACATTACCCAGGTTCCGGCGGCTTTCTGGAAAGCTCTGGAATCTGAAGAACGCAACGACATTACCGGTGTTGACCTGGGCCGCGCTAGTTCAATCGAAATCACACGCGATACCTATCTTGAGGCCCAGGCGCGCGGATTGAGCCTCTCCGAGCTCCTCGAATCAGAGGATTACGATCCTTCGCCGCTTAATTCACCACTCGACGCCTTCGAGCGTCAGTTGGCGGCTGCCGGTGTTAAGGTCGGAGGCAAGAATCCGCACAGCGTTGAATTGTTCTTCCGCAAAGCCCCGGCGCTACTGCCCGAATTCGTGGCGCGGGAAATCCGCAAAGGTATGGCGATGCGCCCGATGTACAACGGCCTCACCGCTTCTCAGTCGGCGGTACCCTCAAACCGCTATTCGCCACTCTACATTGATGTCAGCAGCGATGACCAGCGCTTGTCACTGCGGCCAATCGGTGAGGGTGCGGAAATCCCCCAGGTCGTGGTCACGGAGCAGCAGAACACGGTCACCGTGCCTGACTACGGCGTTGCGCTGAAGACGTCATACAAGACACTGCGCCACAAAACCACTGCTCAATTCAAGGTGCTGCTATGGTACATCGGCTTCCGTCTTCAGGAGGACAAAGTTGCTTTGCTGGCGGATGTGCTGATTAACGGCGACGGCAACTCCAATGCCGCTGCTATCATCACCACCGATGTTACCGGCACTCTCGACTACGATGATCTGGTCAAGTTCTGGGCGGAGTTCATGCCGTTCGAGATGAACAGCGTCATCTGCTCCAAGGCAAAACTGCGCAAATTGCTGACGCTAACGGAGTTCAAGGACCCGCTGGCGGGTTTCAAGTTCCAGTCGACCGGAGAGATGGTTTCTCCTCTCGGGGCCAAGCTGGTGCGTTGCGATAATGTCGCTGATGATCTGCTGATCGGGTTCGATTCACGTTTCGCGGCCGAGGAGGTTGTTGCCCAGCCGTTGATGGTGGAATTCGACAAGATCGTGGAGCAGAAATTCGAAGAGGCGGTGATCTCGGAATCGGTCGCTTTTGCCAAAGTGATTCCTGCCGCTTCCCTCGTACTCGACGACAACTTCTAAGCAAGCCTGAGCGCAACTGTGCTCGCCGGTATCTCACTCCGGCGGGCACACCAAGCCAGCTTGGGACGAATCCGCAGGAAACACCCTATGCAGAAATTGATTTCAACATCGACAGCCTTCTACGGCGCAGGTAATTCGCTGACGCGGAGAAGCTTCGTCGTAAGGAGTGGCCCCTACAGCGGGCGCAAGCTCATCATTTATCCGAGCGATGCCTCTACCCTGGAATGCCGCTACGCCGATCCGCCATACAGCGACTGGTCCGACCCAACTGAGGTGGCCAGCGACTCCGCCGACTTCCCGGCCAGCGGCTGGGCGGATGATAACGGCAACGTCTATTTCGCCTACTCACAGCAGACCACTCTGAATCTGATCTTTGTCAAGCTCACTTTTGACCTGGGCAACTGGTCAGTCGGCAGTCCTGTGACGGTATTTGATGGAGGAGGCTGCTATTTCCCCTCGATCGCCCGTGATTCGCTGCAGCGCCTGCATGTGACCTACACCTGGTATGATTCGGGAAGTGG
>CAYXUL010000032.1:7659-14190 GCA_964468475.1 uncultured Ignavibacteria bacterium | reverse complement strand
GTGATTCGCTGCAGCGCCTGCATGTGACCTACACCTGGTATGATTCGGGAAGTGGCAATTATCGGATCCGTTACAAACGCTCAACGGTGGAAGGCGCCGTCTGGGGCTCGGGACCTTCCGATGCAGGTACGGACCTCACTTCCGGATCAGTGGCGGCGTACAGCCAGCTTCAATATGCGGCGCCGTACCTCTACTGCATCTACACTGATGCCAGCAGCAAGCTTGCCATCAGAGAATTGATTGATGGCGGATTAGTTTGGGGCTCGGAGGAGACAGCCTACACCGGAATTCTGCTGAGTGACCGCTTCAGCGCCGCCATAAGTCAAGGGGGGTCGCTTCTGGGAATCGCCTTTGAAGCAGTCGGCAAGCTGTTCTACCTTGACTACGATGGACAAACCTGGAGCGGAGTTCACGAACTGGCAGTTTCGCCGGCGACGCCGCCGTTGCTGCAATTCTCGGGCTCAGATCCCTACGTCATCTATGGCGTCTCGCCGGGCAGTAGTCAGACCGCAGTTGTGTGGCGACGCAAACAGGGAGCGGGCTTTGCAGCCGAAGAAGGAGTCGGCGGTGAGGTGGCCACTTTTCTGGATGTTGTCCTTTACGATGATGACGCCCCCATGCAGTTTGTCTCGCGCAAAGATCAGGCCGCGGATTCAACCGCTGCAGATGTCAGCCACTCTACTTCAGGGGCATTGATTGCAGCAGCCAATGACGCAGTCTATTTCGGGGCTTCTCAGCCGTTTGCCACGATCACCTGCGTGCTCGCAACGGCAGGCGTTGGCGGCCAGGTTGCCTGGGAATACTTCGATGGCTCAGCTTGGCAGGAGTTCACTCCCGCAAGCGGCGCCTATCACTTTGATCAACTAAATCAGGTTGTCAGATTATGGACCGACTCAGCCGCTGCGCCTGTCGGCTGGCAGCCGACACAGATCGGTTCAGCCACCGCCCACTGGGTCCGGGCGCGAGTTACCACCGCATACAGTACTGCGCCGGTTGGCAGCCAGCTAACGCCCTTGACCGATTTGAAGTACCTGACTATCTGAGAAAGGAGGAGATGATGCCGTTTACAAACGTTGACAGTGTCCGCAAGCACCTGGTTGATTCCGTCGTGGCGCAGGCGAGCTTCCGTGATGTGCCGCTCCGGCTTGAGGGGACCTCGGCAGTCGCGCTGCTTCACCGGAACCTGATCGCAGACTCGATCGTAGTGAAGGGGAAGGAAATCTCATCGCCGCAATTCGTGCATCAGGCTCTCGACACTGAGCCGACCTTCATTGGCAAAGAGCAACTGATTCCCGACAGCGTCGCCGTTGCCAGTGATACTTCACTCGGCATTATCTATACTGAAAACGTCGATTATCAGGTTGACTACAGCACGGGTAATATCTCGCGCCTGGAAGACGGTTCAATCCCGGATGGCGAGAAGATTGCAATTTGGTTTTACGCTTACACGATCTTCCAGCAGGGTGCCGACTACTTCGCCGATGCCGACGCCGGCACGTTGCGGCGCAGCGCGAATTCTCATATTGAAGATGGCCAGGTTGTTTTTGTCGATTACCGCACAGTCCCGGCCAGCTTCAGCGATGGTCAAATCGAGAATGCCATTATTGAAGCTAACGATCGTCTAGGCCGATTGATCGCGCCAGAGCATCAGCACTCTTCTGAGCAGTCTCTGATCAGCGCCGAAACCTATCTAGCCCTGGCTGTACTTTTTCGCACGCGTGCTTCCGCCAGCCTTCAGGGTAACACCTCCAGTCAATCCGCAGCAATTGCGCGCGAGTGGCTCGAAGTGGCAGAATCGTACGAGGCACAGGCATTGAGCCTCGTTTCCAACTTCGCGTCGCCGCGATCCACTTTGGCGGGTCCTTCGGCAGTAAACTCCAGGAGCAGAAAATGAGTGAAACACTAAGCTACATCCTTGGCAAGCGTATGTGGTGGGTTGGAGGAGTAAGTGTCTGGGGTGAGTTGGCGGCGGTGACACCTGAGTTCGTTATCAGCGAGAACACGGGTTCGGGATTTCGGCTTCTTCATGCCGCCTACCCGCTCGGTGGTGAAACGCAGACTATCCGCTATCAGGATCTGGTCGACATCAAAGGCAATCGCCTGCCTGCGACCATCAACCGGCCGCGCGTGGTTCCGATCAACAAAGGGAATTCCGCCGCGGTTGTTCAGGGTGTAGAAACCGCTGATTCGTTCCGCATCGCCAGGCTGGATGCAAACCTTTCAGCCAGTGGTGTTGCTGTTGATCTTTTGATTATCGAAATGGGGGACTGAGATGATTCTCAAGAATTTGATCGGACTGATCTGCCCGCAGTGTGGCCTGCTCTTCTTCGGAAAAGCCGATTCAGACAGATTGGATTGTCCTGCCTGTCACTTCGAGTGCCAGTCTGCCGCCGGCACGACACTTCATGCAGAATTGAGTCACAATCAGGCATGACAGCAAAGAAATCGAGGCGTCAGACTCGCCCTAATGATCTTGAAGTTCTCGAAGAGCTTCAAGACCGCATCATGCAGGAGCTGCGCGAGAAGGAGATCAACCCCAAGGTTGGAGACCTGCTCAAAGCGCTCGAGTTGAAGCTCAAGCTCAAGTTGCCTGAAGATGAGAAAACAAAAATCTGGGAGCTTATCAACCAGCTGAGAAAGGAGGAATTGTCATCAAGCGAACAATCGAAAAAGCCTCGTCGAAAAAGTGCAGGCAAGAAGAAAGAAAAGTCCTCGTAATAGCGTTGCTGTTGGCAGCCCTGATGCTGTTGCCGACAATCCGGCTCAAGGCGCAACGTGCAGCAGTGGTGGTAGCGAATGTCAGCACCCCGGGGATTGACACGCTGCTTTTCAACGCAGTTTCAACCGACTTGGGATATGATGTTCGCTGGCTCACGCCAGATTCGGTAGTAAACTACAACTCCACATATTTCGACACTGCTTTTGATGTCGTTATCTGGTGCGGCAATGAAGTCTCGGGGCCATACCCATCCGCCGCGGCAGACACCGTGGCAAATGCAGCAGTCGGCTTCGTGAGCTTATTGCCGGAAAACTGGGATGAGATCAACCTTGGCGTAAATTCTGCGGGCACTAACGGACGCACCGCCGAAAATGCGGGTTACGTTCTCGCCATTGATCGCGATCACTGGATCACTCGTGTCTTGCAGGATACAGTTTATCTGTGGGCGGCTACTTCAGTGCAGATCTTCGGTCTTGTTTTCCCAGATACAGCACACGACATCAGGCCGTTGATAATCGACAAGGATAATCTGTCCGATACCGCCAAGGTCCACCTGTGCGCGGCCGACAGCGGTGACACCATTATCAACACCGGAGATGGTAACAATGTTGCCAAAGGGCGCCGAGTTTTCCTGGGGTTATTCTCTGTGACATCGACTCCGCGCGACTCGTGCCAGCTCTACACGATCTTCGAGCGCTGCATCGCCTGGGCCGCTGGAGATACTCTCAACGAGCACATAAGCCAGTCCGCCTGCTTCAGCGGCAGGATTGAGGTCGAGGATGCCTGGAGTGAAAACTCCTCCGGAGCAGATTCGCTGGAGAGCTACGGCGCCTGGCCCAGCCTTTACACCGGTTTCGATTTCGACCCCAAAGTGACCTTCATGAAGATCGCGAATGACGCCCTGCGTCGCAAAGTGCCGGACGGCTCAGCGCAGGTGGACGACTTTGCAATTCGGATGCGGGTTAACAGCGTGGCGAATGATCCAGCCGACTCTCTGTGGGAATCGACCAATGGCATCCGGCTCATTAAACGCCACTGGGTCTGCGGTGACGCTACCGGGTCGGTCTCAACTAATTATGTTAGTTGGCATTTTCGCTACTTGCAGCCGCCCGATAGTTTCACGTGGGCACAGGGGGGCGCGATGGCGCTCAATATCGATGTTGTCGATACCGCGCTCGATTCGATTCAACAGAATCGCGACAATACGTATCCGAACGCCTTCCTCAACTGGTCAATCCCGCCTGAATTTGCGCAGCGGATGATTGCTGATACTCTGGATAATCACGGCTGGGTCTGGCACAATTTCTGGAATAACCAGGTCGGCGGTCTCAACGATGCTGAGATCATCTACTACTCCTCAGATGCCGGTGTCGTCAACGATAAACCACTTATAACGATCAGATGGTCCCCGGCAGCCGTGACTCAGGCGTCGCGACGTAGATATCCTGTCATCGGCCGGGGCCTAATGGAGGAATAACAAGTGCGAAAACTCATATTTCTGCTTCTTCTTACCGCGAACACCTGCTTTGCCGGAATCTGGGTGACACCACAGTATTCCGGAAGTAACGCGGATGACTCGGTGGTAGTATCCTTTTGCGTATTCGACACCACGCTCTACCCGGTTCTCACCGATGCTGACAGCATAGTCGCCCTGCGCATCGGCCCCGACAATTCGCTGGTTGATTCTCTTGATGAGTCAAATGCGCGACTGCATCACCTGCGAACCGGGTGGTATGAAGTTCATTATCGGGCAGCGAATCCAACATCCTCTGTCGGCACCTATCGGGTTTTCGTGCGAGCCTACGTTGGTGGCGACTGGCGCGGCGCTGCAGCGGTCTCGTATGAAGTGATCGATGAGGGAGTTGGCGCTTACTTTGCACAACTGACTACCCAGAACGATTCGATTCAGGACGGCCTGGACGAAGTGATTCAGCTGATGCCGCAATTGGGTAGTGGCGCCTATCCCTGCACTTTGTTTGTCTTTGACGAAACGGCAGCTACGGCAATTTCCGGGGCTACCGTGACCATGTTTAACACAGACGAGAGCGCACTCGTCGCCACTGGCAGAACCGACTCAAATGGCAGACTCATCTTCGCTCTGGATGCCGGGGATTACATCGCCTATGGCAGAGCTTTGAATTACCTGAGAAATTCAGCGGCAACTATCAATGTCACTTCTTCAGGCGCCAATGATACTCTGTCGCTGGATAGATTCGATCCTGGGATCCCCCTTGATGGCAATCTTTGCAGGGTCTATGGCTACGTGCATGATCTTCACGGTGATCCAATTGCGGAAGTCGTGGTCAAGGCGGCGATTCCGGGGAATTCGCTGACTGCAAACGGTGCCGTGATCTCTCCGTTCGCAACGGCTGCCCTGACTGACACGCTCGGCTACTGGTGTCTTGACTTGATCCCCAGCAAACTTATCGACCCTGACACCACTCAGTATGACTTTTCGATTTACTATCCGACCGGAACGATTCTGCGGCGGGCAATCACGGTTCCCGATAGCACAAACTTCTGGCTAAAATGATGTTGTCAGCTTGCGCGGGTGCGCTTTCGCTCCCTCAAGACCTTAATGACATAGGAGCCGAACGAGAGCGGCACCAGAGCCACGGCTACGTAAAACAAGACCTTTTGCACGATTACCAAGGGGGTAAGGTAACTGATGACCAGGAGCGTCCACGCCAGCGCCGTAAGCTTACCCAGCATATTGGACGTGGGGATATAGGTTGTTGATGAGACGAAGAACAGCCCGGCAATAAGGATCACCAGATCGCGACCGATTATCAGAGCCGCGGCCCACGCCGGAAAACCTCTGTACACTGCCAGCGCTATAACCAGTATCGCGATACCTAATTTGTCCGACAGCGGATCGAGCAATTTGCCCAGCTCCGAAATCTGATTTAGTTTGCGCGCCAGGATGCCGTCAAGAACATCTGTGATTATCCCGATGCAAAGCAGTCCCAGGGCCACGTAGTTGTGATCCTTGGCGATCATGATTGCCGGCAACGGCAGCAAGACCAATCGGAATACGGTCAATTGGTTAGGGATCAGTTTCAGATCGCGCCACTGGATATCCATAGTGGCCTAAGAAAGGGCGAATTTTAGGATTTGGTCAAGAAAAGAGTTGGTAGCTCAGGTTACCGCGAGCTGCAGGGAAGAGGTCCGCTGGCGAAAATGAAGTTTATGATGTACACAGCGTCCGAAACGGTGAGAGTACCGTCGCAGTCGGCATCACCGTTTTGCAGCGTGGCGGGCGCCGGGCCTCCGCCGAAAATATAATTTATCAAGTATACTGCATCACCGATGCTGTATCCACCGCTGTTGTCAGCGTCGCCCTGCAAGGCCTGTGGAGCGCAATGATATCGCAGGAGGTGGTAACCGTCATCAACCTGGTCGTTGGCGTCGAGGGCGCGGGCGCGAATCAGGTAGAGAAGGTTTTCCTGAAGATATCCTGACGGCACGGTAGTACTGAAACCATCGAGTCCGTTAAAGTCAGTACCGATCTGAGTGTAGGTAAGCGACTGTTGCTGCGGGTACAGTCCCAGCGCCAGGTCGACGCGATAGGGAGTGTTGTTGGGGAGATAACCCACGATCAGCGAATCGCTGCCTGTTAGCAGGTAGGAATGCCGCAGTAGCCCACCGACCGGATCATATAAGGTGACATCAATGCTGTCGGCGTTAGATGCGGAGTAGTCGATGCTCTTGAGCACCATCCAATTTCCAAACGGCCCTGCCACGGCAAGTGCAGCCGTTCCGGCGCGTCCGCAATAGACCCTTTTCAACCAATCCCAACCTGGTTTGCTGGC
>CAYXUL010000032.1:4996-7559 GCA_964468475.1 uncultured Ignavibacteria bacterium | reverse complement strand
GCAAGATAGCGATAGCCGAAAGTGACAGCGACCGGGTTTTCATCTGCGATATCTACCGTGAGCGAATCACCGGCGCAGGAGTTCGCGAAGTCGACTAACTGGTTAAAGTGGGGCTCAAGCGAGAGTTTGTCATAATAGACCGAGATTGTATCGGAAGAGTAAGTGTCGTCATTGTCGAAAATAGTCACGCGCAGAAGATAGTTGCCTTCATTCAACCCGGGGGGAGACATGGGAACTGACCAGCCGTCGCTGCTTGCTGCTACGGTGACGCCATCGCGAAGCGGACTGATGCCGTTGAAATCCTCCCCAATCTGCCACCATTGGCTCGATTTGAAGTACTCGAACATGGCGGAGGCGTACTGGTACTTGTCGTTCAGCTCCGCGGACCAAAGGCGTTGACCGGCGATAACTCGTCCGGAGTCGGTGGGGAAGGCGAACCGCGGCATGGGCAGAGTGCCCTCCTTGGAGTAGCCCACGCTGAAGAGATGAATCGTTCCGGGGAAGTTGTAGTAGTCATTGCTGGCCAGATCGGTCAAGCCGTAGCCCCAGTCATTATAATTAATACAAAGGTACGGCACACTGTCGATAGCGATGCCGGGATAGAAGGGGGTCATGTCTGACGCGAAATACATTCCGGCAAAGTAGTTGTCAGAGACCGGGGTGGGAAAATCGAGCTGTACCATAAAGGTGTAAACATTCGCTTCGGGGATGTTTACGGTCAGCGGATCGGTTACTGCCAGAAGCTCACCCGGAACCGGACAAACCGGTGACGAATAAAGGGAATCAACCGTCGTCAGAAATGCTTGCACCTGGAAGGAACCAGCAGCATTGAATGCCATCGTCATTCCCACATAGGTGACGACAAAAGGATAGCTGTTAGCGCAGTCTACCAGCGGGAAATCGACATTCTGATAGGCATAGTAGAGCTCGTCACCCTGCAACCAGTCGTAGAGAGCATTGATTGGATGATCGACATAAACCGTGCAATCGGAGACAAATTCGGAAGTCTTCAGTAGCGGGGAGTCGAGGCTTAACTTCTGCGGTTTGTCCAGTTGCCTTGACAGTTTTCCCTTCCGCAACGGGCTGGGAGGCAGGTTTCGCCATACCGCTTTCCCGGGAGTCGGAAGTGCCGGCGAATCGTTTGCGGCGAAGGCTACGCCTAACGTCAGCAGCGCGATACCGAGAGCGATCATTGTTACTGATTTCATGCGCACGATAGCAATATCGGCAAAGTTTCATCGGGGGTGAGTCGGCTGTCTGCCTGGTACATTTCCTTGTATTGTAATTGATTGAATCGTAATAATTTACGGGAATCAGCTAATCTATCGCCGGATAGCAAGAAGTAGTGCGTTTGTGGAATGATTTGCAGAACACGAAAAAATGTCACGCGAAGAGGAGAAAATTATTGACTACTGCACAAATGTGCAGTATACTGGGCAAGTCGCATGAATGAATGAATTCAGGTGAACGGTTACAGCGTCCAGCCGGGAGTCGAGTATCTCGCGAACTCGATTCCCGGTAATTCATCGATGCGGCACGACTAGCAACACCGCTTACAAATTCGACACAAGGAGCAAATCATGATTTGGGATAGCCAATCGGCGTTGGAGTGCCATTGCGGGGGAATCCTGCAGCAGTGGGGCAACGATCTTCTCTGCGAGGCTTGCGGCCGGCGCTATTGCGCGGAGTGCGGGGGCGAAGTGGTCATTGAGGGACATTGTGGGTATTGCGTGGCCTGCGCGGCATCGAGCTGTGAGGCCTAGGACTTTTCGTGATGTTGAGTATGGAGAGTGCACCTGAATTGAGAAAGGGAGATGGAGAGGATGTTGATTTCTCATTTGGTCGACTACGGAGTTCCGGCAGTGATAGTTGAGAGTTGGCGCAGGCGCGTGGGCGAGGAATTGCTGCCGTTGCAGGAGGAAGCTGTCATCCGCAAGAAGCTGTTGCAGGGACAAAGCCTCTTGATCGAAGCGCCCACTTCGGCGGGCAAAACCTTCTGCGCGGAGATCGCCGCCACAGCCGCTATTTTCCGCCGCCGTAAGGTCCTGATGCTGGTTCCTCTCAAGGCGATTGCTGCGGAACGATACGCTGATTTCCGGCGGAAGTATGAATCGTTGGGACTGAGGGTGGTAATTTCCTCAGGCGATCATCACCAGGACGATTTCAAGATCAGGCGCGGCGAGTTTGATCTCGCGATTCTGATCTATGAGAAGTTCAACCAGCTACTGCTTCACAGCGTCGACATCCTGCGCTCGGTTGAACTGGTCGTGATTGATGAGCTGCAGACGCTTGCCGATCCCGATCGCGGCGCCTCCCTTGAATTGGCGCTGGTTAAGCTGAAGTTGCTGCCCGCGAAGCCGCAGTTGCTGGCATTGACAACCTCTATTTCCAACGCTGGGCAGATTGCCGACTGGCTAAGCTGTGACATCCTCAGTTCAACCTCGCGCCCGGCGGAGTTGCATCAGGGCGTTCTCCGGGGCCGTTCATTCAAATCGTTGAATTTCAATGATAAGAGCCTGTCAGAGGAAGTGTTACTCGAGCAGGATTCTTGCGAAGCCGAAGA
>CAYXUL010000032.1:0-4896 GCA_964468475.1 uncultured Ignavibacteria bacterium | reverse complement strand
CAGTGGTGGAAGAATATTTTCGCGAGCGAGAACTCAGGGTCGTCTTTGCCACCACGACTCTGGCGTTCGGCGTTAATCTGCCCGCTGACAGCGTAATCGTGGATGCTTACAAATTCGTGACCGGCGAAGAGCAGGGGCAGGCGACTGTGGTTCCGCTCAACTGGCGCGAGTATGACGCCATGTCGGGACGGGCCGGCCGCTATGGCCACTGCCGTGGGGCAGGGCGTTCTCTGCTTCTGGCAGAAAGCGAGATCGAAGCTGAAAGCTTGTGGCAACTCTATGTCAAAGGCGAAGCAACACCGTTGACTTCGCAGCTTAAATCAGAACCACTGGCCGACATTGTCCTTGATCTTTTTGCAGCAAAGACAGTGCACTCAGGGGGCTCGCTTAAAGTAGCGCTTCAATCAACCCTGGCCGCGCAGGAGGGGGCATCCTGGAGTAACGATACCGTGTCGGCAGCCATCGCGAGGCTCGTCAGGCTGAAGCTTCTCAGTCAGGATGGTGAAGAACTCAGAGCCACCGCACTCGGTGAGACCTGCAAAGCATGCGGGTTGAGTGTCGAGAGTGTGCGCCGGCTGTCTGAATTTCTTGAGGAGGCTCACTGTCTCGACAGGCTGAGCTGGTTAGTAGCGGTGGCTTCGCTAGCGGAAGCTGCGTGGACTCCGGTGTACCTCACCTGTCAGGAAGAGCGGGCACGATTGTGGCGCAAGGAGCTTCTAAACAGCCTGTCTGGATACGAGTCGACTTTGGCTACAGCCTCCGCAAGCTGGCTTACCCGTCTGGCGCAGCGAGAACAGATTTTGGGCCGCGAGACTCAGCGCCAGCTAAAGATGTCGCTGGCGCTACTCGATTGGTGCGATGGTGTGGAGACGCTTGCCATCGAGGCCAAGTACAGCACTCATTTCGGTGCGCTGCTGCATTTGTCCGAGACAATCAGCTGGCTGCTTCATTCTGCCGCAAAAGTGGCGCGCACACTGAACTGCTCAGATGAGTTCTGTGAGTTTCTAAAGGAGTTGGCTTTTTGCGTCGCTTACGGTCACGAATTCGCAGACACTTTTGCAGGCAAACTGTTTCCCACGGCGGAGGAGCGGGACCTGATGCTTCGCTTAGCCGCGGCGGGGATGACGTCTCGGGAAGCACTACTTGGAGCCTCTCATTCTCAGCTCAGCGGAATAGTGGGTGAGAAGACAGTACACAGGTTAAAACAATCACTTAAAGAAATACTTGAAGCAGAAACTTCAGCGACCGCTGGAGAGGAGGTTGAAATGCCAATGCTCAGACTTCGCGGTTCTCTGCGGGGGGATAGAGTTCCGATACGCTACGCGGAGGAAGAAATCGATCTTACTCCGAAAAGCTTTAGCTATTTGTTCAAGCTCTCAGCCTGGCGCTTGTTGCGCCCGGATGGCTGGGTCGACAAAGACGAGATTGAACCGGGATTCAATCAAGCGAAGAATATTTACCGGGTGAAGCAGGAATTAAAGCGCTTTGCCACCGGTCTGGAGAAGCTGATCGAGAATAACAAATCGGGGAGCTATCGAATCAACCTGCAGCCGGAGCAGATTCGAATCGACTATGACTCGATGGAGTCGTTCTGCGACATGGAATTACTCAATTTGTCCCGCCGTCTGCAACAGCGAATGGCGTCGTAAATCGTCTTTGGACCCAAACATAAGTTCGGCGACATAAAAAACGAGTGCTGGTGGACAGTTACGCGAATCCGCCGATAAAGACGTTATGAGTATGCCGATGACTTACTCGAGTGATTGCCTGACAACTACTTCCAGGAAATCAGGCACTCGAACCCGGCATGCTGGAACGCGGCCGAACGAAATATGGTTCTAGTAATTGGCTTTAACATTCTAGAATTATTCGAGGATGATTAAGGCCTTCATTAGCCAGGCGGATTTATGAGCGGAAATATCCAGAAGCTTCCGATTTTGCCAATGCGGACGATGATCGTTTTCCCGCATTGCGTGGAGATGATGCAGATTAGTCGCCCGCGCAGTCTGCGCTTGCTCAAGGAGTTGACGGAGTCGCGTGATCCGATCGCCATGGTTCCACTCCGGAACGGGGGCGATCAGGTGAACTCGGTTGACGATCTGTGTGACATCGGCGTTCTGGCACGGCCACTGGTGATCCAGCCCTCCAAAGATGAGACCCTCAGTGTAACCTTTGAGGCAACCCGCCGGCTTGCGCTTGAGCGGCTGATTTCAGACGATCCTTACCTGGTCGGGGAGTTTTCCGAAATCGAGGAGGAGAGCGTTTCGAGCGCGATTGAGAAAACCGCTCAGAAGGTTTACTCATATGCCGTTCGCCTGCTCCACTCCGATTCGCATTATACGCCGGAAATCTACGAGATCTTCAAGGCCAACCGCGACGACTTAAGCCGATTTGTTGATGTCGTCTCGCATCACCTCCATTTTTCGTTTGAAGCAAAGCGGGAATTGTTGATCGGCAAGTCGCTCAGAGAACGGATGATTTGTCTCCTTGATTTCCTGAGTGAGGAATGTCAGCGGCTGGAACTGGAAGACGAATTGAAGATTAAAGTCGAGGATGCCATTAACAAGTCACAGCGCGAATTCTTCCTGCGCGCCAAGCTGAAAGAAATTCGGCGCGAATTGGGCGAGGACTATGAGGATGACAATGCTGCGGCATCTTATCGCAAACGCATCAGCGTGCTGTCAGATCTTCCCATCGAGGTGAAGGAGCAACTATTACTCGAAACGGAGAGGCTGAAAATACTCTCGACTGCCTCGGCCGAATATGGCTCGATCAAACGCTACCTCGACTGGCTTCTCGCGATTCCCTGGACACACATTCGCTCCGACAAAAAAGACCTCAACGCAGTTGAGAAGATAATCGACCGGAATTTCTTCGGTGGCGACGACATCAAGGAGCGGATCACCGAATACCTGGCGACACGCCAGTTGTCCGAAGAAGTCTCCGCGCCGGTATTATGTATGTGTGGGCCTTTGGGCACAGGAAAAGCATCGCTGGCAGGCTCGATCGCTACAGCGCTCGACCGCGAGCTGGTTCGATTCTCAGTAGCGGG
Organism: uncultured Ignavibacteria bacterium; assembly: GCA_964468475.1. Classification (GTDB taxonomy): domain Bacteria; phylum Zixibacteria; class MSB-5A5; order CAIYYT01; family CAIYYT01; genus JBECKX01. The sequence goes on along the minus strand of CAYXUL010000032.1, from coordinate 1,844 downwards.
TTTCTCTTCAGTGGCTGAGCTGCGTGGCGAACCGCATACACTTGAAGGCGCTATGCCCGGAAAGATTGTCCGCTCACTGATCGATACCGACTGCATGAACCCTGTATTCCTGATCGAAGATCTCGATAAGCTGGCTGGTGATGAGGGCAGGGTCGCAATCGCGCTGGCTTTTCTTGACCTCATCGACCCACGGCAAAATCGCCGCTATTTTGATGACTATGTCTCACTGCCGATCGACCTTTCGCGCGTGATCTTCATTTTCAGCATGCACAGTGCCGAGTTGGTTCCTGATTCGTTGCTGGAACGGATGGAAGTGATCGAGTTCTCCGGCTACGTCGATCGTGAAAAGATCGCAATCGCTGAGAAGCACCTAGTGCCTTCGCTGCTGGCCAAACATGGGATCGAGCCCCTGGAACTGAAGATCTCTACGGGTGCGCTGCGCAATCTGATCCGCAGCTACACTATGGAAGCCGGGTTAAGCCAGGTAAAGGCGCGTATCGAGAGCCTGTGCCGGAAATACTCGAAAGCGAAGGCCACCGCCAGTAAGCCGGTAAAATGGGTAGTGACCGAGGATAATCTGGAAAAGTACTTTGGTCCGCCCATCTTCATTCCTGAGACCGCTGAAAGCCAGCCGGAGATCGGAGTTGCCGCCGGAGTTGCCTGGACCGGCGCCGGTGGTGACATTATGATGATCGAGGGCTTGAAGATGCGGGGTTCCGGCGGAGTTGTCTGCACCGGATCGCTTGGTGATGTCATGCGTGAATCGGTTCAGGCGGCGCATAGTTTTGTTCGTTCCAAAGCGGATCTGCTGCAGATTCCCTATGATGATTTCGCTCATTATGATATTCACATTCACTTCCCCCAGGGCGCCATTCCCAAAGACGGCCCCTCGGCAGGGGTTACGATTTCACTTGTGATGGCCTCGGTGATGAGTGACAGGCCGATTCGGAACGATATTGCGATGACCGGCGAAGTCTCTCTGCGTGGAAAAGTGCTGGCTGTCTCTGGAATCAAGGAAAAAGTTGCTGCCGCTCATCGCGCAGGCATCTTCAAGATTGTCCTGCCAGCGCAGAACAAAAAGGACGTGAAGCATTTGCCCAGGGAACTACGAGAGCAAATGGAGTTCATCTACATTGAACGTACCGATGAGCTGTTCGAAATTGCGTTACTCGACTATGAGCCCGGATCGGAGACTTTGCAGGATTTGATGATGATGGAACTGCGGCGGCAAGCTGCTGACGAGGAATCGCTTCCCCAGAAGTCAAAGGTCAAACGATCGGCGAAGCGTCGGAAATCCGGCTCCGATGACGGCACCCCTGACTCAAAGAAACCTTCCCGGAACAAGGGCAAGACCAAGCGCAAACGCAATAAGTAGCTCAAATTCGCGTTTCCCGAACGCGCCCCAAACTCCAACCTAATCGATTCCTTATCTCCGAATAGTTGACTTTGACAATTAGACCTTGACATAATTCGAGGTCAGCATTTGATTGCAGATAGGTGGTTGGGTTACACTTTCGTACAAACCGAATTGTACTAGCATTTTCTCACTCACTAAACTGACCGAAGTAACTGAAGAGCAAAGATCGCAAAATAATACTCCAGGTGCACGCATGGACTTACGTGCATTTACCTTATTGGAAGAGGGAGGTACCTCAATGAAGCACACGCGAGCGCTTTTGATTAGTGCGTTCACCCTGCTGCTGGTGGCAGGAAGCGCGCTAGCCCAGGACGCAGGGAATGCTGACACTGTCAGGGTAGAGGACGTAGCGACAAACGCCGGAATGGCAGTAGGTGTACCGGTGACTTACTATACTGACAACGACATCGGTGGCTACAGCCTCGGT
>CAYXUL010000031.1:22700-34637 GCA_964468475.1 uncultured Ignavibacteria bacterium | reverse complement strand
CCTGTCCCGGATAAATCGCCGAATATGGCCCCAGACCATTTAGAACGCGCAGGCTGTTGACGGTTGTGTTGTTGGCTTCGGCGATCTTCCACAGAGAATCACCACGCCTCACCTTATATTTCCCATTGGTGGCGACCTGATCGGAATACCTTCCCGACGATGCGTAGCTACTGCCTCCCCTTGAACCGGTGCTCACGGGCACCATCAGGTAATGCCCCGCGTAGATGTGGGTGCGTCTCGAGATGTTGTTGGCGGCACAGATGGCACCAATACTCGTGCCATAGCGGTGGGCAATGCTGGAGAGCGTCTCCCCGCGACGAATACGGTGCTTCTGCAATCCGGCGGCATACGGCTTGTCGAAGCCGTCGTAAGCCGCCCAGAATTTCTTGCTGGTGTTGACCGGGACGCGAAGCTGATAACTTTTCAGTCCGGGCGGTGTGATTTTGCGCAGGAGTTCAGGGTTCAACTGAGCAAGGTAATCAACACTGGTGCCAATCTCCTTGGCAACATCCTTGAGATCGATACATTTGTCGATCGTGATTGTCTCGAAGGAAAGCGGTTTGTCGTAGTAAGGCTCGAACCCGTATTTTTCGGGGTTCTTGGCAATGATAGTGGCCGCAAGAAACAGCGGCACATAATCGCGGGTCTCGCGCGGCAAACGACGCATTTTCCAATAGTTCTTACCACCACTGCGACGAATCTCGCGATCAATTCGTCCAGCTCCGGTGTTGTACGCCGCCACAGCGAGATACCAGTTGTCGTAGCGTTCGTAAAGGTCTTTGAGATGCCGTGCGGCGGCGCGAGTTGACTTCACGAAATCGCGCCGTTCATCATACCACCAGTTGCGCTGCAATCCGTAGATTCTACCGGTGGAACTTATGAACTGCCAGGGCCCAACTGCCTTAGCCCACGAATAGGCGTTGGTTTTGAAACCCGACTCCACTAACGCCAGCCAGAAAATATCTTTCGGAACACCCTCTTCAGCAAATATCTCCGACCAAATCTGCTTGTATTTTCCACTGCGTGTCAGTGATTGCTGGAAAAAATCACGGGCAATCGTCTGGAAGTAAACGATACAGTTTTCCACCTTTTTATTGACCTCGATGGGAATGTCATACGATTCCTTGTGGTCAACACTCGTTTCAACCTTGTTCCCTCGCAGGTTAGAGAAGTCATCAATCTCAACGAAACGGTCGACAAAGGCGGAACTGGACGCGTCTCCAGGGAGCGTCGCCAGGTAAAGTAGCGTTAGCTTGTATTCGGTACGCAGTTTTTCCAGCAGAGTGTTATATCGTTGTTCAAGTTGACCTTGCGGCTCAATCTCAGTGTCAAGATTTGAGAGGATTTCAATGGAGCGCTCAAAATTATACTGTGCTTCAAGCCACCGCTCGTTGGCATTCGCCTGCACCCCGTAGCCATAGTATTCTTCGGCCAGCGATAACTGATTGGTTGTTGCAAGATAGGTGGTGTCCTCAATCGCTTCCTGGGTGGCGTCAGGAAGAGCATCCTCAGCGGGCTGATCGCCGTCCTGAGCTGCATCATCGCCACTGTATTGCGGTTGATTCTCGATAGCGACCCCATCGCCCTGTCGCACTATCGATGAGCAACCGGAGACTATAACTGTCGCTAACAATGCTAATAGGATGACGCCCAGGATCGTTTTTCGCATGTTAGCAGTTCCTCCCAACTCTTGAACGGTTTTCGTAAGCTGTTGAAAGATAGGGCTTAACATGTTTAGCTGTCAAGATTAAATTTGCTGATAACATCACTCAGTTTTTTTCTCCATGAGGCAGCGTTTTTGTCGATTTTTTCAAGCTTTTCAACGCGGCGAAACCAGGTCAATTGCCGTTTCGCGTAATTCCTGTGTCCCTGCTTGATCAGTTCTGTGCAGCGTTCGCGCGTGATTTCGCCATTGCGCCACATCAGCGGCTCTCGATAGCCGAGAGTCGATTGCAGCACAGGCGATTGCGCGTAACCGCGTTCGATCAGCGAGTCAACTTCGTCAAAAAGTCCCGCCTGTATCATTTTATCGACGCGGGAATTTATAATTTGATAAAGTTTTTCACGCGAATAATTTAGCAGAATTGGCAGCACTGAAAATGAATGTTCCGGGTAGTCGCCGGTACACGTAAGCTCCGATTTCGAACGCCCGGTCAAGTGGACGATTTCCAGAGCCCTGGTCAGCCTCGCTCGATTGCGGTCACCGATTTCGGCAGCAGTCGCCGGATCTTCGTTCGCTAGTTTTCGCTCCAGTTCTTCAGTTGACAATTTCTTTAGCTCTCTTCTATAACTCAAATCAGGATCAGGAGTTGCAAAAAATCCGCTGGTTAGCGCCTGAAGATAGAGTCCGGCGCCTCCTACTATAAGTGGTAGCTTTCCGCTTGCTACAATCTTGTCAATTACTGTAACCGCATCGCGCCGATACAGTTCGGCGGAATACAAACTTTCCGGTTCGACGTAATCAATTAAGCGGTATGGAGTTCCCCGCAATTCGGTCTTGGTGGGTTTTGCCGTCCCGATATCGAGGTATTTGTAAATCTGGCGGGAATCGCAAGAGAGAATCTCCAGATTGAATCTCCCAGCTAATTCCAATGCTGCCGACGTTTTGCCGACTCCCGTCGGGCCGACAAGCGCCGGAATTGCCAGCTTACCCGAGTCTTCCAAACTTCAGGTCCAATTCATCGCGCGTGAATTTTATGATCGTTGGACGGCCGTGCGGGCAAACATACGGATTCTCCGCTGCCAGCAGATTCTCCAGCAGCGCACGCATCGCCGGCTCGGACAACCGGTCGCCGGCCATAATGGCCCCCCGGCAGGCGAACGAAGCCGCCTTCTTTTCGAAACGTTTTTTCTCGTCGCCGCTGACGTCGCCGAAGTCGTCGAGAAGCTCACGGAAAAGCACTTCCGGATTCTTGCTGCCCAGGGCCGCCGGTACCGCCTCTATTTGTATCTGCCTCGGACCGAAATCAGACACTCTGAAACCGAACGATTGTAGTGTGTCGCGTTCCCGCTGGAATACCTCGATATCACTTGGCTCAAGTTGCAGCGCCACCGGAAAGAGGAGCTGCTGAGAAGTGATGCTCTGCTTCTTGAATGATTTCATCGCCAACTCAAACAGCACCCGCTCGTGAGCAGCGTGCTGGTCGATAATCATCAGGCTGTCGCGTGCCAGGGCAATGATATAAAGGCCCGCCATCTGATAGAGACGAATTGACGCATCAAGGTTTGACTTTAACTCCGCCCTTCCCGGGGCGGACGCAGCAGTCTCCGAAACTGCCTGTGACACGGGCACATCTTCAGCTGGCGCGGTCAGACTACCGCCGTTCGTAGCGGTCTCCTCCTGTGCCACAATCGCCGCCAACGATTCCTCCGCACGCCTGCCGCTTCCGGTCGTCGAGTCGAAGAAACTCCGCATAGATTCGCGGGTGCGCTGCCGAAATCGCTCGGTTGTCATGCCCGGTGTACTTCTACGCGGCAGTGAGCCCAGGCCCCGGCTTGAGTCTCCCTCCAGTAGCGAGTCTCGAATCAAGTGGTAGAGGGAATGGAACAAGGTGCGCTCATCAGAAAACCGCACCTCCGATTTTGCCGGGTGCACGTTGACATCGACCAACTGCGGTTCAATATCAAGGTAGACCACACCCTGCGGATAGGTCCCGTTGTTAAGAAACTCTCCGTATGATGATGTCACCGCAGCGAACAGAGATTTGGAGTCAATGCGCCGATTGTTAACAAGAGTCATTATGCGCGAACGATTGCGGCGACAAAGTTCCGGCAAGGATAAATAAACCTCAAGCCGAAACTGCTCACCCGCCTTTGAGCTATGAATGAACTTGCCGCGATTGGCTATTCCATACAGCTGAGCGGCGCGCTCGACGCGATCACCGGTCGCAGAAGCGTCAAGCAGGCGCTGTCCGCCGGAGTCAAGCAGGAAGCTGCACTGCGGATTACCAACCGCCAGTGACTCCATTACTTCCACTATGCGCCTCACCTCCGCCGAAGCAGTCTTCAGAAATTTCCGGCGCGCGGGAGTATTGAAAAAAAGGTTGTTTACTGTGATATATGTACCGTAGTCACAGCCGACCTCCCCCTCTGACTTCAACTCGCCACCCTCGATGACTATCTGATATCCCGAATCCGCTCCCTGCTGACGTGACTTGATTGTCAAACGGGCAACTGCAGCAATCGACGGCAGAGCTTCGCCGCGAAAGCCGAATGATCTGATCGAGAAGAGATCTTCAGGTGTCGAGAGTTTGCTGGTCGCATGACGCTGCACTGCCAGCTTGAGTTCTTCCGGCGACATACCGACACCGTTATCGTTAACCTCGATGCTTCGCGAGCCGCCCTCATCAACCCGAACCTCAACTTGCGTTGCCTCAGCGTCGATCGAGTTCTCCACCAGTTCTTTCACCACCGAAGCTGGTCTCTCAATTACCTCACCGGCCGCGATCTTGTTGATTAGCACATCGGGAAGCAGCTTAATTCTGGTCATCGCTTCCCTCCTCACGAATAAGCTGTCGCAACTCCGAAAGTGCATTGATGGCATCGATCGGGGTCAGCTCTTCAATGTTCAGCTCTCGCAGGCGCTGCTCGACACGCGAGGGTTTCTGCTCGAACAAGGCAAGTTGATTGGGGTTGACGTAGTGACTGCGCGTGCGGTTCTTGATTGGATCGAAGTTGCCAATCTCGAGTTGTTTCAGAATTTCCCCAGCGCGCCTGGTAAGTGATGCAGGAATACCGGCCAGCTTGGCCACTTCAATCCCAAAACTATCATCGCAACCACCCGGCTTGACCTTGCGCAGAAAGATAATCTTATCGCGGTGGCGCTTCACCTGGACCTGGTAATTCTTGATGCGACTGTGCGAATTGGGCAATTCCGTTAGCTCATGGAAGTGCGTCGCAAATATCGTCCGCGAACGCAGCTGTGGGTCATCATGAAGCAATTCACACAATGCCCAGGCGATAGCGAGGCCGTCGTAGGTCGAAGTACCTCTGCCGACTTCATCAAGCAGGATCAAACTTTGCGGAGTGGCGTTGTTGAGGATACGTGAGGTCTCGTTCATTTCCACCAGGAATGTCGACTCGCCAAGCGAGAGACGATCCGATGCTCCCACACGCGTAAATACACGGTCGACGATACCTATCCGCGCCCTATCAGCAGGCACAAAACTGCCCGCCTGCGCCATGATCACGATCAGCCCCACCTGCCGCAGGTAAGTCGATTTGCCTGCCATGTTGGGGCCGGTCAAAAGTTGAATTTGATCACCGGCCGTGTCGAGACTGGTGTCATTACCCACAAAATCACCGCGCGGAAGTAATTGCTCGATGATAGGGTGTCTGCCTTCGCTGATCTCGATTATGGGAACGCCGGTGAGTTCCGGACGAACGTAGCCATACCTGCGCGCAGCCATGGCAAAGGAAAGCAACACGTCTACCTCACCCACGATCTGTCCGGCGTGATTGATTTGCCTGATATGCTCGGCAACGGCGTCACGGAGCTCGTTGAAGATTGATTCCTCGACGGCGTTGATTTTCTCCTCCGCCGCGAGGATTAACTCCTCTTTCTCTTTCAATTCCTCGGTGATAAAACGTTCGGCATTGACCAGTGTCTGCTTGCGTATGAAACTGTCAGGGACATTGCTCAAATTCGGTTTGGTTACCTCGATATAGTACCCATGCACCTGATTGTAGCCCACTTTGAGAGATGGTATCCTGGTTTCGGCCCGCAACTTTTCCTGCAGACCATTGATGAAATCTACAGCTCCTTTGATCGACGATTTCAAGTCATCCAGCTTCTGCGAATATCCGGAGCGGATCAATCCGCCGCCATTGGTTAGCAAAGGCGGTTCAGCAATCAGCGCGGCATCGATCTGACCTGCAACCTCGGTGAGGTCAGGAAGCTGCTCTGCTGCCGAAGTGAACAGCTCAGAACCGCCCGTTGCCAGTGATTCCCTTAGTGGCGGAAGCAGTCGCAGGCTTAGCTTGAGCTGCACAAGGTCGCGCGGGTTTGCCTTACGATAGCCCAATTTGCCGGCAAGCCGTTCGAGGTCTGATATTCCCTTCAATATTCCCTGCAGGTTATCGCGCAGTTCATCATCATCGACCAGCCTACCGACCGCTTGCTGGCGTCTCTCGATAGCGTCAATTTGGCGCAGCGGTGAAGCCAACCAGCGTGCCAGGCAACGATGTCCCATCGCGGTTTGACTGAAATCAAGTAACCCTGCCAGGCAGTGTTGTTTATTCTCGCCGACAGAAGGCCGCAGGATTTCGAGATTTCGCAGCGTTGCGGCATCAAGGTAAACACACTCCGCCTGCTCCGCAAACCTCGGAGCGCTCAGGTGCAGCGGAGACGCGAACTTCATCTCCTCCAGGTAGGAGAGCAGACTGCCCAGCGCGGCCGAGACCGCCGGACGATCCTCCAGCTCGAATGCCGCCAGTGAATGGACCTGGTAGTACGCCTTAATTTTGTTCTCGCAGTAATCACTGTCGAAGCGCCAGCCTTCGATTCTTGATAGTTCCGCCCCGGTTCGTTCGAGCCGCGACGACAATGTGCCGTCGATCGCATCAGATAGAAGTACCTCTTGTGGCGCCAATGACTCGATCATATCGAGAGCTGATTCCAGGGGCCCTTCAAAGGTAGTCACCCGGCCGGTAGCAAACTCCAGAGCGGTAAAGCCCGCCCTGCCGGAACCGTTGGCATGAAATGAAACTATCAGATTCTCACGATCTGCAGGCAACGCGCCCTCTACCGTAATTGTACCCGGGGTGATAATCTCTGTGACTTCGCGCCTCACCAGGCCTTTGGCCTTCTTGGGGTCTTCCGTTTGCTCACATATCGCCACCTTGAGGCCCGCTTTGAGCAGCTGCGCCAGATACTTCTCCGCCGCGTGATACGGCACTCCCGCCAGCGGCAACCTCGTTGACTTGCCGTGCGCCCTGCTGGTCAGCGCGATCCCCAAAATCGGCGCAGCGACTTCGGCATCACGGCCGAACATCTCGTAGAAATCGCCCATGCGGAAAAAGAGAATCTTGTCCGGATGTTGTTTCTTGATGGAGAAGTACTGCTCCATCAGCGGAGTTTGTTTAGTCGTCATTTAGTAGGATACGACCCGATAAGTAGCGTTGGTTTGCTTCTGCAATTTGTGCATAAATCGCGCGGCGCTCACCGCCGTGTCGAAACGCCCAAGATCGACAGCATAGAGCGTGTTACCCGCGATCGAGGTCTCATTGACTGCAACAGTATACCCGTCGGCGCGAAACTTGTGCAACAATGATTCGGCATCCTCCTGGTTGGTGAACTGGCCGATTCTTATTGCGAATGCCGACTGCGTCGACATGGCTCTGCCCTCATCTGGCACATTGCCACTGTTACCTGGGGCCTCGTCACCTCTCTGTACCTTCCCAAGAAGCTTGTCGAGTGTCGCGACGCCGGTGCTATCTCCGATTTGCTTGCGGATATCGCGCAGGTTGCGAATAGCAAGAGCATTGTAATCGCCGGTAAGCGATTGTGTCAATCGCATATAGGCGTGATCAGCTCGGGCATAATCCCGTTTTTCGGCGTGAGCCTCACCCAGCGCCAGAATCGTCTCCGCATTACTGCGAGGAGAAACGTCGGCGGCAAGCGCCTGCTTAAACGAGGATGCTGCCTCTTCCGGCAGATTGACCCTGAGATAAGCCTGTCCTCGCAGTTTGAGCAGCAGACCATGGCTGCCGGCCGCAGTGCAGCTTTGCAGGTGCTGGTCAATTTGAGCCAGCGCCAGGGCATAATCATGCCGCATCAGATGAAACTCCGCCAGCCCTTCGACGGCGCGACAGCTGATCGGCGCCGGCGGATCCTCTGCGACCAGCTTTAGCAGCGCGCGATACGATGTCATGCCGTCTTGATCCGAAAGTGCCCAAAGTAAGTTCCAGTACTGATCACGCGCCGAATCAGGGAACTTGAGCAGCGACTCGCGAGATTTCTGCCAGTTGCCCTGCTGCAATTGAGCGTCAATTCGACTCAGAGCCTCGTGGAGCGATTTTGCCTGGGAGGTAGCCTGCAGCGGCGTGGTAAAGGTCAGACTTGCAACAACGAGAAGAAGAGTGATAACCGTGAGCAGTTCACGATTCCTGCCGCATTGCCTCCGTCTGGAAGAACTGTTTTTCGAGAATATCAAATGCATCATCAATTCTGCCCTGATCGCGATAGATTCGCGCAATTCCGAGGTTGGCAGCCGTAAGTTCCGGCTTCAACGCCAGCGCCTGCCGATAGTACTCAAGGGCCTGCATGTGATCGCCTTTCTTGTGGTAAAGCTCACCGAGGGCGAGTAGTGCGGAAACATTGTTCTGGTCGCGTTCGAGAATTCCTTCGAATATGCTGTTGATCGTATTGAACTGTCCCAGATCAAACAGCGAACGACGCAAGCGGTCAAAGACCAGGTGGGCACTCTGTGGGCTTTCCTCGGTTAAGGTGATCCAGGCTTTCACGGCATCTTCGGTACGGTCCTCGTCAAGGTAACTGTCCCCGATCTTAACCCAGACATCATGCTTCTCGTTATCGAGATGGTGCGCCGCCTTGTACAGGATTCTTGCCCGTTTGCCTTTGCCCTCGTCGCGGAAGCGATCGGCCAGCATAATCTTCACCGTTGCCAGCTGTGCGGCAAATCGATCGCTGTCACGCTTATTCAATTTTTCTGCGATTGTTTCCGCTTCCTCGAACTTGCCGCCTTCCATCAGCAGATCCACAAGCCGTGCGCCGGTATCGAGGCGGGACGCATCGCCGTCGAATTCCTTCCGCAGCAGATCGATGGCGTGGTCAATCTGACCATCCATAACGTAGTCTTCGATCAGGAAATGATTGATCTCGGTTTTCTGCGCCGGGGTCAGATCTGCGCGAAGCAGAAGATCGGAGTGAATCTGGATTGCCTGCTTGGCTTTACCGCGATCGGCAAGAATCTTGCCCAGCCGCAGGTAGGCATCGATATTAGAAGAATCCTGAGAGACGACTTCCTTGAGCTTGTAGAAAGCATCAACCTGGTTTCCGGCCAGGATCGCCTGTAACGCAGAAATATACAGCCCGCCATCACGGGCTTCCCGCCGCTTCTTGCGGCGCATCTGCACCGTCAGAAGTCCCGCGAATAGCAGGATAATGGCCAGCCCCACGATATAATACCACATGCTTAATTCAAACATCTTGCGCTATTCCACCCATGATATCCAAAACGTCAACTACCTTGTCAAACTGCAACTAGCCCAAAGACTAAACCGAGTCAATTTGGTCGATCTGGCGGTTGCGCAAAGCAGTGATTTCTGCCTCCAGCTTTTTGACTTGTCGCTTCGCCTGAGATGCGTCGGAAGAAATTCTAAAGAAGTAAGTTACTGCAATCAGAAAGCTAGCCAGCATACCGGCAATAAAAGCAATCAGAAGCACAACCATCAACGATACGTCAAGATATCGCGTATGCAGGATCACAATATCAACCGTCTCATCAGCATTATAAACGAAGAATCCAATCGTGACGATCAGAAACACGATCATCAGAAACATTCTAACCGCCCACATGGTCCTCTACTCCTTTACCCTCAAACTCACGGCTACTCTGCTACTCTTGCTACTTTTGCTCACCGTCAGATTTCGTTTTCGTCGTCGTCGCTGTGGAATCAGCCCCGGACTCACCGGCGAATTTGAGAGTTTTGGTCATCGTCTCAAACTCCGGTTCCAACGTGTCGAATGACTGATTTTCACACACCTGCTCAATGTACATCATCACGCCATCAAGCGGTACCAAATATACGTAACCCACCTTCCAGTCGCGCACCGATTGAGTGCCGAACGATGTGTCCAAACGATGGGCATACTGCAGGCGGACCTCCCAGCGAGTTGCACTATGCCCCCCGATCGTGACCGGCAAGGTTTCCATCACCTCCGGCGGCGTTTCCACTCCGCGTTCGAACAAAACCGACTTGGAGACGATAGCGCTCTCGAAGTCGTTGAGGTCGTGAGCAGTCGACACCTGCTGGAAGAACTGTGCCGGGGGTAAATTGGTCGAATCAATCGCAATGAATACTGTGGGGCGCTGGACAAGCTCGCGATGCTCCTGAAGTTTGACCGGTATGCGGAATTTTTTACGGTAAATCATCACTCGGTCGGGGGAAGGTTTGTCATCTGGGTCCTTGTAGGTCTTGCCAACCTTCCAATCCTTGGGAACTTCAAAGGAATAGCCATAGCGATTGTCGTGGAAGACATCATCCTTCTCGTAGCCGGTTTTATCCTTGTCTTTGGCGGCGGCCTGGCAGATCCAGAGAAACATAACGGCCACAGCCAGCAGTAGCGGAAATCCGATGTTTCGTTTGTCAGCGAATCTTATCATTATGATAACCCCTGTCCCTCCCGTTTATAAGGAGATTTCAAAAAAAATAGCAAGCTGAACGTACTAGTCAAGCATTTAATCTATTGTCTCACTTGAGATAAACCAACTTACGCACAATAACGTCATCCGCTACAGCGGCGCGGAAGATGTAGACTCCCGATGCCACGTCCGTACCGCTGTTCGATCGGCCCTCCCAAATAAAGCGCTGCTCAGCAGATACGACAATGCTGGTGTTACGCCAAATACGCTGTCCTAGTACGTTTACAATCTCATAACTGATAGGTTTGCCTATACTTTGACGGGGGATGGAAAGCTCAATCGCTGTAGCGCTATTGAATGGATTGGGGTAGAATTCAGCCGCCACAATTGCGGGCTCGGAGCTTCGCGCACCCGGAATCCCGCCAGGAGTAAATTCATATAATTGAACGGCTGAATTCGAGCTGTTCTGCAACAGACCGTCAGATAAAGAGAGCTTTCTTATAGAATCTGTTTCAGGGATCGAGTAAAACGCTCCGATCGCGTCAGGATCGGAGTAGTCGGTGTATTCGATTCCCCGACTTGTGCCAACTGCGAGTATGGACGATGCCGCATCGTAAGCCAGGGCGGTAGCGTCCTGAATGGCGATGGGGCTGAGTGTAAGCTGAAATTCGCCGGATTCGCTGTCGGCCCTATAGATAGACAAACCTGCTGGCGACGCCTCGGCGATGAAGTTGGAAGTTATCAGAAGATCGCGTGGCAGTGGATTAATAGTGGCTTCTATTGGAAGTCCTTTGGGACCAGTGAAAGGATCATAAGCTGAATAGAAGAGTTGCCCCTTCTCGGAAACAACCGCAAATGAACTGGTGCCAAAGTCTGCTGTCGTGATCAAGAATGGCACCGGGGTATACCACACCTGGGTGAATGACTGAGTGGCCAAATCGTATCGCAACATCTCCACGGCCTCCGTAAAACAGACAGCGATGTCAAGACTGCTCAATGAGGCGCCAGCGACAAAAAGTCGATTTGGAGCAAAGGGCAGATCGCCGGCGGCCCGCAAGCGATACTTCCCTGCCCACGGACCAAGAGCATAGATTTTCTGATCTGCGCGCGACACGGCAAACAGCAACGAGTCTTCTACCACAATATCGACTAATGCCGAACCGTTCTCCCACAGAGATTGCGGGATTAGCTTGTCGCCAATTGCCTGGTATCCTATGATCCCCCTGGAATCCACCCCAAGCGCTTGCTGAGAACCTAGCGCAATGGCGTGCGGCACGGAGTTGTTTTTGAGAGTACGTGCTGACGAGTTGCCCGCACCTCCCAGGGCATAGATTGAGATGCCGGAAAGCGGATCAAGCACAGCTACGCTGGTGTCGTTGCTGTCAGCTGCCACAGCGAGACGCAGGGCTTGTATTCCGACTTTCTGCAGCAAACTCACCTCGGTGGAATCCTGCTGTATTTCGGCAAGCTCCCCGGAACTGCCCCCGATCAGGAACGCCTCCCCGTCGCTGGTAATTGCGGAGATCGGAAAGCCAACGTCAATATCCTGCGCTGACGTCAGTTCCCCATTTCGCGTAATTGTCCATAGTCGCAGCATGCTAACGCCGTAGGT
>CAYXUL010000031.1:0-22600 GCA_964468475.1 uncultured Ignavibacteria bacterium | reverse complement strand
CCCACTCTGGCAAGAGCCAGAACTGAATCCCCTGCAGCCAGGTACTCCGGTTCTGTCAGACCTTTGGAGGATACATCAATACGGGCCAGCCTGCCGGCAAAGGACCATAGCCACAGCTCACCTTTGAGGTATTGAATTCGGTCATAGTCGGAATTTAACTGCACCGCATTGTCTGCTTGCAACTCATTGCCGGGAGCGTCGAGGTCTGCGATCCGCAAACTTCTTTGCTGCAGAAGGAATAAACTGCGCCCGGCGACCGCAATGTCGGAAACTGTGGGATAATCCTTCTGAGCGAGCAGGTGAAATTGCCCGGGGCCGACCTGCGCTTGAACATCGCTAGAGGCCAGAAGCATGACTATGATCAGGAAACGACGGATCATTTCAGCAAGACCATCGCTTTCGTTTCTGATGAATGACCAAACTTGAGTCGATAGTAGTACACTCCCGAAGCGACAGGTTCTCCTGTCGAGTTCGTGGCATCCCATTCATAGCGGTAGAAGCCCGCGGGCAGCGTCCTGTCGACAATGGTAGTCACCTTCTGTCCCAGAACGTTGAAGACTTCCAGTCGTGCAGCCTCAGACGTGGCGAGATCGAATTCGATCACAGTAGTTGCATTGAACGGATTCGGATAATTCTGTGCTAAACGGAAACTCGTTGGCAGTGGCGGCTTTGGCGGTGGTGGCGCCGACCTCGAAGCAAAGGGAAGAATCCCGCTGTTCTGTGGGTCGTTGAGAAAGCCATTCCAGAGGATTGCCGAATCGGAAGCCACCGTTGGCAGGTCCCAGGCGTACATTTTCTGGTCTGATGCTCCCATGTAGAGTTCGAGCAAGCCATCCTTGTCAAAATCACCTGCGATCGGGGTGTTTGGCGAATATAACACCATGCCTGGATCTGCGAAGGTATAAAGCGGCCAGCCCGGCGTTTGGGAGCCATCAAGTTCAAAGCTGAATATCTTTTCAGGCTTTCCGAAGAAGGTAGCACCGCCGCGAGCGACTATCTCATAGGCGCCGTCATTGTCAGTATCCACGATTATCGGGCTGGCCAGCGCGTTACCGACACCGGCCACAAAGCCATCGTGGCGACCGAGCTCGGAATCCAACCACGGGGTACCGTCCGCATGCCAGATATAGAGCTCACCTCCATCAAGCGGAGCGCTAAAGGTCATCACCAGCTCAGGGATTGAGTCACCGTCAAGATCACCTGCCGCCGGGTAGTAGGTCAGGTATTGGATCTTGTCCGGGAAATATCGCGGCCAGCCCGGAAGATCCTGTCCGTTTGCTTCAATGATGGTAACTGCAATGGAAAGATCATCTCTGTAGTACGCAAACGCAATCTCAGGCTCGCCATCATTGTCAAAGTCAGCCAGTACGGCGCCAAAAGGCGCATACATACTTCGAACGCGTGCTCCAGGGGCGGGATAGAGCGGCAGTCCGTTTTTCCCCGAAAAGAGATAAACCCCGCCGTCGCCCGCCTGTAGCGCATAAAGCGTCCCGAGATCGCGGTAGCCGTCGTGGTTGAAATCATAGGCAAACACAGATGCCGGCACCGACTGTCCAAACAGGCGAGGCAACCCGGTATGATTCAGCGAAGCGAACAAGCCGCCATGACTATGGAAGTAGCCGCTGCCGTCTGAGCGGAAGCAATAGAACTGCCCCGCGGCGTTAATTAAACTTATCTCGGGGTCACCGTCCCCATCGATGTCGCTCACGAGCGGGGTCGGCACGGAGGTGAACTCAAATCCGGTTGGAAACCGTTGCGGCCAACCCGGCAGGTTTGTCCCGTCGCCGTGCATGATCGTCATCCCGGAATCGGACACAACCACCAGCTCATCGCGGCCGTCACCATCGAAATCATAAACCGCCGGCGCTGATTGATATATCCCGCCGACTCCGGGATTGAGAACATCAAGCTCCCTGGTCGCATAGTGATTGATGATGACACCGTTCTGCCCTCCCGTAACGAGATCGACTTCCCCGTCGCCATTCAGATCGGCCGGTTTGGTCATATAATGCGGTCGGGTTGCAGGAGTGATTGGATAGTTATCATCAAGCAGAGTTTTGATCACAATCGGTACAGTCTTGTTATAGACCTGCCCGCCTGCTGATAATTGAAGCTTGAGAATTCCCGAGCCGGACCGCACCGGACCCACACTCCAATTGACCAGTGTCTGAGAAAAGGCCGGAATTGTTCCGTGTCGGATCAACACAGGTTGCTTGGGGTTGATACTTGGGTAATATTCGAGATCATAAGAAGCGAAATTCGGCGCGGAGGCCGTACCGACTATCTCGACGGCCCCACGCACCGTATCGCCATCCTGCGGATTGAGAATGTCAACGACTATGTTGTTGACTAGCCGAATCGTGGTGCGGTAGGTGATACCATCTCCCACTCGCAGTCTTAGCTCTGTATCGCCGTCGTAAGGTGATGAATCCCACTGCGCCAGCACTTCATTAACCTGGTTCGCCGTCCCGGTTGCAATGGTGAGCCACGTATTGGCTGACGCCGGATGTGCTTCAAGCACGAACGGCTCACCGCTATTGGAGAAAGCCGATCCCGAGATAGAGATCACGCCGCTGTTAATAGATCGACTCACCGGCGCAGAAATCTCGGCATAGTCTCCGGACAAGACTCCTGCTGCACGTTCGAGGTTGATCCTGCCATAGCCTGAGTATACGCTGTAGTTACCCTGCGGATTGCCGTTGGGATCAGTGATCTGATCGGCGGTAGCGATCAGGAGGCTCTTGACGCTGTCGCTGGTGAGTCCCGGCGAGGATGACAACAGGAAGGCTGCCGCACCGGTGACGTGCGGAGCTGCCATCGAAGTGCCATCCGCCAGGTAATAATTATTGTCGAAGATGTGCACCTTCGGCTCGCCCGCTTCAGCGTAGAGATCAGTATTCTTGGCCCTGAGCGAGAGAATATCCTGACCCGGGGCCGAGAGGTCAACCCAGTCGCCAAAGGTCGAGAAATAACTAGCCTGCCCCGATGAGTTGCACGCGCCTACTGTCAAGACTCCGGGCACGACGGCAGGATAGAACGGTGATGAATCCCCGGAGTTGCCTGCCGCCGCAACGAACAAAACGCCATTCTCCTGTGCGTACGCGATGGCGTCGTTGAGCACGGTGCTATAATAAGGCGAGCCCCAGGAAGCATTTATTACCTTCGCACCCTCATCTACCGCATAAATAATTGCTTGCGAAGAAACCGACGTAAATGCGTTCGGAAAAATCTTAACGCACATTATCGACACGTTTGGCGCCACCCCTTCGATGCCGATGCCGTTTCCGGTTACTGCGCCCACGATCCCCGCAACGTGCGTGCCGTGACCGATGGTGTCAAGCGGATCGGGGTCGGGAATGATATTCAGGACATCCGTATTATCGCCTGAGAAATCATAGCCCATGATGTCATCGACGTAGCCGTTCAGATCATCATCCCTGCCGGGCAAGCCGGAGGCTTCAGCTGGATTCTTCCAGATATTCGCTGCGATGTCCGGGTGGGTGTAGTCAACACCGGTATCGATTATGGCGATCTTCACGCGGCTGTGATCAGTGGGAATATCAGAGACAGCATAGCGCTTGATATCCGCGCCGGGCGTTCCTGAGAGCATCTTGAGACTGTCGTTGTTATTTCCCGGGAATCTGACCACTCCGGGATATTGCTGTCCGTCGTTCTCCAGCGCCCACTGGTAGCTGTAGAGCGGATCATGGAACAACTCGATCCGGTAATCTCGCTCAACGTTGGCTACTGACGGATCGGAAGACAGTGTTTGTTCGGCTTGTCGCCGCGACAGCGAATCGGCGAAGGTAATTACATAGGTCTTTACAAGGTCCTCCGCCGCCGGTTTTGCTCGCAGCAGTTTTGCCTGAACCAGCGGCTGCATCTTTGCCGCGTGGAGCTGACCGGCCTTCAGCAGCAGGGCCGTCGCCGGTTGCTGCTGCTTGTACTTGACCACAAGACGGGTGGGATGGAATTCCTGAGAAAATGCCGGCGTGGCGCTGGAAAGCCAGCTGCCGAGCACCAGGCATAGTAAGAGCGAGCACTTTGTTGAAAATGTCATCATGCGATTCTTTCCTGTACACTATCTACGCAGGATGGCAAATGACTATCCAATGCTGAATTCAGGTTAGGAACGTGTCAATCGGACTCGGTGCGCGGCAACACCGCCCAGTGAAGTTTGGTTCGCAGAATCTTATAGAAAGAATTGTGTGGAAATGTAACCAATTTGGTGACAAAGTCAGATTTCCTGATTTCTACTTCAAGCTGGTCATCCAGGGGTGCCGAAATTTGCCCGTCAATGGTTATCAGCGCGTTGTGTTCCTTCGAAGCAATCTTGATGTTGATGATATCATCACCGTCGAACAGTAACGGCCTCGCCGCCAGAGACTGAGGCGCCATTGGTGACGCGATAATCGCCTCCATCCTCGGGTTCAAAATCGGTCCGCCCACAGCCGAATTGTATGCGGTAGAGCCTGTGGGGGTGCAAATGATCAGTCCATCCGCCCGGTAGGTGGAAATGTACTCGCCATTTACGTAGAGGTCCAACTGGATCAGTCGAGCCACCGAGCCGCGATCAACTACGACATCGTTCAGAGCATTGTGAACCTGAGTCTCATCGGAATTCTTCAGGGCGGCGCGTAGCATCATTCGGGACTCCACCTCATGCCGGTTATCGACGATCTGCTGCAGGTATTCCGATACATCATGAGCGGCGATCTGGGTAAGGAATCCGAGTGAACCGAGATTTACTCCAAGAATGGGGACTTCCTTATCTCCCACATCTCTCGCGGTGGCGAGAAGTGTGCCATCCCCTCCCATTGAAATGATTAAATCGCAACGGTTACATAAATCTTTGCGGGCAATGACACGGTCGGGGTCAAGTGCAAGATCAGCGAGCTGATCGCAGACGTAGTACTCCTGCCGATGCGCTACAATCCAATCCAGAACTTCGCGGACAATTTGATCAGCGCGCGGCCGCTTTCTGTTGGCAATTATTCCGATGCGCATCTGATCCTACCCCTGGTTACGCGTTTGCGTTGACGTGATCACCGAACCGCATTGCCCCCCCTACTCGTTTCCGTCAGCGGCGGCACGGAACTCGGCCGTGCGGTCAACTGCTCGACTGCCATCTGCCTTCATTGGTCTAAGCTGCAGCCGATGTTTGCCTTCCGCGCTCAGGAATCGCTCGATCGATTCAGAAATTCCTTCAGGATGAAGCTTCACCAATGCCAGCACTTCGTCACGACTACCGTGATCAATGAAAGCGTCGGGAATACCCAATTGCAGCAAACCGTGATCGCGGAGAGAGTGATGCGCAAGCCAGTCGCCGATGCCGGAACCAAATCCACCAATCAGACTTCCCTCCTCGACGGTTACGAGCGCCGGATAGCGCTTAACCACCTGGGTGAGGAGTTTTTCATCAAACGGCTTAACAAAACGACAGTTGACTACGGCAAGCTCGATGCCCCTGGCTGATAAACTCTCAGCGGCAGCAAGAGAATTGTTGACCATAGTTCCGACTGCCAGAATCGCCCCGTGCGTTCCGTCGCGCAGAGTTTCCCAGGTGCCCCATTCGAACATCGGTCGCTCCTGCAACTCACCCTCGGGAATGTTGCCCCGGGGCCAGCGAACGGCGATTGGGCCGGTGAAGTTCTTCATAGCCAGGTGCAGCGCCTGATGCATCTCTGTACCATCCTTTGGCGCAATGATAGTCATTCCCGGTACCGGCCGAAGGTAGGCGATATCAAAACAACCATGATGGGTAGGCCCGTCGTTGCCGACCAAACCGGCCCGGTCGAGGGCAAGCAGTACCGGCAATTTCTGCAGCGCGATGTCATGAATCACCGGATCATAGGCGCGCTGCAAGAATGTCGAGTAAACCGCAAACACCGGTTTCTTCCCGTCGCGCGCCAGGCCTGCCGCAAAGACCGCCCCATGTTGTTCTGCAATCCCGACGTCAAAGAAACGATCTGGAAATTCTTCGCTGAAGGGAGTCAGGCCCGTGCCGGTAGGCATCGCTGCAGTGATCGCTACCAGGTCAGGATTTTCTCGCCCCAGTTCGCAAATCGTTTTGCTGAACACCTTTGTATAGGAGACACCCTTCTTCTTATCCGCTTTACCGGTTATCTTGTCGAACTTGCTGACACCATGCAGGCAGCAGGAATCTTCCTCTGCAGGCTTGTAGCCCTTGCCCTTCTGCGTTCTGATGTGCAGCAGCAGCGGGCCATGGAGTTCCTTGCTGTCTCGCAGAGTCTTCACCAGGGCTCTAACATCATGACCATCGATGGGACCAAAGTAACGGAATCCCAGTTTCTGGAAGATAGCGCCGGGAACCAGGACGCCTTTGACGGTGTCGTCGACCTTGCGCAACACTTCTCTGATTGTAGAGCCGAGCGGCGCTTTGCCGGTCAACTCCCAGATGTGGTCCTTGATCTTATTGTAAGTCTGGTCGGTACGAACGTCAGTGAGATACTCCGACATGGCGCCGACATTCTTGTCGATAGACATTGAATTGTCGTTGAGAATTACCAGCATGTCGCGACCGGAACGGCCCAGGTTGTTCAGACCTTCATAGGCCATACCCCCCGTCAGCGCGCCGTCACCGATGACTGCGATCACCTGGTGAGTTTGCTTTGAAAGATCGCGGCTGACTGCGATTCCGTAGGCGGCGGAGATCGAGGTAGACGCGTGCCCGGCGCCATAAATATCATGCTCAGATTCTGTGATCTTGGCAAATCCTGACAAGCCCTTGAACTGCCTGATGGTAAGCATGCGGTCGTTGCGTCCGGTCAGCATTTTATGCACGTAGCTCTGGTGACCGGTATCAAATATGATCTTGTCGACCGGGCTGTTGAAAACATAATGCAGCGCGATTGAGAGCTCGACTGCGCCGAGGTTACCTCCCAAATGTCCACCGACCTGCGATAGAACCGTCAACAGGGCATCACGAATCTCTTTAGCCAGATCGGGAAGTTGATCGAGTTCAAGCTTCTTCAGATCATTGGGGGACTTGATATTGGCGAGAAGTTGAGTCGTTGGCTCAGTCATTACCTATATGTTACTCCACTGCAGTTTTCAGGTTCACGATAATTCCGGCCGACGTCCCGCTAGTTCTTCCGAGCGACGACGTAATCGGCCAATTCGTAGAAGATATCACGTTGAGCAAAATCTGCCAGAATAGTTTTTGCCTCGTCAACCAGCCTGAGTGCCTCCTGGCGCGACTTCTCTACACCGATCACCTTCGGATAAGTGGCCTTGGCAAGTCGTGAGTCTGCCCCGGTCTCCTTGCCGAGGTGTGCGAAATCACCCTCGACATCCAGAACATCGTCGATAATTTGAAACGCCAAACCCAGCCGCTCGCCAAATTGCTCCAGCCTGGATACAACATCCTTGCCGGCGCCAGCCAGCATCGCGCCAATTTTCACCGAGGCTCTGATCAGCGCCGCAGTCTTTCGGCGATGAATCGCCTCGACCGCATCCAGCTCGACATCGTGGCCTTCAGCCTCAACGTCACGGACCTGGCCGCCGATCATCCCCTCTGTACCGATAGCTTGACTAACTTCCCGAATCACCTCGGTGTTCCCGCTGGCCGCGAGTATCTCAAAAGCCAATGCGTGAAGCGCATCGCCGGCCAGCACTGCAATATACTCGGAGAATTTCCGGTGCAGCGTCGGTTGGCCGCGCCGGAAATCATCATCATCCATACATGGTAAGTCGTCGTGGATGAGCGAATAAGTGTGGAGCAGCTCCAGCGCGCAGGCATGGCGATAAATCGAATCGTCTTTCCCGCCGGTGGCACGATAGGACGAAATCGCCAGCACCGGTCTGATCCGCTTGCCGCCCGCCAGAACAGAATAACGCATCGCTTCGTAAAGTCGACCGGGATCGGCCTCAGGCGCCGGCAGAATCTCAGCCAGCGTGAGATCAATCTTCTTGCGCATGGCACCGAAGTGCACTTCCGGTGCATTAGTCGTCGTTGTCATCACTCTTACCAAAGGGCTGAAGTTTGAACTTGTCCTGCTCGGCGACCAGCTTCTGAATCTTCTCTTCGGCGGCTGTCAGCCGCTCACCGCAGGCTTTGGTCAGTTCCATGCCGCGCTGAAACAGTTTGATCGCCTCATCGAGCGGCAAATCACCCTGCTCAAGGCTGGCAACCACTTGCTCAAGCTCTTCGAGATTCTCTTCAAATGTACGCTGTGACTCGGCCATGCCACCTCACGTGAGGATTTCTTCGGCAACGATCTGCTCTATGCAGATACGCTAAAGATACTGTGCAGAGATTATATCAGTTTGAGATTGTAACGCAATCATTCTTCGCGGGACACTTCATCCACGGTCGCAGCGGCCTTGCCATCTGCAAGCTCAATCCCGATCTTCACACCGGCATCCAGCGCTCGAATCGACTTGACCAGCTCTCCGGACTCAGACTTGCGTACGACGGCATAACCACGCCTCAGCACACTCTGCGGCGACAAGACAGTCAGCTTTTCTTTCAGCAGCGCAAAGCGGTTGCGTCGCTCTGTAAGCAATTGCTCGGCGCTACGCGCCAGGCGATTCGAGAGATCATCCAGCCGCTGAGCCGGCGACTCCAACAACAATAACGGTGAACGCATACTCCGGGACGCCACCAGTCTTTCCAAGCGCTCTCGGCTGAGTTTGGTGTTACGTCTTAACGCGTTTCTGATGCGTCGGGCAAATTCAAGAAGCATGGTCTTGTACGATTCAGCATCAAAACTGGCAATCTCCGCAGCAGCCGATGGTGTCGGCGCCCTCAAATCGGCGACAAAATCGGATATTGAAAAATCGGTCTCATGTCCGACGGCGGAGATGATCGGAATCTTCGAATTATAAATCGCGCGTGCTACCTGCTCCTCGTTGAAGGCCCACAAATCCTCGAGCGATCCGCCACCTCTACCTACTATCAAAAGATCAACTTCTCCCCAGCGATTGAATTCGTCAATTGCTGCGGCGATATCAGGCGCGGCTGCATCACCCTGCACTGCCGCAGGTCGCAGCACCAATCGGATCGTTGGGGCACGCCGATGTATCACGTTGATCATATCTCTAATGGCCGCACCCGTCGCCGACGTGACCAGCCCGATGGAGCTCGGGAACTTCGGGAGAGGTTGCTTATGGGCCGGGTCGAACAGACCTTCTCCTTCAAGTTTCTCTTTAAGCTTGCGAAACCGCTCTTCCAGCGAGCCAATGCCAAGCGGTTCCATCCTGACTACTCGAAGCTGGTAGTAACCCCCCTTCTCATAAAGCGTGATATCGCCGAAAGCTCGTACCTGCAAACCGTCCCTGGGCTCAATCCTGAGCGATTGTGCGTTGAACCGCCAGATGACGGCCTTGAGTTGCGCTGACTCATCTTTGAGAGTGAAGTAACGGTGACCCGAAGTATGGTGCTTGTAATTCGAGATTTCACCCTCAACCCAGATCGACTGGTACTCCCCCTCAAGCAAATCCTTCAGCTCACGCGTTATCGCTGCAACTGTATAGACAGTGGAATTGTCATCCATGATGGGTCAGCTTACTTTATTCATAGGCACGCTTCAAGAATATTCCCGGAAATCGGATGAAAAGTGATACGGGCAAAAGCGCCTGCAAAGGTAAGACTGGTTGTCGCTAACTTGAACGGAATTAATCTCAAATCTAACTCTATCAACGGCAAGGTATTATGGGATGCAGGTAATGGCCTGTTTCAGAGGTTGTCCAGAAATTCGACACTATGTGGCGACCTCGCCACGAGCCAAATCTCTAAGTGGTTGTTACACAACAGGTTGATGTTTTGCCATTTTCGGCACACGCCTTGCTATAAAATCAAGTGTCTTGGCCAGTAGTGTCTTACCAAACTATCCGCTGAGCAGAGGCTTTCTCAAAAGCCTCTGCTTTCTTTTTAGCTAACATTTTTCCAAATGCTTAACTGCTGCACCGCTGCCCGCAGGTACTGTGATGTAAGGAATATCCTCTAGTAGGATGTACAACTGCAGCTTTGGCCGGGTGTCGGTCCGCCCCCGAAGATGTAGCTCACGATATAGACAGCATCCGCAACCGTTACCGCGCCGTTGCAATCGGCGTCGCCGGATCCGACGGCGTTGGGTGCGGGTGAAGCACCCCCGCCGAAGATGTAGTTAATTACTACGAGCGCATCCGAGACTGAGTAGTTTTGGTCGTTATTGGCGTCCCCGACCAGCCACGTGCAGGTTGGCGGAAGCGTAACTTCGACCGGCACCAGTGAGCTGAATAGCGACAGCTGAGATTCTGCATCACGAGCACGAACTCGATAATCGTAAACACCATCGGTCAGTCCTGTTACCAGGTAAGTCGTGTCGGTGTCAGCGGCGGCCAGCTGAGACACACTGCCAAAGCCCACAACCGGACTGATATCATCGATCCACAGACCGGGATTGGTCACATAGCTATCGGTGACGTAGCGAAATCGCAGCAGAATCTCATGCCCGACAAAGTTCGATAAATCGAATTTCGCCGGCGTCCAGTCGGAACTACCTGTGATTCCATTGCCAAGGTTATTGCCGTTAGGATTGGAAGTTGTTGTAATGTTGCCTGCAATCGTGCTCCAGCTTCCCCCGTTATCGGCAGAAACTTCAACGTAACCATAGTCCCAGTTGTTCTCCATGTCCCACCGCGCCATAAATTCCAGCGAGTCACCTGACTGCACTGTATAGGGGAAAGCCGTCGTCATACTGTTGTTGAGATTATCTCCGGATTGACTGTAGTAGGAATGCGTTCCCGAAATCGCGTACTGAGTTGACTGTGAAAATCCTGAAAATGCCCAATCAGGATTCGCGGGCGTTTCAGCGTCATCTGCTCCGACGCTGAAATCGCTGAGTTGCCACACTTCAAAAGATACCGCGGGGTTGTCAACATCCTCGTGATTCCACGCCAGGGTGAAACTGTCGGTTGCTATCGCGCCCACAGAGTAGATGGTTGGGGCAATTGGCGGGCGGAGCTTATTGATATTGTCGGCAATCCTGGCATAGAATAGATTCGGCTCAAGATTCTCCTGCACCAGCGCCGGAATTCGAGAGATCGGCGGCCAGAAGCCATCGCTGCTGTTCCCCACTTCCAGTGAGAACGAGTAGCACTTGTTTTTGGTAACTTGTTCGCCATAGCCCCAATCATCGGTAGAGCCGTTAACCGGGTACAATACTTGCCACGGAGTGCCGGTGACATAGCCGTTGAAGGCATTTACTGTGTCGGCAAGACTCGCGAAAATGTCCTGATCCGGGGTGTAGATTTGATCATAACCCCAGGGATACAGCAGGTCATCGCCATGCGAATGATAGGAAACGGTAAGCACAAAATTGTGTGCGGAGATGAAATCGCGCAACGACTGTGACTCAGGCTCAGAGAACGGCCCGCTACCACGGTAATCCTCCTGGCTGGTAGACGGGGAAGAGCCAAAATCATCATAACCCCATTCAAAGCCAAAATTGCGGTTCAGGTCGACTCCATATGTGCCATCGCCGTTATTCCGACGATTCTTCCGCCACATTCCTCCACCGTTGGGGTCGGTTATTTGATTGTAATAGTATCCGTCAGGGTTGACGACGAGAGTGAAATACAACTGCCTGTTATTAACGAGATCTGTCACCTCGGGATCAATGCCATAATTGTTGGTAAGATAGCGCATGAAGTAAATCAAGACCTCGGGCGTAATCACTTCGCGGCAATGGATCGCGGAATAGTAGTAGACTTCGGGCTCGTCCGGCTCATCGATATTGACATTGTCAGAAATCTTCATCACATAGAGCGGGCGTCCCTGAATCGTGGCGCCGATCGAGTCGCGTTGCGATACAATTGACGGGTGAGCATTAGCTATCGAATCCATTACGAGGTAGATCTCCGACAACGTGCGATAACCGCCCATGTCGCGGGTTGCATCCAATCTGCTGGCATAATAATCGACTATATTCGGATGAACGACCTGATAGTCGATTCCCATCTTGTCCAGCGTCGACAGCTCATTCGGCTTGACGTAGGCTTCCAGTTGATTACCGGGAAGCGGCACAACATCCAGGTGCAGGGCTCGCACTTCCGTGAGCTGCTGTTTATCCCTGAGTGTGATCTTGATGTCCGAAAGTTGCTCGGCAAGTAAAGCGGTAGAACCGGCCAGTATCAAAATGATAATCGGAACGAAAATACGGCACAAAGTCGCGGAGTGATCCATAGCAGAGCGATGGCGCATGTTAAACTCCTCACAGGGTTGCAGTTTATTTCGGATTACCTCGAGACGAAGAATGAGGTACTGCCTGAATATGCAACAAAGCATCGATTTTGCAAGCGCAAAGCGGCCAGGAGTGATGAGGCGGCTATACTAGCTCAGCTAGATCAGGTGAACCGGATTTGTCTGTGGAAATTGCAGCCTGAAAGTTGTTCCCTGGCCCGGCTGCGAGTCGCAGGTCACCGTTCCTCCATGTTGATGAATCCACTTGCGTACCAGCGCCAGGCCCAGCCCGGTGCCGTCCACTTTGCCATGGGTGAAGAATGGGGTGAAGATGTTGGGTAGGTGTTCTTCCGGGATGCCTTTCCCCTGATCGCGAACCAGGACCTCGACATGCGCGTCGGGCGACTGAGCTATCTCGACAGTGACCGTGGATCTGTCATCGGATGCCTGAATGGCATTGCGAATCAAATTGGTGAGAATGTTTGTAAAAAGCAGTTCGTCCGCAACAATCTCGTCGAGATGTCGCTCGATTTCAAACTTCAGACGAATATGGTGTTCGTGCAATTCGTGCTCAAACTTCTTGTTTAGCAAGCTCGCAATCTGGTTGAGGTTCACCTCGGCTGGCGAGAAGGCGCTGTCGCGCGACAGGGTCAGGAAACGATCTACCATCGAGCAGGTGCCTCGTGTTTCCACCAGAATATTATCAACGATCTCGGCAACGCGAGGTTCATCGGTGGTGATCTTCTTGAGCAGCTGCACGAACCCAATCATGGCTCCCAGAGAGTTGCGCAGCTGATGCGCCAGGCCTGCAGCCATTTCCCCTATTGCGGCCATCTGATCCTTCAGCGCAATCTCCGCTTCGAGATTCTTGATCTCGCTTAAATCGGTTGCCAGCAGCATGGCGCCGCGAACGTGATCCTGTGAATCCCGCAGGAGTGTACAACTGACGTTGAGCCACACTTTGCGGCCATCACGAATAACCTGTTCGACCTCCGGCAGTGTGCTTTCCGTTCCCTCGCTGAGCGCGTCACGCATCATATCTGCAAGCGCGGTGCCCTTAGGCAGAATCTCCCGAAAATGCCGGTGCAGGTTGGAGGAGCGTGTGCCTCCGAACAGCCCTTCGGCGGCACGATTGAAGTGGGTAACCTTCCCCGCAGTATCACAGCTCACCACGGCTGAGTACATGCTTTCGAGGACGTACTCGTTGTATTTTTCCAGATTCGCTGCACGGCTCTTCTGTTGTGCGTACAGCCGTTGCAGCTTCTCCTCTTTCTGTCGCAACTCATTGATTACCTTCTGGAAAGTCTCCACGGCGAATTCGACCGACTCCGCTTGTTCGGAAGAGGCAACTTCAGCGGCGATCGCCTCCGACTTGATCTTACGATATGGTGTCAGTGTCAGGCGCAACAGTATCAACGCAATTGTCAGAACCGCCAACACGCTGAGAATCTGAAAGACCGTGTTGAGTGTCGACAGCTTCGTCAGCTGAGTGTCGTCGTAGTCGGGGAACGTCGCAACCAGAGTAAGCGGCGTACCGTCCGCTGAGACAAAATGAAAGAAACCGGCGCGCAGGGGCTCGCCACGATTGCCAACGTAGTTCTCGGTGATTGAAGTCGGCAGGGTAGAAATTGCTCCTCCTGCGAGCAGTTTGGGCAGAGAGTAGATCTTCTGCAGCGAGCGCAATGTCGTGACGCTCACGTAAGCAGAAGCCTTAATTTCAGGATCGCGCAAGGCGTCGGTTTCGACCACAAAGACTCGGTTGAAACCTGCGGCATCGATGAGGCGCCTGCTCTCGCGGGTTGTCAGTTCAAGTCGTGGATTGCTGCGAATTACTTCACAGATGAAGTCGAGCTGATCTGCTACGCGCCGACCGAGGCGCTGCTCATCAACCGCTTTGACGGTGTTGAAGAAACGCAGTGAGTTGAGATTGGCGCCGATGATCAGAACGAACATCATCCCCAATGTAATCTTAATAAGCAGCTCGTAAGAAAGCCCGTGCCTGGTGAGCCACTCCTTTACCCTGCTTGAGCGCTGTTTTTCTGCCATATAATGCAATTATCGGCAAAATGAATTGTCCACTAAGTCAATGGTGATCTCTGGGAAGATTTAGAACAGTTGAGAAGGGCGGCATTGTGTAATGCCGGTTCCAGATTGAAGCGCAGCCTCCAGAAAGCGGTTGCCCGTTCGCGCTTACGGCAGCATCAGAATGTTGTGAAGGTAAAAGTGAATAATCGTGTCACCAAAAAACAGTGCGATTAAAGCCGCCATCGAGAGGAACGGCCCGAACGGGATCATGTGCGATTTGCGTGCCTCCGACGAGA
This sequence comes from uncultured Ignavibacteria bacterium, assembly GCA_964468475.1. GTDB lineage: Bacteria > Zixibacteria > MSB-5A5 > CAIYYT01 > CAIYYT01 > JBECKX01. The sequence continues at coordinate 8,092 of CAYXUL010000031.1, read as the reverse complement.
CGATCATCCTGATAATCGCGTAGATCAGCCCCAATACCGCTGCACCGAAGAAAATGATGATGATGGCCTTCCAGCCGAGAAATGCCCCTAGCATAGCGGCCAGCTTGATGTCACCGCCGCCCAGAGACTCTTTCTTGAATAGAAAATCGCCCGCCAGGGCAAGCAGGTAAAGCGACATTCCCCCCGCCAGCAAACCGATAAGTGAGTCGAGCGGGCGCAGTTCCGGATTAACAAACGATAGCGCCAATCCCAGCACCATTCCTGAATAAGTGATCTTATCGGGGATGATGAAGTGTTGAAAATCAATAACTGTGGCCACGAGTAGCAGTGCAAAGAAGAGGCTGATTACACCGCTCTCTGCTGACAAACCGTAAAGCCGAAAGGCGAGCAAAAAGAACGCCCCTGTCAGAAATTCAATCAGCGGGTAGCGCCACGAAATTGTGGCTTTGCAGTTACGGCAGCGGCCGCCAAGGATCAGGTAGCTCAGCAGCGGGATATTGTCGTACCAGCGAATTTGTTCTTTGCAGTGAGGGCAACGAGATCGTCCCGTCACGAATTTTTCATTTCGCGGCAGTCGATAGATCAGGACATTAAGAAATGACCCGAAGACCACGCCAAATACGAATACATAGACTGATAGGATCAATTCGGTATTAACAGCAGATTCCATAATATGAATTATCGGCGAGAATTCACTATTGTTGAAGCCGTTGCAGCACTCTGTTACCCCTCCAGTGCCCTTTGTGCCAGTAAGGAAGTAAGCACTACGGGCGCCAATTCAGCCCGCAGGCGGCGCTCGCCCAGCGAGATCGCCGTAGCGCCTGCGCGGATAAGCTTGTCCTCCTCTATTCGGCTGAAGCCTTCTTCTGGACCAGTTATAAGCAGAATCGACTTAGCGCCGCTGGTCTGCTTGAAGTTGCTAACCAGCTGGCCGTTCAGCGAGCCCAGCAATACCAGATCGAATTCACTCACTTTCTCCACCAGCTGGTCAATCCCAAGCGGCATCGCAATTTCCGGAACGACACTGCGCAGAGACTGCTTAACCGCCGCAATTGCCAGCTTGCGCCACCGTTTCAGACGCGCCTTCGACTTATCTGCAGACAGCCTGCTCTTGCTATTCTTCGCAAGCAATGGAATGAACCCACTGGCACCCAACTGCGTGCACTGATCGATGATCTGATCAGCCTTCGACAGTTGCGGGATCCCAAACCCCACCGTGATCTTTACCGGCAATTCTCCGATGAACCGCGCGGTCTTCGCAATGGTGGCACGCACCAGACGATCCTTGTACTCTGACAATTGCATCTGGTACAGATTACCAACTCCGTCGGTGGCCAGAATGGCGTCGCCAATGTAAAGCCTGTAAGTCTTAAGGATGTGGTCTGATTCTTCGCGTGAAAATGTAGCGGTGTTTCCGCTGATTGCGTCCGGCTCGATATAGAAATGGATTACGCTACTTTGCTTTTGTGACACGACAACAAATCCACTCATTCATACCGGTCACCAGATACCCCTGGGGATTTTTCATCTTGAGGAAGCGCTGAAACTCCTTTTCCTGCTCCTTCAGTATGCCGGAGAGAATGAGAGTGCCACCGGGACGCAGCGCCCTGATAAAGCTTTCGAACAAATTGAATATCTCATCCTTAATGAGGTTGCTGATCACAATATCGTAATACCCGATCTTCGTGACCTTTTCCATCGATCCAAACTCGATGGTGACGACCTTGTCGACACCGTTGATGACGATATTCTCCCTGGCGTTTTCGATTGCGGCGAGATCAATGTCGAGACCAAGGCACTCCGCTGCACCCAGCTTAGCCGCTTGTATACTCAGGATCCCTGAGCCGCAGCCAAGATCAAGTAACTTATTCCCGGCTTTAAGATCAGCCGCCAGTTGCCTCATGCAGAGTTGGGTGGTTTCGTGATGACCGGTACCAAAGGCCATCTTCGGTTCAATGACAATCTCTGTTTTGCCGGGAAACTCAGTTTTGTCCCAGGTCGATTTGATGACGTAGTTGTCCACCTCGACCGGTTTGAACGATTTCTTGTAGGACTCGATCCAATCTATATCCTCGATTGGACGAACCGAAATCATCTGATCAAGGCTCTCGGGCTGTACTAAGCCGGTTTTAACCAGGTGTCTGCCGAGATCCTCAACCTTGGAGCGGGATGCTTCCTCAGCCGGGAGGTAGAACTTGACGACGTAATCGTCATCATTCACCTCGGTTACCAGCCCCTGGCTCAGTGAGGCGGTGATGAAACCAGTTATCAGGTCCTCGTCCTGCGGCGAGCACTTGACACTAATCTCCAGATATGATGGCAATCTATACTCCCAGGGACTCTTTCAGCCGTTCGAAAATCGATTTTGAGACCTTAGGGGGAACTTCGCCCTCGATTTCCTTAAGCCGTTCATAGAGTTCCTTCTGCTCACTACTCAGATTGGTCGGGGTCCACAGGCTGATTTTGACGAGGAGGTCGCCGCGGCCGTTCGATCGCAATCGACCCAGACCTTGCCCGCGCAGTTTTAATATCTTTCCCGATTGGGTACCGGACGGCACCTTCAGCTTGACTTTACTGTCAAGTGTATCAATTTGAATCTCACCACCCAGCGCCGCCGTGGCCATTGTCACCGGAACTTCAGTAACTATGTCGTCACCGTGGCGTACGAAACGGTCATGGGGTTGCTCCTCAATCAATACAATCAGATCCCCCGATTCGCCACCGCGCATTCCGGCGTTGCCCTCGCCGCGCATCGGAATGTAATTCCCACTCGCGACGCCGGCAGGAATCTTAACCGTAATCGTGGAGTGTTCCTCGACTCGGCCTGAGCCGCTGCATGTCTCACACGGATCTTTGATAACCTGGCCGGTTCCGCCACAGTAATCGCAGGTGGTGACGTTGATGAATTGCCCAAACATCGATCGTGTCACCTGCCTCACCTCCCCTGCTCCGCGACACTGCGGGCAGGTTTCCCGTGCGGTGCCGGGCTTGGCGCCTGAACCTGAACACGTGGAACACCGTTTATAACGTTTGAGCTTTATTTTCTTGGATACCCCCGTGGCTATCTCCTCAAGGGTGAGCTTTACGCGAATTCGTACGTCCTCTCCGCGGAAACTGTGACGTCGGCCGCGTCGCGATGAAGTGCCTCCGCCGAAGATCTCATCGAAGATAGAACCTCCGCCGCCGCCACCGCCCATGCCAAAATCACGCATGAAGGCGCGAAGAGCATCATTGATGTCAAACCCGGCGCCGAAACCTCCGGGGCCACCAAATCCACCCTGCTGCTGAAATCCGGCGTGGCCAAACTGATCGTATTGCTGGCGGCTCTTAGCGTCCTTTAGTACTTCGTAAGCCTCGGTGGCCTCCTTGAATTTCTCCTCGGCTTCCTTGTTTCCCGGATTCTTGTCGGGATGGAATTTTATCGCCAGCTTGCGGTAGGCTTTCTTGATTTCGTCCTCGGATGCGCCTTTTTCCACACCGAGGACTTCATAGTAGTCGCGTTTCGCCATATTATGATAGTGATATCAGAAGCGCCGTAATATTGCCAGATTCAATTGAGCTGAAAGCAATTCGACGTTATCGTATCAATTCTCCTTCTTGTCGTCGACGACTTCGTAGTCGGCATCCACCGCTTCGTCGCCTTCTTTCTTCTCCTCGGAGCCGCCACCCTGATCTGTAGTCTGCTGGTCGCCCCCACTCGCGCCCTCCTGCGCCGCCTGTTGCTGAGCGGTCTCCTTATAAATATGTTCGGCAATCGCCTGCGCGGCGGTCATCAGATCGTCAATCTTTTGACTGATGATCTCCGGCTGGTCGGTCTTGGTGGCAGCTTCAAGGCGTTCCTTAGCCTCGTCGATCTTTTTGCGTTCCTCATCTGAGATTTTATCGCCATGTTCTTTGAGCGTTTTCTCGGTGGAGTAGATCACCTGATCAGCTTTGTTGCGGGCATCCACCAGCTCGTGCTTCTTCTTGTCCGCCTCGGCGTTGGCCTCAGCGTCTTTCACCATCTTATCGATTTCCTGATCGCTCAAACCGGAGGATGCCTCAATCTTGATCGTCTGCTCTTTGCCGGTGCCTTTGTCCTTAGCGGATACATGGACGATTCCGTTGGCATCGATATCAAACGTTACCTCAATCTGCGGCATTCCGCGCGGCGCCGGTGGGATTCCCACGAGATCAAACCTCCCCAGTGTGCGGTTATCAAGTGCCATCTCGCGCTCGCCCTGCAGGACGTGAATGTTCACTGCCGGCTGGTTGTCGCTGGCAGTGGAGAAAATCTGTGATTTGCGCGTCGGGATCGTCGTGTTGCGCTCGATCAGCCTCGTCATAACACCGCCTAGTGTCTCAATTCCCAACGACAGTGGGGTCACGTCAAGCAGCAGCACATCTTTCACATCACCGGCAAGCACCCCACCCTGGATCGCGGCGCCGATCGCCACCACCTCATCGGGGTTGACACCTTTGTGCGGATTGCGTCCGAAAAGCTCCTTTACCGCTTCCTGCACCTTGGGCATACGGGTCATACCGCCGACGAGAATCACTTCGTCAATTTGACTGGTGTCAACTCCGGCATCCTTAAGCGCCTTCCGGCAGGGATCTAATGACCGATTAACCAAATCTTCGGTCAATTGTTCGAGCTTCGAACGGGTAATGGTGAGATCAAGATGCTTGGGGCCCTCCTGATCTGCAGTAATAAATGGGAGGTTCACCTGAGCTTGCGAGGTAGTTGAGAGTTCGCATTTGGCCTTCTCCGCGGCTTCTTTGAGCCGTTGCAGCGCCATGCGATCCTTGCGCAGGTCGATGCCTTCCTGTTTCTTGAATTCGTCAGCAATGTAATTGATCACACGTTGATCGAAGTCATCCCCGCCGAGATGAGTATCACCGTTGGTGGACATTACTTCTACTACGTTGTCGCCGATCTCTAGGATCGAGATGTCAAATGTCCCGCCACCAAGATCGTAGACAGCGACTTTCTTGTTTTCCTTCTTATCTAACCCATATGCCAGCGCCGCTGCGGTCGGCTCATTGATAATGCGCAGCACCTCGAGTCCGGCAATCTTGCCGGCATCTTTGGTTGCCTGACGCTGACTGTCGTTGAAGTAAGCCGGTACCGTTATCACGGCCTGCGTAACTGAAGTCCCCAGATACGACTCCGCCGTAGCTTTTAAATTCTGCAGGATCATTGCAGAAATCTCCGGCGGCGAGTACTGCTTACCGTGCACCTCAACGCGACAATCGCCCGACTCATTCTCCGTGATCTTGTAGGGAACGATCTTCTCTTCCTCACCGACTTCGGAATGACGGCGTCCCATAAAGCGCTTGATGGAGAAAATAGTATTCTCCGGATTCTTCACCGCCTGCCTCTTGGCGATCTGTCCCACGAGGCGCTCACCTCCGTCGGGAAAAGCCACCACCGAGGGGGTAGTCCGTCCACCTTCCTGATTCGGAATCACCGTCGCTTCGCCGCCCTCCATGACGGCTACGCATGAGTTGGTAGTCCCCAGATCTATGCCGATTACTTTTGCCATCTATCTATCCTCCATCATATCTCGAATACTCAGCGAACCCCTGTGAGTGTTGAGTGAATTTACACCGTGATCTGTAATCTATCCTTCATCCTTGCTTTTGACAACGCCGACCTTCGCGTGCCGGATCACCTTGTCATTCAGGTAATATCCCGGCTGAAATTCCTGTGCGATCGTGTCGGGTTCACTATCATCGTCCTCCACCTGCAGCATCGCATCGTGCAGGTTGGGATCGAATCTCTCGCCCACCGACTCAAAGCGCTTCAGCCCCGCCCGACTGAGCGTATCCATCAGGCGGTTATATACGAGTCTTATGCCCTTGTCGTAGGCTTCGAGCTCCGCCCCCTGCTCTTTGCTGGCGAAGGCACGGTCGAAATTGTCGAGCACTTCCAGCAAGTCGATGATAAGCTGTTCGTTGGCCGACTTAATCAGGTTGGCAAACTCACGCGTCGTCCGCTTCTTGTAATTGTCGAATTCAGCAGCTAAGCGAGTGAAGCGGTCCTGAAGCGCCGCCAACTCCTGCTTAAGTTTTACTGGTTCGTTCTCTTCCTCAGAAACCGGGGTTTCCTCCGCTTTATCGATCTCGACTGAGTCCTCAACGTCGTCCGCGTCCGGCTCTTCCTGCGCCAGCTGCTCTTCCACACGCTCTTGCGATTCTGTATCCTCTTGCTGTTTAGCTGCTTTGTCCTTCTGTTTCATGTTTCTCTTTAACATGCTACCCCGTCAAAACTCCTGTTAACGTGACAAAATCTCAGATAAAATCTTGGCAGTATAGTCTACCACCGAGATTAGCTTGGCGTATTCCATGCGCGTTGGCCCAATGATTCCGATAGAACCGCGCGTCTGCCCTACCTTGTAGGTTTTGATCACCGCCGAGAAATCTTTGAGCCCGCCGATGTTCGACTCGGTACCTATCGTGACATTAATCTCCTCCGGCAGCGATTTGTCTTTGAGAAGATATACCAGGCTCTTGCGCTCTTCGAGTAACGAGAGAAACTCCCGCAATTTCTCCGGATCCTTAAATTCCTTCTGGGCGATGATATTGGTGGTGCCGTCGGTGTGAATGCTCGATGCCGTTGTATCATCCAGCAAAGTTTCTTTCTGATCAATGAACAACTTCAGCAACTGCGGTTCGCCGTCACTGACACCGCTGAGGCGTTCGTTGATCGTATTGCGAATCTCTCCCAGAGCCAGGCCGCACAGCTTTTCATTAAGTATCTGCACCGTATCTTTCAGGCTGTCGGGGTCGACATGGGCGTCAACCTCAACCAACAGCGTCCGCACGAATCCGGACCGTACCGCGATGATCACCATCATCTTGGTATCGGTTACCGGAATCAAGTCGATCTTGGTAAGAACCGCGTTTTCGAATTTCGGCAGGACCGTCACACCGAGCTGCGAACTAACCTGTGCCAGCACGCGCGCGGTTTGGTCAAGGACATCCTCGACGGCGCCGTAGTCGATGCTCAGCAGGCGTTTGATTTTTTCGCGATCTGACTTGGCTAATCGCTCAGACTTGAGGAGATGATCCACATAGAGCCGGTAGCCAACTTCCGTAGGAATTCGCCCTGCCGACGTATGCGGTTGTTCCACTAAGCCGCGATCTTCGAGATCGGCCAGCGTATTGCGCACGGTAGCAGGCGACACTCCGAGGTTAAACCTGGTAGCGATTACGCGAGAACCGACCGGTTCGGCGGTACGAATATAATGATCGATCAGCACCGCGAGCACGGCACGTTCACGTTCATTTAGCTCGAACTGTTTCGTCAAACTCTGGTCACCTCATTTACACTTCGGGTTCGTAGCGGCAAGCCGCCATCGCCCAATAACTTAGATCGCCCAGTTTAGCACTCTGCCGCGCAGAGTGCCAAAGAAGGTAGCAAAAAAAACGGCGCTGTCAATAGCTAATGCTTCCCGATAGCGTCCGGATAGTTATACGAAGCGAGCAGCATTTGTTTGCGGGAAAATGGGGTGGATACAGATCCGTGCGATTTCGCTCCAGCCTGTTTGTGAAACATTTCTCAAGCAACCCGAGACATCTTAGCGTAGATTTAAGTGAATATATGAAAGATGGATCGACTATAGAACCGCTGGAGCTGCGGCCACTCGTTGATGAACTAGCCCGCCGCTGGGGCTATCGTGAGTCCCCGCGTTTTGTTCGTCACTTTTCGAATGTTGTCTACCGCCTCGGCGATGATACATCCCCTCACTACCTGCGCATTACCGCGGAGACTCAGCGCCCGCGCCGTATGCTAGACTCTGAGGTGGAGTTCGTGGCCCACGTCAAATCGCAGGGAGTGCCCGCTGCCGGCGCGATAGTCTCAAACTCGGGGAGTCTGGTTGAGGCGTCACAATTGGATGGCGAAACCTACTTCGCCTGCCTTTTCGAGGAAGCAGTCGGCCAGGAATTCACCGCAGTTGAAGGAATCGATCTTCCTGCTTTCTTTCGGAATGCCGGCCGATTATTGGGGGAGATTCATGAGGCGAGCAGATGTTTTCAGACCGCTGATTCATTTAACCGCCTGCATTGGCGAGAGGATCGCTGGCACAAGTTTGCCGAGCTTGTGCCG
>CAYXUL010000030.1:27011-35725 GCA_964468475.1 uncultured Ignavibacteria bacterium | reverse complement strand
ATGGCGGTGTAGCTCAGCTGGTTAGAGCAGCGGAATCATAATCCGCGTGTCCGGGGTTCAAGTCCCTGCACCGCTATATGATGTCAGAGATGATGTCAGAGATGGTGTCAGAGATTGTCCGTGGCTGTTTGTGGCTGAGGTGGCCCCAGGAACAGCTCACTTAAGCAAAATCATCTTCCGAACGCTTTGATATTCCCCTGAGACAACTTTGTAGAAATAAATCCCCGAGGCCACCAGGCTTCCGTTTTCATCCTTGCCATCCCAGGAGAACGTGTGCGCCCCGGCCGGATAGAAACCACCGGCAAGCCTCCGTACCCTGCGACCCTCGATATTGAAGACTTCGAGCGAAACCTTACCAGACCGTGGCAGCCAGAACTCAATCTGCGTCGAGGGGTTGAAGGGATTCGGGTGATTCTGGTATAATTGCGGTGCTGTTGGCAGTTGCGCGTGATTGTCGCCCAGTAAAGACTCGAGATAATCGATCAGTTCCTTTCGTCCCTGACTTTCAGGACAATCAACTAGTGCCTTCAGGATGCGCTTCAGGGTGGCGGTGTCGAGTTGCTGCGCTGCTTTATCAGTCGAGCTCTCCCTGGTGAGAATATCACTCCAGTTGTCCGCAATGGCGCAGACATCCTGATCTGCAATTTCGCCGTCACCGTCCGCATCCGCATAGATGGCTGAATAAGGTTGCCAGAAGCTGCCGCCCAATATGGCGTGAGAATGATGAGCCAGCCAGGCTGTCCCCTGCAGCGCGCGCGGCGGGCCTTTGACTCCAAAATTACGGCCAATCGGCAGAATATCGCGTTCATCGACGATGCCATCGCGATCGGTGTCTCCCGGCCACACCACTGCGCCGGTAAGGACTGTGCGCACGGTGTCGCCGGAAAGCAAAGGTACGCCCTGGTCGTTGGTAAGATCTGGTTGAATATGGACCCCTACTGAATCGAGTTCGGCAAAACCTTCGCCGGTCGGGGGCAGGATGTCCAGGTAAGTGTACTTACTGTCGAACATTACCTGGGTCTCGTAGCTGCGGCCATGGCTGCTCGAAATACTGACCGCCAACAGGAGGCTGTCTGCGGGAACAATTCCGTTGAAAGGAACGGTAATCGTGTCGATGACATAGACGCTCGACAGAATCGGTGGCGTCAGTACAGCAAGTGACTTGGTGGCGGTAGTCGTGACCAGCTGAGTTCCTGCATTACTTGTGACCTCAATGTGCCCGATATATTGTCCCGCAGTTAGTCCCTCCAAATCAATGCTAACAGTGACTGCGGTGTTCTCCGATGCTGCCAGCGTTCCTGATTGCGGCATAAGAGTAAGCCATTCCTGATCGGAAGAGGCACTCCACTCCAGTGTTGCCTGACCGGTGTTGGCAATTGTGAAGGATGTCTCGTTTGCATCCGGTTCCAGGAGAATCGAGGTCGGCTCCACGGAGAGCACGGCTCCCGGTGTAACGGTGACAAGCACTACCGCGGTGTCGGCGAGTTCGCCGTCGCTGGCAACAAGGGATATTTCGTAAGAACCTACCTGAGTGTAATCGGGCGTAAAGCTTAAGAGTCCGCTGCCATCACCATTATCAAGAAACTGGGCGTTGGTCGGCAGATCAAACGCTGACAGCAACGGCACGGTGCCATCGGGATCGATGGCTGTTACGGTGAGATCGAGGTTTTGACCCGCCTGCACGGAAGCATCAGCCGCGTCGACCCACGTCGGGGCTCTGTTGATATTACGAACTGTGATAGTGACGTCAGCGCCAACGGTAAAGACACCGTCGGATGCCTGAAACGTAACCAGATATACTCCGCTCTGATCGAAGCCAGGAGTCCAACTGAAATCGCCGGTGCCGTCGCCATTGTCGCTGAAGCTGGCCCCAACCGGGGAATTCAAGACTGACAACAGCGGAATCGTCTCATCGGGGTCAGAGGCAGAGACATTAATCTGAAGCGGTTCGCCTTCATCAACCGTCACATCAGCAATCGGCTCGATTACCGGTGGTCGATCAGAGCCCAGCACAGTGATATTGACGATTGCCGTATCGGCAAGCTCGCCGTCACTGGCAATAAACCTGACTATGTAGTCTCCTTCCTGTCCAAAATCGGGGTTGAAGGTCAGCGTGCCGCTGCCGTTGCCATGGTCGACGAAAGAACTATTCGAGGGCAGATTCTCGGCGCTAAGCAACGGTGTAGTATTGTCCGGATCAGTTGCGGAGACAGTCAGGTCAAGCGTTTCTCCCTCGGCAACCGAGTCATCGGCCGCGCTGGTGAATTCGGGCGGGCGGTTGACATTGAGGACGGTAACTACAGCTTCCGCAGAATCGACAAATTCCCCATCGCTTGCCATGAACAGAATAGTGTACTCCCCTGCCTGGTCAAAGTCGGGGGCAAACTTCAGCGTGCCGGTGCCATCCTGGTTATCCTTGAAAGTCGCATTATTCGGCAGCGAGCCGGTGGTAAGAATTGGAATGGTTTCGTCGGGATCCTCGGCAATTACCGTTTGGCTAAGTGTTTGGTTCTCGCTGATGGTTGTATCCTGCACCAGCACCCACTGCGGCGGCAGATTGAAGGAACAGGCAACACCGTATACGCCCATCTGCCCGCAGCCGGAATTCTTGGATGCACACGGTGAGGTGTCTGCCAGATGAAAGTCTCCCAATGATGGATCGCAAAAGAGCGGATCGGCGGCAATATTACCATTCGAACCAAGCAATCCTGTGAATGGCGCAATCCAGTCGCCGCCTTTATTTCCAAAGATATCTGTACATGTGATTCCGAAGCTATCGATGAAGCCCGTGGTCGGATTGATGCCAGGACCGCCACTACTTCCGGAAATTACGCTGTTGTCGATTTGGAGAGTGACGACAGAAGACTTAGGGTCAACGTAGATACCGGTCGAGTTGTTGGCGAGAGTAGTGTTGGTGATATCAATCGTGCCAACCGATACGAGGTAAATCCCGCCGCCCGCCGGCGCGGAATTGTTGGAGAAAAACGAGGCATCAATACTAACAGAGTTCTCCGTGCTGGTTCTGATAATCAGTCCACCTCCCTGCACACTTTCAGAATGCTGGGTAAAGCTGCAATTCCTGACTGTGAGATCACCGGATTCCAGCGCCAAACCACTACCGATAGGATTGGAAAATGTGCAGCCGGAGACTGTGAGACTGCTACCGGAGCCAACTATTCCCACGCTGCCGAAATCGGGCAACACTGCAGCATTAAGAATCTCCGTGTTTGTAATTGTCGCCTGCGTGGTGCTCGCGAGATAGATGTTGGCGCCGCTGTTGCCGACAAACTGACAACCGCTAACCTGCGGATTTGCCCCGGCATCGATCATCAGTCCATTGGCTGCACAGTTTCTGACTATAGTATTCTCGATCTTTGCGGTGGAGCCGCTGCGGCAGTATATCCCCCACTGTGAACTGGTCTCAATAATGCAGTTGCGAATCGTGGGCGAGCCGGTCCAGCAAACGACCGCGGCGCCATCACCGCCGGCGGCGTTCCTGATGGTAAACCCTTGCAGCAGAGTTCCCGGTACCGAGTAAAGATCGTAGTTGAATCCCGGGTAATCACCCTGGCAATCGATGATAGTAACTGTCGGACCGCCGCTCGAAACGACATCAACGGGTTTCTCGCCGAAACTGCCGATGTTACAGTTATCCGCACCGGTATATGTCCCGGGTGCTACCAGCACTTCGCCACCGCTGAAGCTCTGAAAGGCATTGTAGGCGGCGCGAATCGTGGGAAACTCAGAGGGTACCTCGTGTGGCCCGGAAATATCCAGTCTTCTATAAGGAGAATATGCGGACGTTACCCCACCGGCGTAGTTGGCCTGCATCCGCCAGTAGTAATGAATATCATTGTAGCCGCCGGAATTAGGCAACGGAGTTGTCAGCGTGTAGGATGATCCGGTGATCAGGCTGTAGTTCGTGGGAGTTGTAAACAATGAGTCGGTGGCTATCTGCAGATTGTAGCTGATGCCATCTCCCGTCCAGGTAAACGTCGGCAGATTATCCTGAATATCAGCGTTATTGGCTGGAGAAACCAGGGTGGGAGGGGAAATCACCGTCTTAATCGCCCTGACCTCGTCGACATATATCGATGACTGATAGTTATAGGCACCAAACAGCACTGCGACTGCCACAAGCTTGTCGAAGGCGCCAGGCGTTGGCTCCGCAAGTTGAATGGTAGTCCAGGTGCCAGTTGGAAGAGGGCCAATCCACCTCTGGAATTGAAAATCGGTATCGCCCGAGCGCAAGTAGGTTATTGCTGCATACATGGTTCCACCGGAAGGCTTATAGACGCGGGCCTCGAGCCGGTCGGCTCCCGAGAAATTCGATGCCGCGCCACTGATTGACTTGACCCACCATCTATAGTCACAGAATCCGTTATTATAACCTTGAAATTTGGCCTGCATCTCTGCAGTACCTGTACCGCCGAAACTGCTCCAGACCAGCCCGAATGGCGGACTTATGCCGATGTTATGATTCAATTCAGCGCAGCTGTCTGGCGAAACGAGCACCGGGTAGAACTCCAGTACTGAATCGGCCGGGGTTGTGTAGCCCCAGCCCTGAAGGTCGGACGAAAAGTCGAAACGAAGCGTATCAGTCGCTGATGGCTGTAAGCTGGTTGCCGGCACAGGGGGCAACTTGCTGTCAGAGATTTGATCTGCGCTGTTCCCGGGAGGGAGCGCGCGCGGCTCATTTTCAGCAAATCCCGACGCGGAGAAGCAGAGCAGGATGAGCAAGCCGAGGAGTGATTGAAGTCTTGACCTGTTGATGCCTACTGCAGATATAAGCATAGCCGTAACCTCCAGTTAGAAAGCTGGACGCTAGCAATCGGATGGAAATGCCCAGGAAGAAGAGCCCAACCTTAATAAGGTAATTAATCGTTTGAGAAGGTCAAGCGGCAAGTGGAGTAGCACACGCAAAGGGTATTAGCCGTCGGCAAGAGGATAATGCGACTTTCTTCAAACACCGACCGTTGAAATGCTCAGTCCCTTTCGGCAATCTATCTCAAGTCCGATCTCAGAAACACCAGGAACGCCAGAGCAAAGGCAAACATCGAGTAGATTGCCAGCAGACCGGCGTCGGGAATCACTGCCGCAAGTTGCTTGTTCAGCTGCTGCACCGGCGGAGCAAAGCGAGGCAGTTCGCTGATGTCAATACCGTTATCGTCCGTGCCACCGATTTTCAACCCCGACTCAGTATCGATACTGATTGTGAACATGCCGCCGGGTCCGTCCTCGGCCGACTTCTTATCAACGAAGTCTGTGAATTCGGTGCGATAACGCTGCATGGCATCCTCATAACGCGACTTCATATCGATACCACTTCCTGCAAGTTTCATCGCCGCCAACTCAAAGGCGGCGGCCGGCGAGACTCGCGCCAGGTTCAAGCCCAGATGCTCCTGCACAGCTTTGCGATTGCGCAAGTCCTCGTAGAGCTTCGCCTCATAGGCGCTGATGTCCGCGTCTACAGCCTTGCGGCTGGCATCATCTTCTTGCATGTATTTCCACATCGTATCATCATCAATATGCTCACCCGGTTTAAGTCCGGCGTTGCGCTCCTGCCACAGTTTCTCCTGATCTGCCCAGTGCTTAACCCAGCGATCGCTGGCATAACTCGCTTTCTGACCCTCGATCTCCGCGACAGTGGGGACGGGTACCGCCTGACCGGCGGAAACAATTCCAGCTCGAGGGATTATCAGGACTACGATGAGCCAGATCACCAGCGATAGCAGAAATGATACTGATGTGCGCCTGGTGAAAGTCGACACCAGGACTCCCAGCACCAGAAAGAAAGTGAAGAGCAACAGCGACAGCCCGATCAGTACGGCGAAGCGCTCCCAGTCGGCAGTGGAAAAGGGCACCTTCCAGACCACAACCATCAATACCCCCAGCAGTACCGGGATCGAGAGGGGAATCACCAGCGCCAGCCAGGATCCAATGATTTTGCCCAGCAGGTATTTTGCTCTCGGCACAGGATTGGCAAAAACCAACCTCAAAGTCCCCTGTTCACGCTCCCCGTTTACAGCGTTATAGGTAAAAACCAGCGCGAAGAGTGTCAGGACGACTTGCACAATGAAGGCGAAATCGATGAAACGGAAGATTGCGAAGATGGGGTCTTCCAGATAGACGCTGTTGCGCAAGCGCGGCAGGTCGTCCGTGGTAATGGCAGACCAGCGACCGATATCGTAGTTCAGACCCGATACGAAGATCATCATCGGATCAGGTCTGCGATAGGCCTTGTACCAGAGTGCATTCCAGGAAGTTGCCTCGCTGGCACGTTGATCGGCCAGTTGTGTGGCTGTACGGTATTGCTCCATGCCGGCGAAGTATTCGTTGATCCCGATATAGATACTCAGCAGGATCAGGATTGAGCAAATCGCAAAAGTCGCGATGAATTTGGGGCTTCGTAGCATCTCCCTGATATCTTTAAGAATAAGCAATCTCAGCATGGTAATTCCTTGTTTGGCAAATAGGGTCAACGCAGATCATAGCGCTGGATGGCGACGAAGGCACCTGCAAGCGCAAGCAGATTATACAGCACGAGAAGCACAATGTTGGGCATCGCGGTCGAAATGGCGGATGCGGATGCGACAGGAGTCGAACTGAACTTAGGCAGTTCATTCGGGTCAATCGGCTTGGGCTTGGTGTCGTCATCTTTCATTTTGACCACCATCATGCTGCCGCCGGGGTTTATGCCGGTCTTTTCCAGCATGAATTCACCATACACCTTCTGGTAATTGGCGACATCATCCTGATAGCGGGACTTCAATTCCGGTGAAGATCCGGCCAGGTCCGTGGCGGCAAGAGTAAAGCTGGCGGTGGGTGAAATTCGCGCCAGTGCCAACGCCAGTCTCGATTGCTGACGCTGGGCATTGAGTCTCGTTTCGTTCAACCGTCCGGAAAAGTCCTTCATCTTCTCGTCCCGTTCCTTGGCTTGTTTTTCCATAAACTCATTCAGCTCTTTCACCATTTGATCGGGACTATCCTTCTTCGTAGGCTGAAACGAGGTCCATTTCTTGCGATCTTCCTGGAAGAGTTGTGAACTGTAAGCAGCTTTCTTGGTAGCCAGTTCATCGATTGAGGGCACATCCACCGCCCGCCCCGCAATGGTGACCGCAGTTCGCGGCACGACGAGCACGCTAACCACCCAAAACGCCAGGAGAATCAAAAACGAATTAGCGCTGCGATGGGTCAAAGTGGAAACAAAGATGGAAATCGTCAGAAACACCCCGAAGTAGAGCATGCCGGAGATGATTATCAATCCCAGTCTTGCCCATTCGGAAGAGCTCAGGTTCACGCCCAGTACCGGCAGGAGCAAGGCGCCCAAAGCCAGCGCCAGCAGGAGTGGCACCACCATTGCCAGGGTGCCACCCAGGAGCTTGCCCATCAGAAATTTAACTCTGGAAACTGAGTTGGCAAAGGTCAGCCGCAGTGTCCCCCGTTCCTTCTCTCCACAGACCGCGTCATATCCCAAAAGCACCGCGAAGAGTGACAGGATTATTTGAAAGAGAAACTGGAGGTCAAGAAAGCGGAATACGGCAAAGATCGGATCTTCATTGAACTTGCTGTCGTACGCCTGTAATTCACCGCGTCCCTGAATTTCCGTAGTACGCCCAAGGTCATTGCTCACGCCACTGACGAGAGACCAGAGCGGCTGAGGAGTCAGGAAGACGCGATGGTGACGTGCCTGCATCCAATCGGTAAGCCCATCATATTGCCGTAGATCTTCTGCTTTCGCGGCCCGGTATTGTGCGACATTCATTTTGTAAGACTCTGCTCCGACGTAGAAGGATGTCAGCACCAGCAGTACCATCACTGCCAGCAGGACCACGAACTTTGTGGAGCCGATCAGATCACGCGCTTCTTTTTCGACAAGTGTCCATAGCATAGGCTCTATCCCTCCGCCTGTCCTGCCGGAGACACCTGCCCTGCCATGTACTCCATATACAGGCTTTCGAGATCGTAGCCTTCCAGCTCAGCAGCAGTCTTTTGCATCACGAATTTGCCGTCGTTCATTATGCCGATCATATCTGCCGCTTCGCGAGCGCGGAAGATATCGTGCGTCGACATCAGGATTGCTTTACCCTCGCCCCGCAGAGAGGCGAGCAGATGGATGAATTCGTGGGCGGCTTTGGGATCAAGCCCCGAAGTCGGCTCGTCAAGCAGGATTGCCGGCGAATCTTTCAGGATAGCAATGGCGATACCGCACTTCTGGCGCATACCCTTGGAAAACCCACGCAGGGGCCGATTATGGAAGGCCTCATCAAGGCCAACTCGATTCAAGACCGCATGATAGTCATCACGGGAGTAGTGGTCCCTGCTCCCGAGGCGAGCGAAGAAGTCGAGATTCTGGATAGCCGTGAAGTTGCCGTAGAGCATCACATTTTCAGAAACAAACGCTACATGTTTTTTGGCCTCGAGTGGCTCCTTGTGAGTGGCTATCCCGTTGATCCGTGCTTCGCCCGAGGTGGGCTCAATCAGATTCAGGAAGAGGTTTATCGTCGTGGTCTTGCCGGCGCCGTTTCCGCCAAGCATGGCAAATACCTGATTTGCCGAAACACTGAAGGAGATCGAGTCCAGTGCCAGCAAGCCGTCCTCGTACCGTTTTGTTAGGTTATCCGCCTCCAGAATCGGCTGGGCACCTACAGTAGAGTTGCTGTCATTCATTGTGATTACTCCTGTCACTAGTATCTTTGCATATATCTTCGCAT
>CAYXUL010000030.1:22790-26911 GCA_964468475.1 uncultured Ignavibacteria bacterium | reverse complement strand
TCTCCGCATCTATCTCCGTACATATCCTTGCGCCTACTTTCGAGACATCTTGATTCCGAACATCACGATCCCGCCAACAATGGCGAGTATGAAGATCACCAGCGCCAGCGTGCCGAAGACATTTGCCTGCTGCAGCACTTCCACCGTGACCGTCTTGTCCTCACCCAACACCGGCTGACCATTGGAAACTCCGGCGGTACGCAAGCGCACTTCATACTTGCCGACTGAGATATCCTTGGGCGGCATAAACTGCAGGGTAATTCGCTTCTCCTCCCCGACCGGTAATTGGCTGACCGCATCAGGTTGAATTTCTTTCGTCCAGCCCAACGGCATATCCGCCTTGATTTCGAGATCATCGATGCGATGGCTGCCTTCGTTGACCAGGTCAACGTACATTTCCACTTTTCCGTCACTGGGAATCGCGTGATAGAGTTGTGGCGCCCGCACGCGCAATACGCCTTTGCCACGTGGCACCAGCTCTAGCCGGGTGTAGCCAATCTCTGAATTTCGCAGCTCTTTTTCAGTTAACGAATCGGTGTCGAGTCGTTTGACTCGTTCGGCAGCCGATTGCGGATAGACGACGGCAAAAAACGAAATCGGTTTGTCAGTGACTACCTGGTCTGATGCCCGATCGGGCAGGGTAATCTCCAGAGTTGCTTTCTTGGTATTCACTGATTCAGTGAACTTAACCTGGCTCAGGCGCGCCTCGCTGCCGGCGTCCTTGAAGTAACGGCTGATTTGGCGCGGCAAGCCGAGAACATCAAGGGCAAACTGGTTGGCATCGCCGCTGAATAGCTCGAGAGTGAGATCATAGCTGGCGGACTTGCCGAGATCTACCTCCTGGGAGAACTGTTCCGACTGCACCGCCACCCGATTGCGGGACTCATCCTTCTGCAGGAAGATGCTCATACTGCGCGTCGCCCCGTTGGCGTAGACGATGAAGACGGTAACGGCATCCAGATCCTGCAGGAGAGTGAAGTTGATAGTCTGCGGGTTGCCATAACGCAATTCCGGAATCTTCGCTTCATAAGGCTGACTGATGATATCGCCGTCCCGGTTTTCCAGAGAGACATAAACGTTGTGAATTACATCCGGCTGCAGTGCCGCCAGCAGTTCCTTGTCGACATTAAGCAATTGCTCGAATTCGGCTCCGCCTTTGCTGGTGTTGGCCACAGTCAGATGGACATGCCGGGTGCCGTCATCCTCATACGATTTGATGGCACTCTTCACCGTGACATACTGCTGCTCGAAGATCACGGCCAGCAGCGATTGCTGGTAGTTGACTTCAGCATCAGAGAAGACGCTACGCGCCTTTTCTAAGTCGACGTCCGTGATCAACCCTTTCTCGTGCAGCTCCTTCTGCCGCTCATAGTCGGTGCGGGCAACGTCGTACGCTTCCTTGGCCCGTTTCAGACCAAGAATTCGGTATTTGTCGTCGCGTTCGTTGAATGGCGTGCCAGTCTGCGCCAGAACGGAGGAACCGAGGCTGATCGAGATCAGCACGAAAGCCAGGGCGCCAACAAGCCTGGAGTAGAACGTGTTATTGATGATCATAGCGGCCGAAAGTTCAAATTCTCAATCAGTTGTTTGTTGTTTTCTTGCGGATTATCACCGGCTCGTTCTTCATTTCCGGTTTCTTGAATTTCACGACCTGCTCCTTGCCATCGCGTTGCAGGGTCAGGGTCACGGTTTGGCCGACCTTTATCCCTTCCCAGTAATCCGACAGATCGCCGACTTTATCGAAATTGCGCCCATCAACTTTCAGCAATACATCACCCTCCTTGACATCCCCCAGCCCCTCGATTTTTGGCGACGACGGCAAAACTTTCTTCACTACAAGATGCTCGCCTTCGGCCGCCAGAATCAAACCTGCTCCGCCAAGGATGGCAGCGTCGTTTATGTCAACACTTTCGAGTTTTCCCCCGGAGAGTTCCTGCACTGAGACGCTGCCGCTGTCACCTGGCGCCATGACAACCATGTGGCGTTGCGGCATATCAGCAGAATCGGCCTTGGGGAAACTGACAATCATCAGGCTTCCATCGCGACTAATTCCCAATTTCACCAGGTCATTGACTTTGAGAATAGCGTAGTCTCTCTCGAGATCCGAAATCGACTTGACCCTCGAGCCGTTGAACATCATGATGATATCACCCTGCTTCAAGTCGACATCGCGATAAGCCTTCGGCCGGGTTTGTGGAGAGCCTGCCATCTCTACGACCAGATCGTCGCCCTTCGGTAGAATTACCGCCCCCAATTCAGGTACCATGAATACGCCTCCGTTTTCCCCCTCAATCTTCTCCGCCTTCCACTCGGCGCTGAACAACGCGTTACACAGCGACCCTACTGCGATGCTGACTGCTACCGAGAGCACGATCGACGCCAGAATCGACTTCATATTATGTTGCCTCCTAAATGTGGATATTTCATTCGCGACTGTTTCTAAGTATCCTCGTACGGGTACAATAGACAGAGGGTTGCCGAACGCCGAGTTAATAGCTGTTATTGTTTGTTAAGGACTGTTAAGCAGTGGCAATGAAAAGTCGAAGTGACGTATATTGGTAACGATGAATTTGTCCAAGCGAGCAGTGGTGATTGTTGCTGTGCTGATTGTCACAGCACTAAGCGGACTAACCGCGCTGCAGATCTATCTATTGATGAATGCCTATGAGCAGCGTGATCAGGCATTCGCGCGCAATGTATGGGCGGCGCTGGGAACGGCCACGCAGAAGCTTGAGGCTACCGAAGCTGCCTCGTATACTATGGACGAGATCGGCAGAGGAAATCGCTCCATCAACAGAGAAGAAGTTGTCCGCACGAACGCGGGGGAGTCCGCTGACAGTCTTAAAGCCATTGCGGTATTTCTGGACAGGTGCGATACCAGTGAGATTCCCGTGTTTACTCGGAATCAAAACCTGTATTACTCATTATCCACACCCCAACACGTGACAATTAGAATGATGGATCCGCAAACAGGAACCGATCGTGTTCTGGTCGATTCGCTGCGAGGTGCGGGAACTCATCAGGTTTCGTTGTCCGGTGTATCTTCCGGTCAGCAGGCATCATACTTCACCTTTCAGACTGACTCATCATCCTCAGTATTTACCCTGTCATCGGGTGATTCAACCAGTTCGATGTATAGCTGGATGTCATTAAGCCCAAAAGGCAAGCTAATGCAGCGCGTAGTCACAAATCTGGTGGTAGGAGAATTCGAGCCGATCGAAGAACGCCTGAAACGTGTTGATCTCGATTCGCTGCTGCAAGCAAGCCTGCATCAGTCAGGAATCGATATTAAGGCGGAGTATGCAGTGGCGACGGTAGCCGATGATTCGCTTCATTTCATCAGTAACGCCGCCTATGAACCGGCCCTGCGTTCGAGCAAGTTTGTTACTCAGTTGTTTCCCAGCGACGTGTTTGGGGCGAAGAGCAACCTGAATGTGTACTTCCCTGATCGGCAAGTCTATATCTGGAAGCAGATGGGGCCACTGCTTTTCCTGACGGTGCTGTTCGTCTCTGTGATCGCGCTCTGTTTCGTGTATACGATCAGGGTTATTGTTCATCAGCGACGCTTTGCGGGACGGTTGGTTGACTTCATCAACAACATGACTCATGAGTTTAAGACACCGATTTCTACCGTGCTCCTGGCGTGTGATGCGCTTCTGCGATCCGATACCGTCGGCGATCAGCAACGGTTGATGCGATACGGCGGCATGATCAAGGATGAAAGCATGCGAATGCGCAACCAGGTAGAGAAAATTCTGCAAATGGCAGTGCTGGAAGAAGGCAACTCTGAGTTGAGTCTGAAGCCGATGCACCTGCATGAAGTAATTGAAAAGGCAGCAGCGAACTTCAAACTTCAGGCTGAATCTAAGCACGGTTCGGTGACGCTAAAACTCGAAGCGGAGCGGGATGAGATCAACGCTGATGAGACTCACTTACCCAATGTGATCAATAACATCCTCGACAACGCGCTGAAATACTCCGAAGATCATATCGAGATCATGGTGGCAACCAGCATCCACGACAATTGCATTCGCCTTACAGTAGCTGATAAAGGAATCGGCCTTTCCGCCGACGACCTCAAATCAGTCTTTGATAAGTACTATCGCGTATCGTCCGGTAAT
>CAYXUL010000030.1:8607-22690 GCA_964468475.1 uncultured Ignavibacteria bacterium | reverse complement strand
TATGATATGTGCCTCGTTGATGTGATGATGCCCCGCAAAGACGGCTTCACCTTTGCGCGCGAGGTGCGCCAGACAGACCAGCAAACCCCGATCATCTTTCTGACCGCGAAATCGCTAAAGGAAGATAAGATCGAAGGGTTCAAGATCGGCTGTGATGACTACCTCACCAAGCCATTCAGTATGGAAGAGCTGCTGCTGCGCATCAATGCTGTGCTACGGCGAAGCCAGCAGAAGGAGGAGGAGCAGCCGCCGACAGAGTTCGCTATCGGCAGTTTCCACTTCGACTATACGCGCCAGACTCTCACTGCCGAGACTAGCGAACAACGGCTTACTCCGAAGGAGGCGGATTTACTGCGGCTGTTGTGTCTTCATCGTAATCAAACGCTTGAGCGCAGTCAGGCGCTCCAGCAGATTTGGGGGGAAGACAGTTATTTCAGCGGCCGTAGTATGGATGTGTTTGTGTCCAAGTTGCGCAAGTACCTTAAAGCTGACCGGAGCGTGGAAATAATGAGTATCCACGGCAAGGGGTTGCGCCTGGTCACCAACGACTAACTTCTTAAGTGCACGCCTAAATCAATCAGCATCCGCACGGCGCGGGTCCGCCGCCAAAGACGTAGTTGATCAGATAGACGGCATCACCGATGGAAACACCGCCACTGCAATCGGCGTCTCCGGATTCAAGCGGCGCTGGCGCCGGTCCACCACCGAAAACATAGCTGATGATATAGACGGCATCACCGATTGAGCAGGCACCGCTACCGTCCGCATCCCCGCACAGATAACTGCTTATGCTGACTTGCATCGAATCGCCGCTGAAACCATCAGATACTATTGCCAGGAACTGGTCAAAAATTGGCGAAGCAGGAAGTGTACCTGACACGGAATCACCATTTACCGTCAGCCAGGCGGGCAGATTTGCGAAGCTGACTACGTCAGTGGAGTCGTCCGGATCGGTATACTGCGGTGAAAACTGAAAGACGGAATTCACTTTCACGACATATTCTGATGCCGATGTGATCTGTGGTGCCGCGTTGATTTTGAAGGAGTGGGCCCACGCTTCCCCTATATAAGGATCGGTGGCTACATGAATAGCCTCGTCGGCTGCTTTGAGAAAATAGCGGACCTGGCTGCCTCGCGACTGCGCCGGAATATAACCCACGAATGAGTCGGGGTATGCCGTAGCTGTCAACGGGGCTGACACGAACGGTCCCTCATCTACGCTGTAATAGATTCTTAAAGAGTCACTGATAAGTGCCGAGTGTGAGTGCGAATAGATGAATGCTCTAATTTGGTAGTCATCCAGGGTATCGGCCGTTGTCTGCAGTGGCAGATGATCGACGTAGAGCACGTTGCGGTCAGGTATTCCCATCGCGCGGCAGTGGATGGCGTCGTCCGATAGCCAGGAACCGGTAAAGCCGATTACTTCGTATCCAGGCATGGCGTCGCGGTAAACCTTGAGAGCGTTATTATCCCAGCTCGTGGAAAACATGGGGACGAATACTTTCTTGTTGAGGATAAGCGAGTTCGTGTAAGCCTCACCATTCGGGCAATCAACGCGCACGATCGTGTACGGTTGTCCCCAGGCAGAGATTTTCTGCGAGAGTTCCTGGGCCCGGTCCTCCAGCCACTGGTAGTTATAGGCGCCGGTTGAAACCCGTTTCACCAATATGGTTGTCGGATTCAGGAACTTGGCCCAGCAGTCAATATGATGAATTCCTCCCGATTCAATAAAGTCGAGAACGGTGTATTGATTACCCAGATATTGCTGCATATAGTCGTCTACCTGTGACTGCGTGAGCGACGGATTTTCATCGTACACCAGGCGTGTCGACATCGACATTCCCTCTCCGTCGCACATATGGTTACCGCCGGTATGGATCAGCGGCATGCCATAAACCGGAATGCCCCAGTCCGCGCCCACAACCTGTGGTATCAGGTCGTCGTCGGGGCGGGGGCGGTTATAGATGTGATCGATGAAACCGATATTCCCGTTGGTGTCGAAGATGGTCCATGGCCCGTAATCACGCGTCCAGATCGAATTTGTCGGGGCAATGATGAACTCCGTATTTGCCATATTGACGCCCGCAGAAGTGTAACTGCTGATCGCGCTGTTTTCCTGCGAAATGTTAGCCACGATTGTGGCGACGATGACATCTTCCGACATATCCGCCACCAGGCCGAGGGGAATCCCCAGGGGCCAGCGGATCAGTACCTTGCTGCAATCTTCCCATTCGGCGCAGGCACGCATAATCCCTGCCGGAGGCGAACTGCGGACATCATTGATGCCGATCTCTTCCAGACGCGCTTTTTCCTCGTCTGTCAATCCGATTGGGAGCAGTTTTCCCGCTTCCGCGGCAAGGAGAGGCGACAACGAGAGCAAGACGGTCGTAAGCAGGAACAGAAGCGTTATCGATCTTTTCATAGTAGGCCTCTGACCGTTGAGTTCTTTAGAGTGTCGGTGTATGTTACGGTATTCTTAAGTTACTTATTTTTGGGATAGTGTCAATCTATTATGCGCGCGGAGTGAATGTCGGGCGCAATATTGCTTGCTGCGCCCGGAATTTAGTATCAGGCTAATGTTGCGAGGTAGGAATTGAGGAATCGACGCAGGTCCTGAGATAAATCTGGGCGAAGTAAGAAGCCTTTCTCTCAGCCAGGTGCGGTTTTACCTGGCAAGTTTTCGTATGCGTCGCGGTCGCACAGGTTCTGTGCAGCGGTCAGCTTCTCAAGCCAAAACCGCTGCCTCACACTATCGTACTTACGCTGATGATCGCGATACATTCACGTGAATAACCAATCGTGTTTCACGCTACAGACTATGTAGCGATCGATGGAGCAAATCTGAGCTTAGCTTGTGGCGCCTCCGCTTGCAACCTTAAGCTCGTTCTTTATGCCCATCGCCTCACTGTGCATCATTACGAGATTCTCAGCTCTGATCTTGTCGATCTGGCTGGTGACAGTTCCCATGAGCCACACGGTACCGTTGTTCACAATGAAGTGAATCGGCACGTCGGAGTCGTACGCATAAGGCTCGAAGGATGGGTCTTCGTAGACAGCGTCCGCTGCCTGATGCCGAATTTCATCGTCAAAGATGGAGGCAGGGAGTACTTTGACGTCGTTGACGACTTTCTTGACTCCCGGCGTCTTCTCAGCTTGATGGATAAACGGTTGCATCAGATAGGGCTCGTGAGCATAACCCTTGAGAGTGGCGACACCGTCGACAACGCTGGCGGTGATCCAGTCATACATGGAGTAGAAAGTATTACCCTGAATTGCCTGCTGTATCTCCTCGGCGATCTGGCTGTCTGAAATCTTGCGGTCGGCTATAGTCAGGTCATCTTCGAGCATCAGGTTCTTGTCAACACTGTTAACGGCATCGCGAACCATCTTCCTCTCAGAAAGTGACGCAACCGAGCCGGTAAGGGTTACAAGTTGGTCATTCACGGAAATGTTGATGTTGTTGTTTTTCAGCAGACCTTCATTCTGAAGTTGATCTGTTATCTTGGCTTGCATTGCCTGGTCCGAGATGGTACCGGCAAGGAGATTTCCGGCGGTGAAAACAACCAAAGCCACAGCGATAATTAGACTTATCACCTGTTTCCGCCACAATTGATTCCTGGAAGTATTCATCGATTCTCCTCCTTTAACCTGTGAATCGATTAAGCGACCATTGCTCCCGGCGAGCCCGCTTGAGCGGCGGAGCTGCCCTCCCTCCGGGTCACTCTGCAAAGAATACGATGATGGTGTTTTAGGAGTTTGTGGGCGCATTTTTCCTCTTTAAGGGGAGCATCACAGTCCTCTATGTCACTGGAAAGGTATCGTTGGCGAATACTGTTTTCCGTTGTGAAGACACGGGGTAATTAGTAACATTTTCTCAGAAAGAGAGTACCAGAAGTGGACGAATATTGAAAAGAGAACATTTCGGAATAGGGAGAGAATGAGATGAAGAGTGCAGTCTTAATTGTCGTGGCAGCCCTGCTTCTTGCGGGCTGCAGTTCGAGCAAACAGGTCACGCGGCTTGACCCCGGAAGTCAGACCGACTTGAGCGGCAACTGGAATGACACCGATTCCCGGCTGGTGGCCGAGGAAATGATTAACGATGCCCTTTCCCGCCCGTGGCTGGGGAATTTCCGCGAAGCCCAGAATCGTAAACCGGTGGTCACTGTCGGGCGCATTCGCAATAACAGCTCTGAGCACATCGACACCGAGACATTCACCAAGGACTTCGAACGCGAGCTGTTGAATTCGGGGCAAATTCGTTTCGTGGCGGCGCCGGAGCAGCGGATGGATATCCGTTCCGAGCGGCAGGATCAGGCCGATTGGGCCTCAGAAGAAACCAAGAAAATGCTGCGCGATGAACTTGGCGCAGATTACATCTTGTTAGGAACGCTTTCTTCGATCACTGATCAGGAAGGTGACAAGCAGGTGATCTTCTACACCACCGACTTGGAGTTGATCGACATTCAGACCAACGAGAAGGTGTGGATGGGTAATAAGAAGATCAAGAAGGGGATATCACGCGGGAGCACGACCTGGTAAGTCGACAGAAGCTCAAAAGATCGCTTGCCCCCCGGAGTCTCTGACTGACTCCAGGGACAACTGACTTGTGAACTGCTTTGTCAAATCTACGGCTCCAACATATACTCGTCGCGTCGGCACTTGCCCTGCTCGTGATTGGCTGTGCGTCGGTAATGACGCGCACAAAATTCTATGAGCCTATTCGCGAGGACCTCTACAAAGGTAACTATGATGCTGCTGTAGCTGCGATCGAAAAGGCGCGGGCAGAGGACCAGTACGCAAAGAAAGATCGGTTTCTCTACTACCTCGATGCCGGTTTAGCCTATCACTATGCCCGTGAGTACGACAGCAGCAACGTGCGTCTCGATGCTGCGGAGCAGACCAACGACGATCTTTATGCAAAGAGTATTTCCAAGGGAGTGCTGTCGTTTCTCGTTAACGACAACGTAATCGACTATCGAGGTGAAGACTACGAAGTACTTTATGCCAATCTGATCAAATCTCTCAACTATCTGGAGCTGGGAAACTTCGAGGATGCATTCGTGGAAGTCAGGCGCGCCAACCTGAAATTGCAGCAGCTCGAGCAGAAGAATTTCGAGGAAGCCCGCTTCTGGCGCAACGAAGTGAATAGCGATTCCACAGGAGTTCAGGTGCCGCTGGAGGCTAAGAAGATCAGGTTCGCCAATTCAGCTTTCGCCCGCTACCTGAGCATGCACATGTACGCCGCCGACGGCGCCGACGATGATGCCGCCATTGATCTCAAATTGTTGAAGGAGGCATTTGCCACCGAGCCGCAGATATATGACTTTTCTGAACCGCCAGTCAGCTATGAATCGAAAGACGCTGTGATTAGCGTCGTCGCTTTTGCCGGCACGGCGCCGGTTAAGCGCGATTTCAAGCTCCGTTTGCGGACAGACAAGCAACTCGACCTGGTTCAGGTGCTCGTCGATGGAGGCGAGAACAAGGATCAGGTCTACTGGCAGTTTCCGGCGGATGTTAGCGAGGACTACTATTTCAAGTTCGCAATTCCCGTGTTGACAGACATCCCCAGCGAGGTTACCAGCGTCAGTGTCTGGTCAGAGGGCAGAAAGCTCGGTGAACTGCATCTGCTCGAGGATATTGGCGCCGTCGCTCATGATGTATTCGAGGCGCATCGCACCATCATTCTTGCCAAGACGCTGGGGCGGGCGTTGTTCAAAGGGTTGGTTAATCATAAGTTGAAGAAAAAGGTCAAGAATGATGATGTCGGTGGCTGGCTTCTGAAGGCAGCTATGGATGTCACGTTCGATGTCACCGAAAATGCGGACCTGCGCTGCAGTCACCTTCTGCCGCGAAGAGTATATGTCGGCGATTTTGAGGCTGATCCGGGTAGCTACGATCTGCAGATTATGTTCTACGATGCGAACGACCGACTGGTGTCCTCAACCGAAGTGTCAAACTTCGAAGTCCGCAAAGGTGACTTCAACCTCGCTGAAGCGTTCACCCTGCAGTGACAATAATCCCGCCTTTGCTTTAAGCGTTGCTTCTAGAATGCCTTCTGATTGAACCACTTGAAGATGATATCAAAGCCACTTGACTTGGCGTCGCCCTCGATCAACTGCAGATAGATGAGCCGCGTAAGCTCATACTCAAGTGTCACCACCTGCTGGGCAATGTCATCATTCTCGATATCACCGACCGCGCGCTCGTAACTTACGAATAGATCGTTGGTGATGTACTTGCCCACCACAAACGTAGCGGCTTTCCAGTCGCTCTGTGCCTTGACATCAAACACATCGACTTTGAGTTCCTTGCCAAGCGTTTTGGAAATCTGAGACGACACCACACTGGCAAGAACTCCGGAGGCCAGGCTCGCCTGGCTACTGCCGCTGCTTGTCGTGTCAGTCAATTGCGTGCGCTCACCATAGGTGAGCTGATCAAGGCTGCGCCCAAACGCCAGGTAGGAGGCTGCGTCCCCCTCGGGAATCTGGTTGCCGTCAAGTGTGAAACTGAGCTGCGGTTCCTCGGCAGTCCCGGTGGCGACAAGAGCGAGTGTCTTTTTCTCCCGGCCGGCGGTGCGGAAATCGTAGTGAGCTTTGATGCTGATGATTGGATTCATTTCGACACCGCCCTGGAAGTTCAGCGTACCTTCATCAACAACGAACCGCCTGCCGTAGAGATCATAGTTGCCACGCACCACGGAGATGCTACCGAACAACTCGGGCTCGGGGCCTTCCTTGACCAGTTCAACTTTACCAGAGATTTCCACCTTCAACTCGGGACTCCTCAGCCAGGTGTTTCGGGGGATCTCGATAACCATATGTCCCTGCAGATTTTTGTAGATCTCCGAGGATTCCCCGGAGGTCACATCAGGCGCTACCGGCACGATCTTTGTCGAATCAAGGCTGTCCGAAGGCGCGGGGCGCGTTGCCTGTACCAGCAGCGGCGGCTCACCTGAAAGCTCCGTCGGGTTTTCTTCTTCGTAGAAGGCCGGGAGGTAGATACTTGAACGCAGCACGGTGACTTGACCTCCAAAAGTCGCCGCCTGTAAAGGTCCCGCGAGATTTGTGTTGGCATTGATCTGTATCTCGTAATCCCGATGGCGCGTAACATAGAAATTGTTGGCGGTTAGTCGGACATCGGTAGACTTGATCAGCCCGGTGACTATCGTGGAGTCATACTCCAAATGGCCCGTCAATTTCATCACACCATTGCCACGATGTGCGGTGATCTCATTTATAGAAATCTGATTTGAGTTCAGCGCGACGTCGGCGCTGATTGTATTGTAATCAATTCCATACTCTGGAATCTTCAGTGCAGCATCCTGAAGTGTGAGGCTGCCGGTCGCCACCGGGTCCCTGAGCGTATTACTGGCGCTGACTTCAAGGGCAAGAGTGCCGCTGGCTCTTTCGATGCTGGGCATAAACGCGTTTAGCGATGCCAGCGGTAGTCGCTGCGTCCTGGCTCTGAAATGGAAGGGCCGGTCATACGAAAGCACTTCATTGGTATCTGTCAGCGAAAGATGTAGCGGCAGATAGGCGTCGATGGTGAAGGTATCTGCTGCAGACGCGATAAGATCAAAGGCGAGGTTGAGACTATCAGCTTCATAGCTTGCGATTCCTGACAAATGCCGATAGACAAAATCACTGATTTTGCCATCAGTGACACTAACATCCGCTGCCAATATGGGTGCGGCTGCCGTGCCTTTGAGAGATGATCTCAAGTTCAGCTTGCCCTGCAGTTGGTGCTGGAGTTGGAGGAGATCTGTTAGTCCAGCCAGAGACAAATCATTCAGGTTGAGATTCAAGTTCTGCGCTCCCAACAGTGAGATTTCGCCATCCGCTGCAAGGAGCTGTTGAGTATTGTCCTGAGGATCGGGTGAATTCAGTTGTAAGCTGTCTATCACGTATGATTCAGTTGCAGGAACTATCACTATGCGCTTTGCGCCGCCATTCCAGTCCTGATCGGGAAAGGTCAATTGCAGCTGTGGTTGATTCAGATATATCGACGAATCAAAGGCAACCTCCGTGGTCATTTTCGCCTTAGTGCTGTCACTGACGACCAGCAGTGCACTGACTTTGACAGCATCACGCTCCTTTTCACCGTGGAGATTCAGCGCCTTGGCCTGGTAGTCGCCATACGCAGGCCGGGTGGCGAACAAATCGCCGGAGACTTCGGCCAGTGCTGTATCGGTAACTGTCGCACTGACGTCGCCGTAGATTGAATCAACTGTAATTTCATCATAGCGAATGTCATGAAAATCGGGTATCAGCTTAATCTCGAAATCGGCGAGGGATCCTTCGATTGATCCCCGTAGCGCACCGCTGAGCTGCAAAGTGTCAATCTCAAGATACCTGGCGAGGGCCTTCAGATCGTGGGGCTGAAGCTCGAAGCTGAGTCGACCGGTTTGGTCCAAGCCCAGACCTCCACCCAGCCAGAACCTTGCCATCGGCATGGAGACTTCAGCAGTGTCAACAGAGATGAAGTTATCACGATAGTCGACTTCTGCATAAGCTGTATCAATGTCAAAGTTCATCAACCTCGATCGGGCAAAAGCAACCTCTGCGCCGGCATTGAGGCTATCCGGATCAAATCCGGTACCTGCAAGACGCAGATGAAAATTGAGATTAGAGGTGAGACTATCGTTGCCAAGTAATGCCCCAAGATTCAAATCAGTAACCTCACCGGATATTGTGTAGTCGGGAGTAGCTAGCAAGCTTCTGACCTCAGCAATGACGCTGCCTTTGCCGATCCCGCTGCTGAGCTTAACATTCGCCGAAAGATCCCCGGCATCATACTCTCCATCAAGGTGAACTGCGTCAACGTTTCTGCCCTGTACACGTCCCGGCTCAAGGTCGATTACATACTTGGCATGCATCACCTCAGGAGCGATTCCGGCTCCAACCACTGCGAAGGTACCGCTCAGATTGTAGTCGAGGGAAGCATCATGCAGCCAGTAGCCCGGATCGATGTGACTGAATTTAGCCTGGCTGCTATAGCTCACCTGATTCCAGGTCGAGTCGCTCATCAAGGCGAAAGGCTTATTAATGCTCAACTCCGCATTTAGATTTTGCCGATCTCTAGTTGCGCCGAGAGAAAGTGCGAGTGAGTCACCGGCCAGCTTTGCAGTAAGGTTAATCGGGGGGTAAGCTGTGAGATTCATATCAGGGGCAAGCTGCGCAAACTCACCAAGCGTGAGAGAGTCGCACTTAAGAGAAGCGACGGCTGCTTCGGGGTTGTCATTGGGAATTGTAGCATCACCCATGATGCGGTTGGCTCCTGTCACGACCAGTAGGTTGGAAATTGTCGTGGTACCCGAATCGGCGGTGAGCTCTAACGAAAGGCTGTGCATTGAGAGGTCAGGCGATCTTGTCACAAAGCCCAGTCTTGACAACATCAGCTTCTGAGTGTTGGCGCTGTACTCACCTGCCAACTGAATCTGAACGCTATCAACGAACTTCGGAATCAGGCTGTCAGGCGACATGATTTGCACAGAGCCATCGTTGAGCTTGACATCGTTGAGTTGGATGACGAAATCGAACGCCGATGACGATGAGGTCGTGTCGACCCGCAACAGCTGCGAGAAATTCCAGAGTGTATCATTCGTCTGTTTCAAGAACGCGTGCGGTTGTTTGATGGTGAGTGAGTCGATAACAATCCTGTGGTGCAGGAGGGCCGCGAGATCATAGTAGGCATCAATCTGCGGAATTGAGAGCAGAGTATCGCTCTCGCGGCGCAGGCTGACACCTTCGAGCTGCAACGAGGTGAAGAGGTTGCCACCCAGCGATTCGACTGCGACGGTTCCGTCGATGCTCTCATTCACCAGAGAGACGACGTAGCCTTTCAGCCACGACCTGAACCAACCGGTCTGGGTAGCCGCCAGAGCCAGGAGAATCAGGACAATGATAATGCCGGCAACGACAACGGGAGCCATCCACCACCGGCTGCGCCTGCGTTTCTTCAGCACATCTGTCGATTCGGCATTTGCCATTACATCTCGCTCTTCATTTCAAGCTCGTTCAAAATGCCTGCCCGACACTCAGGTGAATCTGGATCTTGGTTTCATTATCGAAGATCGGTCTTCCCACATCGCCGCGCACGGGGCCGATCGGCGTGCGAATACGGAGTCCCAGGCCGGTGGCGTAGCGGAGATCACCAAACCGGTAGTCGTACGAGGGTAGCCAGACATTGCCGAGATCGCAGAAGACAACGCCGGAGAAGATACCGACAATTGGGTAGCGCAATTCGACATTCCCTTCAAAGAGGCTGTTGCCACCAATTGGCGTACCGTTGGCATCAACCGGCCCCAGCTCACCGCGTGCCCAGCCCCGATTGGAGGTGCTTCCGCCGGAGTAGTAGCGATCCTCGACCGGTATGAAAGGATCTGCGTCGAAAGACTTGATCCCGCCGACCTTGGCACGCAATGCGAGTACAGTACCTGCCAGCTTGACATAATGCCTGATATCCACCAGCGTTTTGGCATAGCTAAACTTGCTGCCCAGATCGAGACCACTGTACTTGAGTGTAACTGTTCCGAACCATCCATGGTCGGGTGAGAACGCCGGGGAGGAATCGTCCCAGTTGAAGGCGAGCTGTATGGCTGATTTGTTGTAGAGATTGAGATTCGACAGGTTGGTCTGATCTTGAGTCGCAATAGTCGTAGTGTCGAGTCGTACCTGCTCAAAAGTGTAGGTGACTGATCCGGTCAGGAAGAGATTGAAGCGCCGCGAAAACGACAGGTTGGAGCCATATCGCGTAACCTTGTAACCCGGCTCATCCTGCTTCCTTACAAAGGGGCTGATGGCGATTTCGTTGCGGGGGCTGAGAAAAGCAGGCTGCACGGCAGAAAGCTCGACATGATATGGTTCCAGTCCTGAGTGTTTGGCGTAAAGGCTAAGCCGACGAGCGCCACCCATGAAGGAGAGAAGCCGCATCTGCGTAAAGGCGCGGAATGCATCTTCGCGTCCATAGCCGATGCCAACTTTCGAGGACCACTGCGGAGCCTCGCTGACATTGACCTGCACCGGGATGATGCTGTCCCTGGTCTCCGACAACCTGGCCCTGACTGTAGCAACCTCAAATACCTGCAGTGAGAATATCTGTCGCTGCGATTCCCGCAAGAGCTTCTGAGAGTAGCGTTGCCCGCTCTTTAACCGCAGCTGATCTACAATCAGCTGCTTGTTGACACGATCCTGGCCAGTCACGGAGACGTCGCCGAAGACACACAACGGACCCGGGTCGAGCTTAAATTCAATATCAACCAAACTGGTAACGGTATCTACCGCAAGGTCTACACCAATATCTGCATAGGGATAACCGGAATTAGCAAAGGCATCCGCTAGGCCCCCGCGGATACTGTTTATTGCCTCGTCGCGAAAGCGTTCGCCTTTCGGAATCTGTTCACGGATCTGCGCCTGGGGTATGATGTGCATCAATGCAGCGCTATCGGCGGTTGCAGATGCAAACGAATAGGTTATCGCATTATTGAGAATCGGTTTGTTCTCGGTGATTTCTATATTGAGTTTGACCGTCTCATCCTTGTCCTCCGTTTCGAGACCGGCAAGCTTGACGCGCGCGTCCAGGAATCCACGTCGCTGATAGAATCGTTTGATCCTGAGCAAGTCTCGCTGAAGGCTGGTCTCATCGTACTCTGATCGTTCTCCCCCCAGAAAGAAACGTCTGAACCATGAAGCTGTCTTGAGAACCATGACATTTCTCAGATCGCCGCTATCAAATGTCTTATTGCCGATGAACTGGATACCTGCCACTTTGTAACCGGATTGCGCAACGGCAGGTTGTTGAAGCACCAGCAGTAAGACAACACAGAGGAAGGCGCTCCGGGTCGTGGAATTGAGACATTTGGCTAGTATACTGAGTACCGACATATCGTTAGTTCTTCTGACACATTTCTTTCGGCTGCGGCAATGGCAGCTGCACCGGAGAGCGTTCACGCACTAGTATACAAAACCCAAAATGAATGGGCACAAATGAATCAGCGAATGCCGATCAGATACGTTTTGATAAATGATACTGGGGAACAACTGCAGCGGATTGCTGAGAGGGTGGAACTGACACAGCGCAAGAAGCATTCCCAAATCGAAAAATCGGATGCACCATCGGATCTCCAAGGAGAAGCCCCCTTTTCCCTGAGAGCCAAATAGTGCATTCCGATTCTTCAAGTGAAGGAGTTCGTGCTAACAGTCCCGGTGCAGTGCTCTGCTTCACTGCACCGGGTCACGGATTACCTCAAATTGACAAAGGCATGAAAGACATTTGAGGTACCTCGGAACTCGATCTTTGACGTCCAACCACACAGGGGGCGCCAAGCCTGATTCCCTGGCATGTGGCACCCATTGATAAGAGAATCGAGACTGCTTTTTGATACAGAAATTTGTCGCTATGCCGTGGGAGTGCGTTACATGCGATGCAACCACAAAGGAAAAGGCTGCTGCCAAACGGCAGCAGCCTGAAGAGGATTTGCTTTAGAGATCCGCCACTGAAATCACATCAGCTGTGAGTGGCAAATCTCGTGTCTGCGTGGCTCATTGTCAATTGCCGGACGCGCTGATTACCGCCGACAGGGCGTTGAGCAGTCCAAACCCGTATTCTGAGTCGGGCGCCGTGATACTCCCCCACGCAAGATCGGTACGCGCTGAAGTTTCGAGCAATGCTTCCACCTGGCTTGAATTGTACCCGCTCTGCAGCTGTTTGACCAAAGCGCAGGTGCCTGTGACAATCGGGGCTGAGAACGAGGTGCCACTCCAGATTCCCCAGTTGTACTGAGGGTCGAAGAAGGCGCCGTGCAGACTGACTCCGGGAGCGCATAACGCTATGTGGTTGCCATAGTTTGAGAAGTCAGCACGCATTTCAGTGGTGTCAATTGCGGCTACGGCAATCACTTCGTCGACGCGAGCCGGATAGAGTTGTATATCCTGACCCTGGTTTCCAGCTGCAGCCACCATGACGATACCAGCATTAGTTGCCGCCTGAATGGCGGTGGTAAGCACCGGTGCGGCAACGTCGCAGCCGAAACTGAAGTTAAGAACATCTACATCATGATCAATCGCCCAGTAGATTGCCGCTGCAATATCATATTGAGTTCCGGCGCCATCCGCATCGAAGGTTCGCAACGGCACAATGCTGCAATTGGGAGCTGTAAGCAAAATCAGGCTGGTCACAAACGTGCCATGGCTTTGCATCTGGCCCGTTTCCTCCGCTGGTAACGTATCATTCTCAATAAAATCGTACCCGGGGAGAATATTCGCTTCCTCAATGAGAGGGTGCGAATAATCAAGACCGTTGTCGATAACACCAACCTTCACTCCCTGTCCGGTAGCGTAGGCGTGCGCCGAGTCGATCCCGATCGCGTAATTACCCGCTTGCCCGAAATATGACTGCGGGCTGACGCCATAGACGAAAATAGTATCCTTCTGATCCGGAAATCCCTGGCTGACCTGGAACATTTCGGGAAGGTCAATTTTGTGGTTCTTGTGGGCGAACACTACATCGGGGTGGCGCGCATATTGAAGGGAAATGCTCGGAATATCAGCACCTTTGGGCATATCTACCAAGTAAATATGCTGTCCGGGAATACTGTCAATAATACGCCCTCCGGCAGGTCGCACCAACAAATTTGCTCTTGCTCGCCCTCGGGTCTTCAATATCATCTGCTCAGAGGAGGCCCGTTTGGAGGCGAAGATTTCACAATTCGAAAAGAAACCCACAGACAGGAGCAGCAAAAGTACAATTGCTGTAGCTTTGGGGAAGTGTCGAGAAATCATCTCACCTTATCCTTCTTCGCGTTATTTCACAGCACCCAACAAGACAAACGCTCCCCAGTGAGCAGGATTGCCCGTCAGTGTGCGAATTTTCTGAACTGCTTGAGCGTAAGAATCCTTGATGGAACTGGAAGTACTCAAGAATGCATAAAATTCCTTCATGAATTCCATGGCTATGTCATCGGCGACCGACCACAAGGAGGCAAGTACTGCGCGGCCACCCGCCTGATAGAATGCTTTCGCCAGGCTAAAGGAATTACCGTAATATAGCCCCGGTGCTGCCGTTTGGCAACCAGAAAGAGTGACCA
>CAYXUL010000030.1:1404-8507 GCA_964468475.1 uncultured Ignavibacteria bacterium | reverse complement strand
CAGAGTCGTGAAATGGAACTTTTCATGCAGCGGTGCACCGTCCTCGGCAAGCAATATTGAGAACGGAACCTGCAGAAACTCACGGTCTATCGCGAGCACGATATCATCGCTGCCAAATTGATCAGTTATTGGCGAGATCAGGTGGCTGTAGAGACTATGCCGATAGTAGTCCAGAGCACGTGCAAAGACAGGGGATTCGCCGCGTTGAGAGAGCCCGCGCTCCAAAAGGAAGTATGTCTTTCGCAAGACCCGCTGAAACTCACTTCGCTTTACCTCCAGGCAGACATGACTGATCTCATCTTTCCTCGCGAGAAACACACCGATCTTGTCGCCGTAGCTATGATAGTGAACCAATGTCCGGTTTTGGAGATTTTCGACTACCGACTCAATCTGTTGCGTCGATACCTCCGCCCGGTGCCGGGACCCCTTCGATTTACTCCTGGCCGCACGCTGCAGCCTCCAAAGACGTTGTTCCAACTCCCTGTATTCCGGCGGTGCTGTGGCCCGACGAGTCGGTTGCTCAAGCCGCTGCATGCGCGCGATTTGTGACCGCAATGAATCAACCTGTTGCTGAAGATTTCCCCGCGTGCGCCCTGCTGTGCGAGCTCTGCTCTGCAAGTTTAATACGGCCATTCCGCGCAGCACCTCAATCAGCGCGCTTCGTTCCTTTTGATCTGCCAGGTATGCGCGGGCCAGTCGATTGTAGGATTCTGTCACATCGGCCGCAAACAGCACGCGGATTTCGTCCTGGTTTAGCCCCTGCAACATCTCCTCTGCAATTTTAAGCGCTTTTCGAAGCTCCCTTATCGCTTTCCGATTCCGGCGGTGGCGCAGTTGATACTCGCCGAGTATGCTGGCCAGCCGGTATTGTTGGTATTTTACCAGGCCGGCGTGTTCCAGAGTCAGTGCATTTTTTTCCACGTCTTGACTCTGGTCATCCCTCTCTGCCAGGGCCTCGAGCTGTACCAGCAGTGCATCGTTCTTTCTGCGTTGATCACCACTCTTATTGAAATGCACCTCTGCCAGCCGAGTCATTTTAAGCGTTTCGTCAAAGTCTTTTCTTTGAAGCGCCAATTGCGCACGAGCCAGCGTTATCATTCCCAGCCACAGCTCGTTTTCTTCAGCCATGAAAATCGACTCAGCACATTTCAAGTACTTCCGCGCTTCCGCCGGCTCATCCATCTCTATCATCGCCGCAGCGACGAAGTAGTTAGCCTTGCCCTGTTCGTAAGTGAGCTTCAGTTTCTTCAGGTCGGTGATCACCTGCCGGCCAAGGTAGACCGCTGATCCAAACAAATGCAGGTGCACCTCCAATTCGACCAGATCCAGAAGAGTAATCGCAGCCGTCTTGGCGTCACCAAGCTTGACAAAGGACTCATAGACCTGCTCAAACCCTTCAAGCGCTTCTGCATACTTGCTTTCCAGGAAACTAAGATAAGCCACCGAATAGCGCGCCTGCGCGTTCGATATCTCCAGTCCCGCTTTCTTGTAGATGGCTGCAGCGTCCAAATAGAGTCGCTTTGCCTTCTTCAGGTCGTTGAGGTTGGCAAAAATATTGGCGCGGTTAAAATCAACGATTGCAAGCGGCACACCGCCGTTACGGGCAAAAATCCTGCGGGCCTTGTCATAATACTCGAGAGCGCGATTGTTGCGGTCCCAGCGATGATAGACGTTGCCCATGTTCGTCAGCACCTGGGCTTCGTCGGCTTCGAGCTCGTGATTGCGGAAATAGCTCAGCGCCTGCTTGCCGGTGGAGATCGCAGCATCGTATTCTCCGAGATACATCAGGACTTCTACCAGCCCTTTGCGCAGGCGCGCGGCAGATAAAGAATCGCGATGCCGACCGAAAAGCTCCAGAGCTTTAGAGTATTCACTTTTCGCTGACTTGTAGTCACCGCTCCACAACGCGAGCCGTGCCTGCTGGGAGATCAACCTTGCTTCCCATTGGGGAGGCAGGTACTCAGAGAGATCTCTGGTCAGTGCTGCATAGCGCTTTGCCTTTTTGAGGTCTGCTCGCAGAAGACGATTAAGGGAACTGTCAAGATCATCGACGAATGACTCGATGTCGCCCGAAAATTCCCTATTGATGAGTTTTTGAACGGCCTCCTGAGTCGACAGCGACTCGAGCCGATTAAATTCGATCATAATTCAAGTTCAATTGTCCCGATAAGCCGCTCCGCTGAATAAATCCGCAGATCGTGCTTACCGCGTGAGATTCGAGGTATACGAAAGAGATCAACTTTGTCAGAGGTGAATCGCTGCTCCCGTCTTCTTGTTCCGACAACAATCGTGTACGGTGCAGGTTCCCCGGCATCCAAGATCATCCCCACAATTTCAAAACTCGCCAGCGAAATCGGATAGATTTCAATCTCCACCTGACCCCGCGGGAGTTGGTACTTTAGCCTGCGAGTGTCCACCGCAGCGGGACGTACGCCTTGCGGCAGCGGCATATCTTTTGAGTCGAACAGGGTGATCGCATGCTTCAATCCCGGCGCGCGCCGTTGCCTCTGGTAGTCCACGAATATCTGCTCTCCCAGGCTCTGAGCAATCGTGGAAATGTCGGCGGCTTTCAGTTGCCGGCCGGCTGCTACCAACTCGCAGATAATTTGATAGAGCGATGCCAACTTTGAGTCATTTGCGATGAGTGACTCAAGTTCTTCGCGTCTATCCTGATCCAACCGTTCCTGAGCCAGCAGGATCAGATCTTCAATTTGCTTCCCACCGTTCCGGTGATTATCGGTCATCGTAAAATCTCCCGTTTACCTATGAGAGAGTGATTACATCGCAAAAAAATACCTAAATTTCCGGGTTCAGGCGCTTGAGCACTTTGCGAAGCTTCTCCAGAGCGCGCTTGCGGTTTGGTCCTATCGACGAGATCGGAATTCCTAGGCGGTTTGAGATTTCCTCATAAGATGGCTCCGATGTATCCAAGAACAGCAACCGCAATAGCTTAGCGTCGTCTTTCGGAATCAACAGCAGCGCACTAAGCACGGCTTCGCGAAGCTGCTGTTTCTCTAATGTCTCATCCGGTTGTTCCTGCCCGGCCGGTTCTAAATCTATCAGTTCTTGTTTTCGAGCGTTTTC
Source organism: uncultured Ignavibacteria bacterium (assembly GCA_964468475.1). Classification (GTDB taxonomy): domain Bacteria; phylum Zixibacteria; class MSB-5A5; order CAIYYT01; family CAIYYT01; genus JBECKX01. The sequence goes on along the minus strand of CAYXUL010000030.1, from coordinate 5,423 downwards.
AAAAAAGCGTACGCGGCTAATCATCCGCATAGCCTCATGACGCACCGTTGTTGAAACGTATGGAAGTAGCTTTTCAGGCGATCTCAAATTCTCGAGGCCCTTAAGCAGAACATAACAGGTTTGGCAGTGAATTTCAAGCGACTCATCGCGGGTTAGCCGCATCGAATTACAGATTCCGAAAATCACCGGGGTGATCAGCTTGACCAGTTCCCCCCAGGCAGATTGGTCTCCGGCAAGACACCTCTCCACCATAGCTCGAATCTTGTTGTCGTCGCGCTTGACCATACGTCGATCAAACCTGCTACTGCGTCGGCAGCTACGAAACTGCACGCAGTATCGGTTGAGATTAAGGGTTTGACCAACCAGCGTCAAGTTGGGATACTACTGCTTTTGCGCTTAACCGCACTGGCTCGTCTCAAGCGGCCTGTCGAAAACGCTGGTCTGGTGAAAGACGGACGGCCTTAGCAGTGACTCCCTAAAGTCGGAATATAAGATATTTGTTCGCGAGTACCTAACCTTCCGGTTGAATCAGTGACTCGGCATGCTTACGACCCTCGGGCCAAATCACTTCAACCGCGAACATTCCCCGTAGGTCGCCAAGCTCGTAACCGGTTGCTTCATCATCAGGATAGAGTTCGGCGAGCTTCTCTCTAACTCCTTTCCCCAATTCAGCTTCCGTGCCGTGGCACTGCAGGCAGATTTCGCCGGTTCGAATCGGTTTGTAGTAATGAAACGTCTCTTTAGTCTCGGGATCGTCCCATTGCGCGATGAAATGCAGCGTCGAATCCGCCGCAAATCGTGCCAGGATTGCCTTCTGATTTTCATCCGCCCGATTGCTGCTGTTGCGCGGCTTGTCGGTTATTCGTGAGAGAAACCAACCCTCTTTTGCATGGGCTACCGCAATATCGGGAGCTACCACGTTGCAGACGCTGAGCGCTTCAGAGGGGCCGTTCTCTTTAACGGCATACGTAAGCGCCGCCATCATCTCCGCCGCGAAACGTGCGATTGCCTGCTCAGATGCTCTCTGAAGCAGCACTTCATCATCGGCAAGCGGAGTCCTCATCGACGATTCCTCGCCCTGCTCGCCGGACTTGGAGCCGTCGCTGCTGCAACCACAAAGAAGTAGTGCACAGAAGACAAGGCCGCAGAAGCTCTGGAGCACGAAGCTTCTCATGACTTACCTCCCGGATTTGGTCATTTGGAGATCCATTATAATTTGGTCAAATTCGTCCTACTTGTAAAGCTAAAACTTAGATGTAACTGTCCCCTATTATCTACTGCAAATTCAGACAAACGGTTGCAATTGTAGCCGGAAAAAGCGAAGGGCTCTCTGTCAGCGAGAGCCCTTCCTGAGAAAACTCGTTCCTCTATCTATACGCGGTCTGTTTACTTAAGCAAAACCATCTTTCGCGTCTGGGTGAAATCGGTCGCTTTGAGCCTGTAGAAATAGACTCCGGAGGCTGAGCGGGATGCATCCCAGCTAACCGTGTGCAAGCCCGCCGACATGAAGCCGTCCGCGAGCGTTGCTACCTTCCGCCCGGAAATATCAAATACTTCTAGAGTTGCGCGTGAAGCCGACGCCAGCGTGAAGCTGATATTCGTTGTCGGGTTGAACGGGTTAGGCACATTCTGCTGAAGTGAGAAAGTTGTTGGCAACACAGACAGTGATCCGCCCGGACGACCAGCAGAAGCGGCAACAGTTCCGCTGCAGGCTGACGTCACAACATTGGAGCCAGCATCATAGGTGGCACCACTGGCGGAGACATCCGTCACATTGAAGCAGAACATGGCCGACGGGTTCTTGGTGTTGCCTCCCTGGAGGGTAACCTGGCCGCTACCATCAGTCAAACCGCTAATTATGCTGCTTGGTCCCTCATAGTCAAAATATCCGGAAACCGTAGCGTTGGCATACCCCGAACCGTTCTGATCTACGATCGTGACGGTAGCTACGCCTTTGTAGTTCGGACCGTGAGTGGAGTAGGTAACGGTAATATCCGCAACATGGATAGTCGCACCGCCACCTCCCGTGGTCACGGTAATGTAGTTGGTCTTGGTGTTAGTATCAGAGCCGTAGGTATTCGCAGCGGTCAGCGCTACGGTGTAGCTGCCGGCGTTCTGATATGTATGGGACGGATTCTGTGCAGTCGACGACCCGCCATCTCCAAAATCCCAACTCCAGGTATCAGGATTGCCGGACGATAGATCCGTGAAATTGACGCTCAGCGGCGCCGTTCCTGATGTTGGCGAACCGCTGAAATCGGCTACCGGCGCTTGACCTCCTGAGCAATTCTCATTGGTGACTAAGTCATATCCCGAGGCAGTCTGACCCGCGGAGACCGTTATTGCAGTAGCAAGAGTCGGGTCCTCGCAGTTATTTTCACCGGTGTTCCACCACTCGGCATCGTAGCCGATCTGGGCGATGTCAGTGAGCACCTCGTTGATTCGTGTTGGATCATACGCGGTTGGATCGCCGTCCAGCGGGTCCAGCCTAAGCAACCAGGTGCCTGCCGGCACATAGAGCTCGTATTGACCGTCGCTATAGGTATATACCGAGGTCACATTGTCAGCGTAGGTTGACGCATTCTGGATGAACGTCTGAACAGCCGCTCCGGCAACAGGAGCGCCCGTGCCGCCGTGTGTAACCGAGCCCGTGATCTTGGCATATGGGCCCGGGAAACTCGAGTTACCATACAGTAACGCGTGGCCGATGATGTCGTCATCTGCCAGTGAAGCCGGGCCGGCATCTCCGGCACTGATGAACGGGTACATCGTAGCTGTCGCAGTAACGGAGTGTGACAAGCCCTGGGCGTGCCCCAGTTCGTGCGTAAGGACGGCTTCCAGTTCATACTGATTTCGCCTCGGAGTACCGTCGGTCGACCACTTTGTCTGCGGGTTCATGATACAGTCAAAGCCGTAGATTTCGCCGGTGGAATTATGCTGATAGGTCATCGTGAACCCCAGAACCCCACCCCAATTGATGTAATTGGAGTTGTAGGAGACGACGTTGACGCCATCGTCTGCATCCATGACGATGCTGGTCGTACCCTGATACTGGAAGCTGATATCGGTGTAGCTTACGTTTTGCCAGTTGTTAAAGCAGGCCTGCGAAGCGCTCTGGTAACTGCCGGCCGCACCAGCATCGATATACCAGGGAATATTCGAGGTGTTAAACCACTTAGGTATCATTACCTGACCGTTGTAGTAGTAGGCTAAGCTGCCATACCCGAAAGCCGGGCCGCACATTATAGCTACAATCCCCATGCAGAGCAGGAGGACAAGAGCTGTTTTCATTCTAAACATGATTAATCCTTTCCTTGCTCTACTTGTTGTTGTTACCATCGCGAAGCGCAGTGCGAATCTGGTCGGTAAGCTCGTTAAGCGTGAGGCGCTGCGATTTCGCTTTGACATTACTCGTATTGTTCAGGTATTCGATTCCGCTAAGGTCATTCTCCACGGTTTTCACCCCTGTTTGTGGATCAGTCAGGATATCATATTTTCCCTGTCCAAGTCCAACCGTCGGAATGATTCCGTCGGGATTGTCGTTGAGGAATAGGAGGACGTCCTTGCCTTCCTCGAAAGTCGGAAAACCGCCGGCGGTAGCCCTGACGTCTCCGACTACACCGCCGATTTGGCTGATTTGAATGGTCCCCGAGCTGACACCCTTGAAGCTTTCACTAACGTCTACGGTGATTTGGGTCATGATTTGATGCCGGTCGGTTGCCCAGTTACTCTCCACTTTCGTTACTTTGCCAATTACTACGTCCTTGGCTTCATGCGTAAGTGTCGCGATATCCATCCGCTTTACCGTTGCGCCGGTAGCGGAGAGTGAGCACAGCGTGATACCGGCCAGCAAGGTCAGCAGCACTAACAAGCGAGTTTGCATAGTCATCTCCGGTTGTGCCTAAATTAAGCGTTTTGTTTGATTTGGAATAAAGGTAGCTACATCGGGTTATTCGTTACTGATAAGCTGAATGCGGTCTGCTATATCACCTCCCAAGTGTAATTTGCGCTCAGTAGGT
>CAYXUL010000030.1:0-1304 GCA_964468475.1 uncultured Ignavibacteria bacterium | reverse complement strand
GCGTACGAAAATACCAGCGGTGTGATAACCAGCGTGATGATCGTTGATACCGCCAACCCGCCTACCACGACACTTCCGAGCCCCCGGTAGAGCTCCGAGCCGGCGCCCGGCATGATAACCAGCGGCAGCATGCCGAGGATTGATGTGCCTGTTGACATGAAGATCGGCCGCACGCGAACCCGCACCGAATCTTTGACCGCCTCGCGATGGGACTGCCCCTCTCGCATTCCCTGAATGGCATAATACACCAGTAGAATCGAGTTGTTAACTACCGTGCCGACCAAAATGACAAATCCCAGCATGGTGAGAATGTCGAGTTGCTGGCTGTGATTGAAGATACGCACGATGTCAAGACCCAGCACTCCGCCAAAGGTCGCCAGCGGAACGGTGAGCATAACCACCAGCGGGTAAGTAAACGACTGGAACAGGGCCGCCAGCAGCAGATAGGTTAGTATCACCGCAAGATGGAAATCGCCCATCAGCTCGTTTTTCAATTTGGTGAGATCATCAGCGGTGCCGGACAGATTGATATCATAAAGCCCCGACAGGCTCCCATCTTTGCGGAGAGGGGTGATGATCTGATCCTGAATCTTGTTCATCGCTGATTCCAGCGGTATCTCGTCGGGGAGAACAGTCTGGATTGATACTACCCGCTGCCGCTCCAAATGATTGATCTGCACCGGTCCCTGTCGTTGTTCAACATCTGCAACGTCACCGACTGTCACAACCTGCCCAGAATTGGTGGCAAGGGGAAGCTCGGCGATGCTCTGTGTATACTGTGTCCATTTTGGATCTGCCATCAGCACCATATCGATCTCGCGGCCGTTTTCGAAATAGTTGCTGACTTTGGCGCCGTCGACAATGGCGTTGACAGCAAAACCAATGTCGGAAGCAGTAAAGCCGACATCAGCCGCACGTACCCGGTCGGGAAAGACGCGGACTTCCGGATTCCCCAGATCAAGCCCCGGGATCGGTCGCGAACTGGAGCCCGGCAGAACCTGGCTTACCTGACCGAACACCTTCTGGGCTATGCCAAGAATTTCCGGCAGTTCCGGCCCGGTTACATCGATGCGAATTGAACGCGTACCGGCAAAGCCCCGTCCGAACAGAGATGCCTGGCTGGCAAATCCGATCATGCCCGGGATGGTAAACATCGCCTGGTTGGCGGCAGCCACCAGCTCGGAGGCACGGCTGTCATCACGTGCGCGCATACCCATAAAGGCCTGATTGGTAAGTGCCACGAAAAAGAAATTGTCAATTCCTCCGCCCGGCAGGGTATCAGCAGCAGCGCCTTTCGCCTCCCA
>CAYXUL010000029.1:0-36132 GCA_964468475.1 uncultured Ignavibacteria bacterium | reverse complement strand
TCCGATCGCCACACCCGCCTGCACAATCATCCCCGGCCCGAGGTAGTCGCGAGTGCTCTTCGCATAGCCCTTGATTTTACTGATTCCCCAGATTCCAATCGTTTTGCCAACGACGCGACCAACGAGATAGACCAGCCCGACCGCTCCCAGCGAGGGCAGTAATTCGAGATGCAGCGAAGCGCCCGCCAGGACGAAAAAGGCGATGTAAAGCGGCTGCTCCACTTGCTTCATTTCGACATAGACTAGCCGGTGCATGGGAGAAAGATTGTTAGTAACGGCGCCCATGAAAAGTGTCGCCAGTAGTGGCTGCAATCGCAAAGTGTGGGCAATGCCCGCGACCAGCATAATCGAGGCGACAATGATCATCAACAGCTCAGCCTGGTCATCGATATGTTCCTCCCAGCGCGAGATCACATAGCCGACCACGCCGCCAACCAGCAGCGAACCGAAAAACTCATAAAAGGGGCGCACCACTCCACCGACCACGCCGAGGCCACTACCGATGTGACCGAGCGAGAAAACCAGCTCGAAGGCGAGAATGCAGATTACGTTGGATGCCGCCACCACCGACAGGAGCGTGTCGGTGAATTGCCCGCGCGCATCATACTCTCGAATCACGAGCAAAACCGCAGCAGGTGCGGTGGCGATGCCGATAGTACCCAGCAGCGAGGCGGTGAAAAGATCCATCCCCACGGCCAACAATCCAACCGTTGTCACGAGAAAACACCCCAGTGACTGTGCGACAGTCAGCCAGGCGATCTTAGCTCCCACTTGACGGAAGTGGTTGATTTCGAACACCGCGCCGATGTTGAACATAATCAACCCCAGTGCGATGTCGTTGATCAGGATGATGCCTGACACGGTTTCGCGCGTGAGCAGGGCCAGTACTGAAGGACCGATGACTATTCCGACCAGCAGATAGCCGGACACTTTAGGCAGGCGGAGGAACTTAACACCCTTGCCACCCAGCAGCCCGAGTAACATCACTGCCCCTACAGGGGCGAGGACATGGAGGATGAATTGTCCAAAGGGATTGGCGTTCATTGCCTCCCATGATAAGCTGCTACGTCGGCGAGCGAAAAGAAAAAGTTGCAGTGGTCGCAGAGATTCGTGGGGCGAAGGAATCTCCAACAGGATGATGCAAAAAAGCCCGGGTCTACTGGGAGACGCGGGCTTTGCTCCAATGTTGTTAAGTCTTAGATGTGTAGCTTATAACAGCGAATTGCTTTCAGGGTTTCTCGGTTTCTTACTTTTTTTCAGATTTTTCTGTCGTACCGCTCATGTCATCTTTCATACCAGACATCATTTCACCACTTTTCAGAGAATCTGCCGGGATGAACTTGAGTGCTGCTGAGTTTATGCAGTAGCGGAGACCGGTCGGCGGCGGGCCGTCATTGAAGACATGCCCGAGATGACCGCCACAGCGGGCGCAGGTGACCTCGGTGCGCGACATTCCCAGTGCCATATCAGACTCTGTGTCCACGCTCTGAGAGGAGTACGGCTTGAAGTAGCTCGGCCAGCCGGTGCCGGATTCGAACTTAGCGTCCGAACCGAACAATTTATTGCCGCAGGCAGCACAGACATAGATGCCTTTTGCATGTGAGTCGTAGTACTTGCCGGTAAAGGCTTGCTCAGTGCCCTTCTCGCGCAGGACGTAGTATTGTTCATCGGTCAGCTCTTTGCGCCACTCGGCATCGGTCTTGTGGATTTTCTCGACCTTTTCGCCTTTCATCCCCATCTGATTCATCGACTTCTGTTTCATGACTTTTCCTTCGTCCTGTTTGGCCCGGGCGGATGTTCCTGCCATCAATTGCTCGACTCTGCCGACAATCCGGCCCCCATTCCCTGCATATACGAACAGGAGAGCCACTAATCCGAACAAAATCAGTATTGGTATTGCGGACGGTTTCTTCATTACGCATCTCCTTCAAATTCGGGCGTGCAACCAGGGGCACACCAGCCTGCAATCTTCTTTTCAAGCCCTTAAACACAGGGTCTAAAGAGGAGTTTCTGCGGTGGCGGAGATGTGATAAAAATGTGAGTTTTGAGACTAATTCGTGCCCTGAAAAGAAAACGAGCCCGGGTTTTCTCGCGTCTTGCATGAAAATCCCGGGCTCAAGGGAGGGTTATGGGATAACTGTGTAACGGAGGTTTGGAATCTCTGTCCTTAATAGCGATAACCTATGTAATCACAAGAAGTTATCTGAACTCGGCTTGGTCTTGATATCGTTCTCATAACCTGTCGTGTAGCACGTCTCGTTTCTGCTACTATGTCGTTATTGCGATCATTACTATATTATACAGTGCAGAAAGGGAGGATTTGGTTCCCGAAATGAGCAGTTTAGTGCGAAATTCAGCCGCGGACGTGGGAATGACCCGATTCGGGCGCTGCCTCTGATTCTTGGAAGTATTTCCTCTGGAAGTAGAGCGATACGTTTACCAGGCTGATCAGAACCGGGACTTCCACCAATGGTCCGATCACAGCCGCAAAGGCAACCCCTGATCCGATTCCAAATACCGCCACCGCAACGGCGATCGCCAGTTCAAAATTGTTGCTGGCAGCCGTGAAAGACAGGGTTGCTGTCTGGGAATAATCGGCGCCTACCTTACGGCCAAGCACGAAACTCACCAGGAACATCACCACAAAATAGATCAACAGCGGCAGGGCGATACGAAGGACATCGAGAGGAATCTGTACGATCATGTTACCTTTGAGCGAAAACATCACCAGAATCGTAAAGAGCAGCGCTATCAGTGTTATCGGGCTGATTGTGGGGATGAACTTCTGCTCGTACCAATCGCGCCCTTTGAGTCGCAGCAGCAGAAATCTGGTCAGCATGCCGCCGAAGAAGGGAATTCCAAGATATATCGCTACGCTCTCGGCTATCTGCCCCATTGAGATGTTAACGACACTCCCTTGCAATCCCAGCCACTCTGGGAGTACCGTGATGAAAATCCAGGCGTAGAGGCTGTAGAAGAGAATCTGAAAGACGCTGTTGAAGGCCACCAAACCGGCGGCATATTCGGAATCGCCACGCGCCAGCTCGTTCCAGACAATCACCATCGCGATGCAGCGCGCCAGACCGATCAGGATTAGCCCCGTCATATACTCCGGATAGCCTGCCAGCAGCAACACCGCCAGCACGAACATCAGAATCGGCCCGATGATCCAGTTCTGCACCAGCGACAGGGCCAGCACCTTCCAGTTGCGGAAGACCTCGCCCAGCTTTTCATACTTCACCTTAGCGAGAGGCGGGTACATCATCAGGATCAAACCGATGGCAATCGGAATGTTTGTGGTGCCCGACTGAAAGCGATTGATGAAACCCTCAATGCCGGGAACGAAATGCCCTAACCCGACGCCAATCCCCATGGCGAGGAAGATCCAGAGCGTGAGAAATCTATCGATGAAGCCGAGCCGTCTGCGGCTGGGGCAGGCAACCGCTGCGTCCGTCATGGCTCCATTCCCCCGGTTTTCGAGAAAATCTCCGGCAGAGTCAGCACAAATTCCCTGATTTCATCCCGCACGCGGCGATAGTGATGCAGTGCCTCCTCCTCGGAGGTCGCTTCTTCCACCAGACGCGGAGGATCATCGAAGCTGTGATGGATTGTTCTGACCTTTCCGGGAAAGTGGGGGCAACTTTCTCTGGCGTTGTCACAGACGGTGACCACCAGGTCAAGCCTGAAATCGAGGAATTCGCTGACGTTCTTGGAGCGCTGCTCGCTGATATCTACTCCAGCCTCGGACATTACCTCTACCGCATAGGGATTCAGGCCGTGCGGCTCGGTGCCCGCCGAGTGCGCCTTCACTGAATCGCCAAGAAGGTGCCGCGCCCAGCCCTCCGCCATTTGCGAGCGGCAGGAGTTGCCGGTACAGAGGAATAGGACTTTCAGCCGACTCTCTGTGTGCTGCATAAGGCTTCCTTGTCGAGGCAAAGGATTTCGCGCAACCGTTTGCGGTCGGCGCGGATTTGCTCATCATTGCGCAGTTGCTGCCGCAAGAATGCGAGCGCCTCGGAGACCTCGCGGGATGCGGTGTCGTCAGCCAGCCGGTAGTAAATCCAGCGACCGTTCTTGCGTGAGGCCACTAGTCCGGCGTGTTTCAGGATCGACATATGCTTCGACACCGTCGAGCCGGCCAGCTGCAGCAACTCGATGATCTGACAGACACACAATTCGCGGCCACGCAGCGCCATCAGCGCCCGGACGCGGTTTTCATCCGCTAGCGCTTTGGTGATATTGAGGACATTTTCAAGCTGTTCGCTCACAGCAACTCCATTTCGTCATCTGGCGAAATATAAATGTTAGTACGACGGTGTCAACGCGATTGATTGCACATCCCGGTTGTTAACCGCGGGAGAGGAGGATTCATCTCTTCAGGCCTACCAAAGCTGAACCGCAAACCAGTAGATCAAAGTGAGATAGACCCCACTCGCTGCCGCGGCGACTCCGGTAATTCTGCGAGCCCAGCGCTCAAAGGCGGTGAGAGCATTGAACATCTTGCCAACAAATCCCGCGCCGAGGCCGATCGCGATAGCGAAAATTACGACCGGGATTGCCGTGCCTATTCCGTAAAGAGACGGCATCAGCAGGCTCGACTCTCGTTCCAGCGAGAGCGGAATCAAACTCCCGAAAAAGAGGGCTGCAGAAACGGGACAAAATGAGAGCGCGAAGGCTATTCCCATCACTGCGGCGCCCCAGAACCCGAGCTTCTCCATTCGTTTCTGAAAAGATTCTCCGAGCCCGGGTCCTGAGATTCTCACTGGAATCACCCCGAGCAGGATCAATCCGATGAGCAGCAATGCCGGGCCGAGGACTTTGTTGATATTGTCCTGCAAGAACAGGGATAGTTCCGGGATTGCCAGCAGACCGCTGATAATCAGGATTCCCAGCAGCACGTAGGTCACCGTGCGACCAAGTGTATAAAGCAACCCTGAGATCACCACATGTCTCGGGCGGTCGACCCTCCGGCCGAGGTAGGTGATCGCCACCACATTCGTTGCCAGGGGACAGGGAGAAACCGAGGTCAATACTCCCAGCCAGACGGCGGAGCCAATTGCCAGTAACCAGCTATCCACTACCGCGACGATTGCGTCAGGAAGTCGCGCGTTTCGGAGGTTACGTAGGTCAGATATTGTTCTTTATCGCCGACCAGCTTCCAGATCTGGTCAAGATTCTTCCACTCCACCTCTTTGCCATCCACAACTCGCGAAAGAATCAAAGACTGCGTGAAGAGCCCATAGTCTTTCACGAAATGTTCATTGCTGTCGGTTTCAAAATTGACAACGCGCCAGAGTATCGCACTGTCTGCGAGTGCAGACTTGAAGTCGTTATTGAGCGCCTCAAAGGAGTAGGCCTCCAGTTTTCGGCAAGTCGCACAGCGGCGGTTGCCGTGGAAGTAGTAAACTACCAGCGTCTCTCCCGGCGGTGGAGACTGCACATTCACTGTGGAATCGCTTGTGCTTTTCTTGTGCGTTTCGTTTCCGGGATCTGCGGTTCCAGCTAGGACAAAGGCAGACGCAAGTACGATAAAGGCGACTGCCAGTTGTAAAGGTTTTCTCATTTCACACTCCTGATACTCCTTGTCAAGCGAGCATCTCCTTAAGTTCATCTAAAGACGGCACTTTGCCGAAGCTCTTCACCTGACCGTCAACAACGAGTGCCGGCGTCATCATCACCCCGTAGGAGGTGATCTCATTGATGTCGGTGATCTTCTCGAGATTGCACGGTAGCCCCAATTGTTCAATTATGCTCTGGGTTCGTTCCAGCAGCTCCTTGCATTTGGGGCAACCGGTACCCAGTATGCGTATTTCCTTCATATCAACTCCTGAGTCTAAAGAGAGCCATAGATCATTCCCGAAATCGTGGCCATGACTATGACCAGCATTACAAATGTTATAGTCTTCTTCGCTCCCATCACCGAGGCAATCACCAGCATGTTGGGCAAAGAAAGCGCCGGACCCGCCAGCAGCAGCGCCAGCGCCGGGCCTTTACCCATGCCATTCCCTATCAATCCCTGCAGAATCGGGATTTCAGTCAGAGTTGCGAAATACATGAATGCCCCTACCACCGAAGCGCCCAGATTTGCCAGGATCGAGTTTCCGCCGACTGCTACATTGACCCATTCCGGCGGAATCAAGCCCTCGTGCCCCGGCCGTCCCAACAACAGGCCCGCCACCAACACGCCGGCGAACAACAACGGCATGATCTGTTTGGTGAACTGCCAGGTCTGCCCGAACCACTCGCGACCTTCTCCCTCCGCTGTCGCGGTGACGAGCGCCAAGCCGACCACGGCGGCAGCAAACGCGATTAAGGGATACTCGGGCAGTAAGAGCGCCAGAATCGTGGTGCCTGCGGCAACTGCCCCAATCCGCCAGGCCGCGAGCTTGAACCAGGCGATCAACATTCCACCTAACCCCAGCGCCAGGATCGAGGTGATAACCCATTTCAACTTGTAGATCTCGTACCACAGCCCGCTGTCACTGTCCGGCTTTCCCCAGGTAGCGAATACCAGGATCCCGATCATCACCGCGAAATAGCCTGTAGTCTTGCTCAGCGAACGACCGCCTTCGGCTTGCGGAAGAGCTGCCTGCTGCTCCGATCTCTCCCGCTCCTCATGGCGGAAGAAGAACTGCATTAGCAGGCCGATGACGACGCTGAATAAGATCGCACCCACAGCGCGAGCGATTCCCAGCTCAAGTCCCAGGACGCGCGCGGTCAGGATTATCGCCAGCACATTGATCGCCGGACCAGCATACAAGAACGCCGTTGCGGGTCCCAAACCGGCGCCCATCCGGTATATCCCCGCAAACAGAGGCAGCACGGTACAGGAGCAAACAGCCAGCACCGACCCCGAAATTGAAGCGACCGCGTAGGATACAGCCTTTTTTGCCGACGATCCCAGGTACTTCATCACCGAGGCCTGCCCGACAAAGACAGCGATTGCGCCCGCGATGAAGAATGCCGGCACCAGGCAGAGCAGCACGTGCTCCTGCGCATACCACTTGGTCAGATAGAGGGCTTCCCAGACCGCACCGCGCAACCGCACAGAGTCAAGCGGTAGATAATAGAATGCCAGAAATACCGCCACTATCGTGGCAAGTGGCTTCCAGTCGCGTCTCCAGCTGATCGTTGTCATATTTCAAATCACGCTTGTATTCGGATACAGATTCTGGAGTCACCGACTCCAACTATTTGGCAATATCGCCAAATAGATGACCAAAAAAATACTCTTTGCGGGTTCATTTCCCGGATACCTCAACTGACTTGAGACGGTTGGCGGCAAGAACATCCTCTACGCAGCCGAAGAATTTCAGAATGCAGGGTACTTTCAGGCTGTACCAGACCTGCAAGCCGCGCTTATCGTCCACTACTATTCCAGCCTCCTTCAGCACCGCCAGGTGCTTCGATATCGTTGAAATGTCGGCGCCGACCATATCGCGCAGTTCGCAGACGCAGCGTTCTCCTTTCGAAAGGACATCGACCATGAACAGCCGGGTCGGATGCGCCATCGCCTTGATAATCCGAGCGCGCTCGGCGTAAAGTTGCTTTGTATCTTTCGTCATTTCCATATTACTCATATCGTCCTCACTATTTGGCAAAATAACCAAATAGTATACACGGTCAAGAGAAAAAAAGTTTAAGTTCCGTTTTGGGCAGAAGACTTCAGATCCTTCGCCAGTACCACGCTGCGGTAGTTGGTGACCGGCCACTGGTGGTAGCAGACGAATTCGTAGCCCATCCGCTTGTACCAATCGATCAGATGGTGTGCGGGCTCGGCGGTGTCGAGCGCGAGATAGCTGCAGCCATCGCGGCGGGCCTGTTCTTCGACATGCCGCACCAGTCGTGTCGCCAGACCGTTTCCCTGCAGCTTCGGTGCGACTGCCAGTTGAGACAGCGTACCGACATCAGGTCGTTGATAGTAAGGAAAGCCCTTGGCGTGTGAACCGTCATAGTAGCAGGCAGTACCGACGATCTCATTATTCAATTCCAGCACAAAGCAGCGGGCATTTTCCACCCTGCGGCGGGTGATATCGACCCCCTGATGAGTAGCGAGAAACTTCAACCCCATCCGTTGCAGGAAACCGTAGGCTTCGTTTAGCAGAGACGTGAGTTGCTCCAGCGAATCATGCTGGTTGAGGTCGCGGATGATGATCTGGTCGAGATTCGCTGCGGTCGATTTGTTTTCGTTCATGCTTACAGTGGTTTGACGGTTGATTTCGAACATCTGTTCGCGCCTGCGGCGCGAGCGGGCTCCATGTATGGAGCCCCTACCCCATAGATAGACCTCACGGCGCGAAGGCAGGCCGGGACGCTTGTCCTCCTCAAGGTAGTTGATGAGGGTGCGTCAGGTCAAGAGTTGAGACAACCTGCTCAGCCGCCGCACAACCGTTTCAATTTCGCACAATGTTTCGGAACGAATCAGATTCGGAGCGACCCTCTCCGATAACTCCTGATAGAAGTTACATAACTAAGTCCGTGCGACCGAACCCGGCGTAGATGCATATCGCTCTCCCGCCCGGCTCAAGCGGGAGCAGCGCGGGGCACGAACTTCACACAGAATCATCAATTGCACTGACCTGCGAGATCGCCTGCTTCAGGCTTGCAGGCGAATACCGCAGTAGCCGACGATGCGGGTGAGTCTTTACGCGAGACACGTTTGTCGAACTGACCGCGGCTGACGATTTTGCGCTACTTTTCAGTAACAGCGCACTCGAACTGAACGGTACCGCGCACGCCGCTGCCCGCTAACCGGTAACTGCGGAGTACTCGACCGTCGACACCTCCCTTCTTCCTCGATCTAAGTACCGTCGGGGAACTCAGCGACGTAATTAATGATTCCTGTGCTACCCCCGAAGTGATGCCCTCAGGTCCCAACAGCACGCTGATGAGAATCTCACCTCCCCCTTCGATTCGAGTCAGCACTCATCACTCCGGGTTCGGTCTTTTTTGTTTGCCCCGTATTGTGTATTTGATATAAGACCCACAAATTGAGAACCGGCCATCCACCAGGTGGTTCGAATTCCGGCAACTTTCCCTCATCCCTCACGAATTATAATCGTACGATAGGCTCAAACTCGAGGAGTTAGTATGCCGACCCAATTTTCGGAAGATGTAATCAGAGTGTTGAAGGCCATTCCGCGCGGAAGCGTTGCCACCTATGGCCAGGTCGCCAGATTGGCAGGTAATCCCCGCGCTGCCCGGCAGGTAGTGAGGCTGCTAAACGCGTACTCGAGTGCCGAAGAGTTGCCGTGGCACCGGGTAATCAACAAACAAGGACGAATCTCGCTCAAGCGGGGCAGTGGCTACGAGCTTCAAAAATCGCTGCTTGTTCAGGAGGGGATAAGGTTCGACAAAGCTGACAATATCGATCTGTCAAAATACCAGTGGCGACCTGAGTAGATTTAAGACCCGGTCGCTAAGCCGGGGAGAGCGCGAATATTTTCGTAAGTCCACAAATATATCACGTTGGTTTTCCGATTAGTATTCTTGGAGGGTGGATATGAAGCAAAGGAGAAACACCGTGAAATCAAACACCCATTGTTGTCCTTGCTGTAAGGAGGAATTTGATCTGGAGAAGCTCATCCATAGTCCAGAGATAGAGCTGATCGGAATGTCGTTTATTGGGGAGGAGGCTGATTCTGCCTACTATTTTTTTCAACACGATAAACCGGACTGTGGAAGCAGCTTTGTCGTCAGTGTTGACAAGTTCCACAGCAAGATCGAGGAGTACGTACCGGATCATAATCTTTCGGGCTGCGACTGCTGTGACAGACATTGCTTGACGATTACCGACGTGCGTACTTGTAAACAGGAATGTCATTTCGCCCCCTATCGACGATTTCTTGAGAAGATGATCGAGTGGAAGAGCTCAATCAAAGAAGTCACTCCCTGACCCGGTTCAGACTGCCTCGATTTTCCACACCTGGCTTCATTTGTCTGGACCGTTCCTGGCGCCGTTCAAGAATCTCTTTTCGTAGATAATCCTACCAGATAGATTGCATGATGCTGTGCAGCGCGAAGCCCTCGAGGCACTTCCTGACTTTAATCGTCCAGCAGGCAAATCCGTTATGCAGAGGCAGACTATAAAACTGATGCAAATTAGAACGGGCATTCTTGCCCTGATTGTCCTCAGCCTTCTCGGCTGTGGTAAGTCAGATCCACTCATTTCCAGAGCTGAAGAGTTCTTCAAATTGCGCGATGACGGTAACCTTGTTGAAGCGCGCAAGATAATTGCTCCCGATGCCCGACAGTGGTTCGAGACTCGAACCGGCGACGGCCAACCGTGGAATCTCGACGGTCCCTGGATGGCCTGGGATAGTGTCTTCAATGCCACGCGTGAGTACCGCGACTGGAAGTCGACCGACAGCTCGGTATCTGTAACCGCAATCGAGGACAACGATTTCTACCGGATGATCGAACGTGAACCCCAGCCGGTACGGCTGACTCTTTATTTTAATGAATCAGGAAAGATCAATGGCTATCTGGTTCACTCGGAAGCAAACTCGCCCCCTAAGGATGATTTCTCTGAATTTACCGCGTGGGCTGCCAAGCACTACCCGCAGGAGTCGATGTACCTGATGCCCGGCGGCAAGTTGAGTCCCCGCAATGATCGTCCAATGCGCTTGCGGCGTCTTCTCTACGAATGGCGCAATGCCACCGGCAGATCGGAGATCGACTGAAGCGTGTTATTGTCTGGTTAAGGGGGAGTTATGGGCACGACTCGCACGGAGTCGTCCCACCCCCGAAGATATAATTGATTAGATAAACCGCATCACCAATAGAGATGCCACCGCTACAATCGACATCTGCTGACGCCTCCGGTGAGGGCGCCGGACCACCGCCGAAGACGTAGTTGATGATGAAAACCGCATCCGCCACCGAGATGCCGCCGCTACTGTTGGCATCTCCACAGGCATCATTGACCTTTGTCCAGCTTGCAAGATACGCTGCGATCTTTCCTCCTGCCGTGAGGAAGCGGCCGCCTACAAAAAGTGCGTCGTGGTAAGCGGCGTAGGTGTTGACACTTGAGTTAGTTCCTGAGCCAAGCGGCGACCAGTTGGTACCATCCCAGGCGGCGATAAAGTCAGCGCTGTCACCACCCGCGACCCGGAACCAACCGCCGGCAATCAGTTTCCCATCATAGGGAAAGAGTGAATAAACGTAACTATTCATCCCCTCACCTAACGGCGACCATGCAGTGCCGTTCCACTTTGCTATTCGTTCGGCGGTTGCGCCGCCTGCCGTCGTAAAGGCTCCCCCAACTATCAGATGGTTACCATAAACCGCGAGCGCGTTGACCGCTCCGTTCAGTCCTGAGCCGAGAGCTGACCAGCTTGTGCCGTTCCAGGATGCAATCCGAGTGGCCGTGACCCCGCCGGCGTGGGAAAAGTCACCTCCCACCACTATCTCACCCCGAAACTCCGCAACTGCATTGACAGTATTATCCAACCCTGAACCCAGTACCGACCATGACACTCCGTCCCAGGCAGCAACTCTACTCGCATCCATACCATCTACAGTGGAAAAGTACCCACCGGCGATCAACTTCCCATCGTAAATTGCCAGATCATTCACATAGGGATAATAGCCACCCACTCCCTGACCCAGCGCTGACCATGTTGTTCCGTCCCAGGCGGCAATACCGTTTGCTTGTACCCCGCCTGCGGTGATAAACGTGCCGCCGGCATACAGTTTACCGTTGTAAACCGCCAGAACCTTAGCGTAGTCGTACGGATCGTCTCCTTCCAAGCCCGACCCCAGTGGCGACCAGCTTCCGCCGTCCCACGCTGCAATCCGGTTGGCATAGATCTCGCCGACTTTTGTAAAGACTCCTCCAACTATGAGTTGATCGTTATAGACCGTGAGCGCATAGACATAGAAGTTCATGCCGGGAGTCAAGGTTGACCAGGCGGAACCATCCCAGGTAGCTATATTGCGCGCGCTGGTACCGCCGATGTCGAGGAAACCACCCCCAACCAACAGTTTCGTGCCGAAGACTGCCATTGCATTGACAGTCCCGTCCGTCCCGGAGCCCATGGCCGACCATGACGAACCATCCCAGGTTGCGATGCAGCTTGCACTGGCACCGCCGGCAAGTGTGAACTCTCCGCCCGCGACAAGCTTGTTGTTATAGATGACGAGTGAATTGACCTTGTTGTAAACAAACTCTCCGCTAATCCCCGAGTCGAGGGCTGACCAGGAAGCTCCGTTCCAGGCGGCAATGCACTCCGCGTTTATACCGCCGGCTCGGGTAAAACCTCCTCCCGCAATCAGTTCGCCATCGTAAACTGCGAGGGCATATACATGAAAGTCCATACCCGATCCCAACGGTGACCAGACGATACCGTTCCAGGAGGCGATATACTCGACACTTGTACCTCCGGCATTGCGAAACAGTCCCCCGGCGATGAGCTTGCTGTTGTAGACGGTGAGAGCAACGACGTTGTCATCGACGCCGGTACCGAGCGCTGACCAGCTTGACCCGTTCCAGGCAGCGATATTGTTCACGCCGACTCCCCCGGCACTCGAGAACTCTCCTCCGGCGATCAACTGCCCCAAAAAGACTGTCAATGCGTAGACATGGGAGTTTAACCCGCTTCTCAATGGCGACCATGAGGTTCCATCCCAGGAAGCGATATGATTGGCGTTGACACCTCCCGCCGTGGTGAAGCTGCCTGCGGCAATGAGCTTGCCGTCATAGATTGTCAATGCCTGAACATAGTCATCCATACCTGTCCCGAAAGTTGACCAGGTCATACCGTCCCACGCAGCAATATGGTTAACTGGCATCTGCCCCGCGATGTTGATCGAGCCGCCTACTATCAGCTTGCCATCATAAACGGCGGCGGCGTAAATATTGCCACTCGTGCCGGGCAGTGATGGCGAAATGCTGTTGTCCCAGTAGATATCGTCAGGATGGGCGGCGGTGGACTGCACAGAATTTGCCCTGAACAAAGGCTCATCGCTGACGGGATCAATGGTGACATCCACGCCGTCAAGATCCAGAGCACCCTGGTAGTCGATACTGTGAATAGCCTCCATATCGATGCGGCCATCCGGGGTTGTGAATTGGGTAACGGATTTTCCCGGCAGAGCGTGAGAAGATGTGATTCCGTCGCTGTGGGCAAGGGAATGTGGAGCGAAAATGAGCGATAGAAGAATGCAGGCTGTGGCGAAAGCGCGGTAACAGTTGTGCATAGCGTGCCCCTCTGGAAAGCCGATCCTGGTTAAGTCGGCAGTACTTAAACCTCTGCACCTGAGTTGATGCGAAGACACGAAGGCAAACTTGTACTCAGAGCAAATGGGAACTATTAGATGATAACAATCATGGATAGTAGAGTCAAGTTGAAAGAGTCCCTTAAGGTGAGCCATTGTCGGACCCACCCCCCATTTCCATTAGGAATTGTCGAGCCATAATCTTATAATGGGCAAACTATGACATCGGACATGGATGAACTGTACGCCCGTTATGAAGCGCAGGATGCGCCCAACCTGCCGGAACAGTTTCAGAGCTATAAGCTGAATAAGGACAAAATCGGTGAGGGCCCCGAAGGCTTCAGCTATCGAGCCCTCCGAACCGATACCAACTCAGCGGTGCGGCTCAAGGTTATGCGTCGCCGTCTTTGCCAGAATCCGGAGTTTCCGGAATTATTCCATCGCCAGGGACGGGTGCTGGCCGAAATGCGAGGCGACCATATCCTCCGCTTCGAGCGCACCGGAACTCACACCTCGATTCTTTTCTATGAATTCGACTTTGTGGAAGCTACCAGCCTGCGGGAGATCATCAATTCCTATGCGCCCCTGCATCCTGATCTGGCAGCGTTGGTCACTTCCCAGATCGCCATCGGCCTGAACGAAATCCACGGACTAAAACCGTCCCCCGGACTCGGCAACCTGATACCGCTGCACCGCGACCTGAAGCCGGAAAATATTCTGATCACACCAGCGGGTCATGTTTATCTCACCGATATTGACATGCGCGCGTTGACCGATTTCGCCGACAAGCAGCAAATTGAGCTCCCCTACTCGACCCGCGTCTATGCCTCACCGGAACAGCTTCTCAAATCGGGTTATGCCGACCGCCGCTCCGACGTCTATTCGCTCGGACTAATTCTGTTCGAAATGCTCACAGGACATTATCCGTTTACCGGACAAAATGCGTATGAAGTGAGACAGAATGTTCGTGAGGACACTCGCCTGCGCTATGCCGATCTTTATCCGGTCTACCGTGACAGCATGATCAAGTGGCTGGTGAAACAACTCGGTAAGCTGACTGAGTCGATGATGGAGCATGAAGCGAACAAACGACCCGCGACGGTACTTGATATTGAAGGCCGTCTGCAGGACTATTTTTTGGGCAGCTCCTACGACAGCCCGGAGGATGCAATTGCAGACTTCATGCGAATGGGGGCGTTTCAAAGCAATCGCGCGCGCAAGCGTGGATTTATCGATAAGCTGTTTGGTCGCTAACGCAGATAGATTTAGTCGAGGTTCCAACTCTCGCCAGTTTTGTATAAGAAGATACGAATTGATATATATATGGGCCCTAATCGGGTGAATTAGTTACATTTGCACAACGTGGATGAATTAAGACCTTGACAGTTTTTTTCAGGCGGACTAAATTCTCTAGTCTAAGCGCGAACACTTGTGTTGACACACAACCATAACCACGAAAGAAAAGCATGGATTTGGGATCCTTCTCGGCGGAACTGCAAAACGCTATAAGGCGGGCGCAGGAACTTGCCAAAAGCTATTATCACGCAGAAATTCGTCCCCAGCATCTCTTCCTGGCACTGCTTCGCGACGAAGAAAACAAACTGGGTGCGTTGCTCAAACAATTGGGCAAGAAACCGGAGTACTTTGAGGCACTTTTGGCGGATGAAATGTCCAAGATGGGCAAGTCATCGGCGGAAGAGATCAAACCAAAAGCCTCTCCGGCACTGCAATCGTTGCTGGTAGCGGCAGGCAACAAAGCCACCAGCTATTCCGACTCCGAAACTCGGCCTGAGCATGTCCTGATGGTATTCGTCTCCGCCGATTCGCCGCTGAGCGAACAGATTCGCAGGCGCCTCGACTTTGATGAAGGGAAAATCATTGACGCAGTCGCCGATATGGTGGCTTTGCAGGATACCATTTCCACCAGCGGCGAAGTCGTCGGAACCGGTGGAGAACTGGATGGCGGCGGCGCCGAAGGAATCAAGTACTGTTCCGATTTCACGGAACGGGCACGCAAGGGAGAGTTTGACAACTTCTTCGGACGTACCGAGGATATTTACAATATCTCCCGCGTCCTGATTCGCCGTCGCAAAAATAATCCGATCCTGGTCGGGCCGCCCGGAGTTGGCAAATCGGCGCTGGTCGAAGGCCTGGCGATCCAGATTGCCAACAAACAGACCACGCCGGAGCTTCACGATGCCACTATTTTAGCCCTTGATCTGGGGCAATTGGTTGCCGGCGCCAAATACAAAGGCGAGTTTGAGGAGCGGTTCAACAACTTGATCTCACGTCTTTCCAAGGGCAAAGGCAACCTGATTCTCTATATCGATGAGATTCATACTATCGTTGGAGCCGGTAACCCCTCCGGGGGCATGGATGCCGCCAACCTGATCAAGCCGGCGCTGGCGCGTGGAGCTTTCAAGGTGATCGGCGCTACGACTCTTGAGGAATACCGCAAGTATATCGAGAAGGATAAAGCGCTGGATCGCCGTTTCCAACGCGTGATGGTGGAAGAACCGACATTCGAGGAAGCGCTTGAAATCCTCTCCGGTGTCCGCGACATCTACGGCAAACACCATGGACTCTCGATTCCCGACGAAGTGGTCAGCGAGGCGATCAAGATGTCGCAACGCTACGTTGGTGATCGTTTTCTGCCCGACAAGGCAATCGATCTGCTGGATGAGGCATCAGCTTCCTTCCGGCTCAACTGCACTCGCGCCAAGAACGGCCTTGAACCTCTGAAGACTGAGGCAGACGAACTCAAGAAAGATCTGGGGGCGGCGCTTGATAAGGAAAGTGAAGATGGCCTCAGTGATGACGTTAAGACGCGCGTCGCAGCGTTCAACGAGAAATTTGATGAACTCTTCTCGCTCTGGACGGGCAGGGTTTAGAGGAGATATGACCGATGGAAACTGAACGCAACGATATTCAGAAATTCAAAGACAACCTGAGCAAGCTGACCAATCTTGAAAAGTTCGTGACTGCGGAAGACCAGAAGCTGGGTCCGGAGGATGTCGCCTATGTCATCTCGCGCTGGACCAAGATCCCGGTCAACCGCATGTTGCAGGATGAGCGCTCGAAGCTGCTCAACCTTGAAGATCACCTCGGTAAGCGCGTCGTTGACCAGGAAGAAGCGATCAAGACGATCTCCGAAGCGGTGCGACGCTCCCGCTCAGGACTGAAACGCCACAACCGGCCGATCGGATCGTTTTTGTTCCTCGGTTCGACCGGAACGGGTAAAACCGAGCTGGCCAAGACACTGGCAGAGTTTCTTTTCAATGATGAGAAGAACATGGTGCGTTTCGATATGTCGGAATTCATGGAAAAGCACTCGGTTGCCAAGCTGATCGGTGCTCCCCCGGGATATGTGGGTTACGACGCCGGTGGTCTTCTTACCGAGAGCGTGCGCCGCAATCCTTATTCGGTGGTGCTTTTCGATGAAGTCGAAAAAGCGGATCCTGACGTCTTTAACATCATGCTGCAGCTTCTCGATGACGGACGACTTACCGATGGTCAGGGAAATACCATCGACTTCACGAACACGATCGTGATTCTGACATCAAACTTCGGCTCGCAATATATCCTCGACTGCTACCGCGAGGATATACCTGTCGAGCGCGAACAGATGATGAATATCCTCAAAGCCAAATTCCGCCCCGAATTCCTCAACCGGCTGGAATGGATCATTTTCCGCCCATTGACCGAGGTGGGTATCAATACCATCGTGAATATTCAATTGGGTGTGATCAACAAGATTCTCAAAGACCAGAAGATGACCATCAAGGTCAGCCCCGAAGCGCGAGACGAGTTAGCCAAACGCGGCTACAACTTCGAGATGGGCGCCCGCCCGCTGCAACGGGTATTGGAAAAAGATGTGCTCAACCCCCTTTCGATCGGAATTATCGACGGACGGTTTCCCGAGGGTTCCGAAGTCGAAGTGCGATTTGACAAAGACAATTTCGAACTGGTTAAATTGTAGCGTATAGACTGTATTAACATTCATTCATAATTCTATCTGGAGGTCTCATGGCGGACTACAAAATTGCCGCACCTCATATCGGCACGACGGAATACAAAGATAAGAGTGATTCGATTCCTCTCGATCTGCTGCCGTCAAACAAGATGGTGTACCTCACCAAATTGAATTCACAGGAGGAGCAGGAGCCTGAACTGACCAAATGCAAGAGCCTGAAAGAAGTGTTCGCGCATTATCGTCCCTCGCAGGAGGTCACGGTCAATAAGCAGGATGGCTCCGAGGAAACCGTCGATTTGGCGTTCGATTCAATGCGGGATTTCGGCTCACTGGAAATCATCAACCGTATCGACTATTTGCGGGAGAAATACAACGAGGTCGAGATCCTGCGCAATTTGCAGAACCTGTTGGAAAAGCCGAATTCGAAGCTGAAAAAGATGCTCTCGGACGACGCGAAGAAGCAGGAATTCCTGCAGGTCGTCAAAGCTTACATCGATCAACTTTAACCTAATGCGAGGAAATAATGGCTGACGAAGAAAAAGAAGTACAGGAACAAAAGCCGGCAGCCGAAGCCGAGGTTAAAGAGAAAGCCGATATAAAGGATATCCTCGGTGAGGGTTTTGTCAAATATGAGCTGATCAAGGACCATCTCTCCCACTTCAAGAGCCAGGACGGCCTTCACATGGAAGGCGTCAAGTTCCTTGATCCCAAGCACGAATCATACAACAAGTTTCTCACGTCGGACGAATTCAAGGATCGTCGCGTGCAGCTCAAACAGCGATTGCAGCTTTGGGCTGATCTGATTTCGAGCAACGACGTCACATCCGATGAATTTGCCGACAAACTCGACAGCATGATCAAAGAGGCGGATAAGAATCTTTCCAGCAACATGGAATCGATTCATGAGGCTATCCGCCCCATCGAGACAGCCTATCGCGGTGTGGATTTGTTCTTCCAGAACGCCAAGGCGACGCCGGACTCGGAAGTGTATGCCTATTTCGCCAATGTCGGTATTTCTGATTTGACCGACCCCAACGATCGGGAGAAATTCCAGACAATCAACCAGCAGATTCACGACATTTATGGGCTCTACGATATCCGCAACTGCTACTCGCTCTGCTGCATCCCCGGCTATCTGGGAAGCGTCAAAGATATCGACACAGTTGCCCGCGACATGGGTTTGCCCAGCAAGCTGCATGTGCTCACCGATTTCAAGCATTTCGACAGCTACGAAGAGATGAACGAGGAATTGGATGATCCTTCGTATGATGATATGCGTGGGAATGATGAGTTTAAGGCCTACATCTCGGTCTTCGGCAACTACGTCAAAGCCGACAAGCCGGAGAGCCGCTTCGACGACAAGCCGCTGTGGCTGCCGCCGTCGTCGCTGGTCGCCGGAGCTATTTACAAGAATGACAACGAGGTTGGCATTCAGGCACCGACCGCCGGCAAGGCCAATGGCAAGTTGGCCGGAGTACAAAGCACTGCCATCAAGTTGAACGAGAAGAAGAACACCAAGATGAACGAGAAGGGTGTTAACTGCGTGCTCAACTGGCAGGGCGACGTCGGCGATGTCGTCGCGATGGGAGCCGATACGCTGGCTAAGGATCCGAAGTTCCGCAACTACACGATCAAACGCACCTATGACTATATATATAAGGTCATGCGCAACTACCTGAACCAGCAGGTCTACAAGGGCTTTGACGAGAAGCTGAAGAAGACGATCGACAACGATCTCAACAAGTTCCTCAGCCTGATGCAGCGCAACCGCGTGATTAACGGCTTCACCTGTAACGTGATCGCTACCAACGAGATGATCGAGAATCAGCAGATGATCCTTGAAGTCGCGCTCAACACCAAGACCCCGATCAAGCAGTATGTCGTCAAGCTTGAGGCTATGGAGGATGAATCGGGTCAGGTCGGAGTAAAGTAGAGTAACGCGGGACTTTTTTTGAACCTCCTTGCCGATCGCGCGACAGTTGCAGTGAAAGTAATTGAGGTTCTAAAGAGAACGAGAAAGTAAAACTTAAATAAACCAGATGCCTTAGGAGGAAACACAATGGCACAGGAAGTTGACTTAAAAATCGACGGCGAAGAATACGACAAGGTTCATTCGGCCAGCTACGAGCTGTACTGCCCGCATGATGCCGGAGACGGCAAGCCGTCATCGACCCCGACCGGTCTGAAGATCAAGATCAGTCGTGAATCAGACGACAACGTCGGTATCGTGAAGTGGGCCTTCGATTCATCGCAGGTCAATCGTAAGAATGGCGAGATCACCTTCATGGATCCGAACCAGAAGAAGGAACTGAAGGTTCTCAAGTGGACGAACGGCTTCATCACGCACTATGAGGAGCACGTCCCCTCGACCGCGCACAACCCGAACGACCAGATGTACGAGTATTTCGAGATTTCAGCCGAGCTGGTCGACATCAATGGCGCCGAGTACAAGAAGGAGTGGAAGGGCAAATAAGCCTGGTTCCTGATTCGAAACTGACGGGAAGGCTGGAGCACTTTGCCGGCTCCCCTTCCCGTTTTCTTAAGTCACAGGAAAGTGCAGGAAACAGATCATGGCAGCAAGCGAACCTACATTCGACGAAAGCAGCGATAGCGGCTTCGATTCCGAAGACACAAATGTAGTCAGAGGTACCATCGGCGTTGATGTTCTGGTAGATGGAAAAGAAGTTGGTAAGGCGATTGAATCAATCGAGTTCATCGAACAAGCCTTTGAGCATTACAAACTGGCTGTCACGTTTTCTCCGGATCTGGAAACTATGGAAAATGCAGTCTCTGATCCGGCAGACGCAGCTAATTTCCTGAAAATGATCGGCAAGAGCATCGTCGTCAAGCTCAAGATTGAGGAAGAATACGCCGTAGCCGGCGCCGAGCAGCGCCAGTTTCAGGGCACCGTATTTGACGTGAGCTTTGATTTCAGGTCAAGCTTCGTCTGCAAAATTACACTACATGGAATCGGCAACACTTTCAAGCTCGATCAGGCCGCCTATAACGCAATACACCTAAAGAAAAAACGCTGCGACATCGCCCAGAGCGTGATACAAGAGGCGGGCATGAACGCAAATGTAAAGAAAGGCGGCAGCTCCGAAGACTACATCGTCTGTTACAACGAGACGCGCTGGGACTTTTTGAAACGTTACGCCCGCAGCGAGGGCCACTGGTTGTATGCCGACGCTGACAAAGTCGTGATTGACTCTCCCACCTCGGGCAAAGATTTCAAGTTGATGTGGGGCAAGGACCTGGGGAGCATGCACGCACGCGCCATGACACGAGGTAACCAGGTTACCGTGCACGGCTGGGACTACATGAAGAAGCAAGAGATCGTCGGCAAAAGCTCAAGCAGCACCGAGATTTCCTCGGTCGCCAAAGAAGGCGCCCGCGAAGCCAAGAAGGGATTGTTCGCCGAGAGCAGTCAGCAGGATATTCGCTTGCGGGGTTTAGCGACCAAGGACCAGTTGACGACCGCCGCCAAGGCCAAAATGGAGGGAAACCTTTCGCGTCTGGCGGAGTGCCGGGGCCAGAGCAATGTTGCCGGCTTGAAAGTTGGAGAGACAGTTGAGATTAGCGGCAGCGGTGCCGCGTGGAACGGTAAGTACCTGGTAACCAAGGTCGAACATCGGGTCGCTGCGGGCGGCTATTACAACTACTTCAATGCTCTTCCTATCGATGTCGCTCATCCGGAATGGCAGGATCCGAACCCTCCTATTGAAGGTTTCTTGACCGGAATCGTAACAGATCTCAATGATCCGGAAAAACTGGGCAGAGTTAAGGTAAAATTTCCGACTCTTTACAGTAACAGCACCCCTTTCGAGACAGATTGGGCAAGACTGACTTCGCCATACGCCGGAGACCAGAGAGGAATCTTCTTCCTGCCGGAAGTTAATGACGAGGTATTGGTCTGTTTCGAGCACGGGGACATCCAGCGCCCGGTTGTAATGGGCAGCTTCTGGAACGGCAAAGACAAACCGTCGATGGCCGGAGCAGCTGACGCCGCCGAAGACAACGACATCAAAACGATCTTTACCCGGTCCGGCCACCAGATCACTTTCAGTGATAAGAAGGGTGAGGAAAAGATCAGTATCATCGACAAGAGCGGCGGCAACCTGATCATAATCGACACCAAGGAACAGAAAATCAGCATAGTTTCCGATAAAGATGTTGCAGTCGAGGCCAAGAAGGATATTACCCTGAAAGCTGACGGGGATGTCAATATCTCAGGCAAAAATGTAAATCTCAAGGCCCAGCAGGGTTTCAAGGCTGAAGGAATGCAGACGGATGTTAAGGGAAGCAGTACTTTGAATCTTGAGACTTCCGGCCAGGGCAAGCTCAAGAGCGGAATGCTGGACATAGATGGCGGTACCATGTGCAACGTCAAGGGAGCGTTGATCAAGCTGAACTAACAGACAAGAATTCGGAGCCAAATGGCAAGCGAAGCAATACGTGTTCCATACGAACTAAAGGGATGTCAATTCGTGCGCTCTACTTCCACGGTGGAGTTTGCGCGTTTCCTTTTGGAGACGGAGATCGGCAGCTACGAACCCGACCCCGAATTCGGCTGCCGCTCACCTTACTTTACGCCCAACCACGTAGATGATCTTAGAGTAACCGTCCGCAATCACATAATCGATCAGTTCCGCCGCTACATGGGTATCAACGTAAACGTGCTGATTTCCGAGAATGTCGAGTCGCCACTGGCGAACTTTGCGTGCCAGGTGACCGGCACCGATGTCCTCGGCAATCGCTTCAAGCTAACCTGGGAGATATAACTGATGGCTGAAAAATGGAGCGATCGCCACGAGCAGGCATATCATGAACTAGTCGAACGACTCCGTTTTTGGGGCTATCAGGTTCCATCCGGCGAAAAGCAGATGGATCCCGCACTGCTTCTGATGCTCAAGACGTTTGCTCATCACACAGTCGCCACCGAGGATCGGCTCCGGGGAGCTACCGAAGAGGTGATCGATTCCTTCGTCAGCGAGTTCTTTCTGACCGGGCTCAAACGTCCGGTACCCGCCTATACCATGATCTCCTGTCTCTGCAGCGACAACCGCGCAGTGGTGGAAAATGATTTAGAATTTAGGTGCTCGATCGGCGGACCGCGGCCGCGAGACTATACATTCTACCCGCTCTATTCGCAGGAGATATTCGAGATTAATGCGGATCTCGTAATATTCACCTCAGGGGAATATCTTCGCGTTTTGAAGACGCTGCCGGATGAAACAGAAAATTGGGAGCAAGGGCTGGATTCCCCGGCATACCGCAACATGAAGCGCCAGGAGCCGCCGCCTCGTGGCGGGACATTCTATGTCGGAATCACCAGTGCGCTTAATCTTGAGGATGTCGAGGGTATTCCTCTCTATCTCGGTCCCGACGGCCGCATCGGCCATGCACTCAAGTGGGCCGATTGGAGCACTCTGGGGGAGGATGGATATGGCGACAGCTTTAAGACCGGCAAGTACGAGGATCGGCTGGAGATATTCAAACATCTCGATATCCGCGAATATGAATTCGACAGTAATTTCGAAAGCAGACTTTACAGTTCCGATTTGCTGACCTCAGGGAAGACGATGTGGCACTTTAAGCACTACCTGAGTGCAGCGCGCAACTTTGCTTACATCCCGGCCGAGTATCTCAAGTTCGCCGGCAAAACTACGATTCCGCCAGATGTCGAAAGCAGATTTGCGCACCTTGACTACTCCGGATTATCGACGCCGCGCTGGTGGCTCAAGATTGATCTGCCACCCGACCATGAGGTCGGTGATCTGCGTCGCTATCGCTACTTCGACAGCAATACTGTGCTGCTGATCAATCGTAACAAATTGCATCGCAACAAATACACGATGGGGCAACCGGTTTTGGAAGTAAACCTCTTTGATATGCCAACCTATGAAGGTGAGCATCTGCCTGACAAGTTATTCGCCATAGAGCGTGTCTGGGATTCACGGGAAGAGGAATATGTCAACAGTCTGGATATGAGCGCCTACGGAAATCCGCGCAAGTATGTCGTCGCCGATGAAGAGAACTCAGTCAAAGTGAAATTCGATTTTCAACGGAGCAGCAGAGTCCCGCCCGACTTCGTGGTAGTGGAATACTCACTGACCGACGGCGAGAACGGCAACGGAATCGGTTCCGATGTTGAAATCGAGTTGGCAGGTGAGCATCCGCAACTGGTGGGCATCAGAAACCTGGTTACTTCCTCGGGTGGCTCCAATGCCAAGACCCCGGAGGAAATAAAGCGCATCGTGGGATTCTTCATACGCAATCATGGTACGGCGCTCTCCAACAGCGAAATCGAGTTTTTGGCGCGGAGCTTTGACACCCGAATCAGCAAGGCTCGCGCCGAGCGCACAATTCTGCCAACAGACGGCGGCCTGGTACCGGCAGTGCGGGTTGCTGTCAGCCTTAACCCTGAGGTTAAGATCACCGATGAAGAGCGGGAGTGGATTATCGAACGTCTTGGTGCTTATCTTGACTGCTATACACCCCTTAATCTACGGCTCAAAGCCGAAATGGCGGTCGACTAGTGAAGACCGGTCTTATCACACAGCATCAACCGGTTCGCAAAAGGACGCGCTTTTCTGAATTTTCGTTGTTGCTGGCGACACTGGACATAAAGCCGCAGGAATTCTACTTCCTCAGTCTCGAAGAGCACGGTAATTATGCCACCGATATTGAAGGAGTCCGCACGGTGCCCACCCGGGGTGAAGGGAGACGTGAGGAAAGGGTCGTCACTGCCTACTTGCCATCGTTTCGGAATTATTTTCCTGAGTTTTTCTTCGCCGAAGAGCTTGAAGAATCAGACAATCGCGCCGGCGTCTACGAGGACCGTGTACTCAAGTTCTGGAGCGCTTTTGATACCACCACCTACCGGAACTGGATTGAAATCTACATCATGCAATTGCGCATGCTCTTCGCCGTCTCTGACGAAGAAACCGAGCTGCTCTACTGGCAGCGACTTGGCGGCGACATGCCAAGCCTGCCGCCGGAGGAACGCCGGTTCTTGTTGCTGCTCCGGTTTTTCGGTCCGTTCCTGCGCGGTCGTGCTCTGCTCTTTGACCGCATTATTCCGGCATTTACCGGCAAGCCGGTCCGAGTTGAGCAGTTCATCCCGGCTGAGATTGAGTTGCCGGAAAATCTGCGCTGTTACCTCGGCGAGAGGAATAATCGGCTGGGACGAGATATGTTTCCCGGGCGTAGCTTCACGGAGAACTCGACTCGTTTCAGAGTTGTTCTTGAGCAGCTTGGTGAAGATGATATTCCCGATTTTATTCCGCATGGCAGACGCAGGGTCCTGCTGGAGAGCCTCAGCAAGCTCTTTGCTCCGGCACATCAGGATTCCATGCTTGAATACAGGTTTGACAAGGGGCTGACTTTGTTCCGTCCGGGTGCAGAGAATCGAACTGCTTACCTGGGGTTTTCAACTTACTTGCGAGAGACAGCATAGCGGGCTATATTGGCTGAACTCTTGGCAGAACTTTATCTGAATGGGCAGTTAGCATTATGGATAATCTCAATGTCTGGGGCGTCAACTGGATTGACGGCATGCTCGTCACCAGCCGCCATCTCAATCAGCAGGAAGAATTTGCACAAAGTCTGACCAGCTGGGCAGCCTTGGCCCTGGCGCCCGGCTACGGTCTTGCCAAAAGTGCCGTCAGCAACAGCGAGCCGCTGGAGGTGCAGCTTAAGCGTAGCGGCAACACGCTGACAGTTGAAGTGCAGCATTGCACGGCGTTGCTTCCCAACGGCTCGATCATCAACGTCAACGACGACTACCGTAAACACAAAGCGGTGGAATTGAAGATTGATGTTTCCAAGGAAAGACAAGATAACATTCCGGTATATCTCTACGCCGCCCTCGATCAGCACACGCAATTTGGTGAACCCTTAGAGGGTGAACAGCTTAGCCGCCTTCCGTTTCAGATTCCGAAGCTAATGCTTGCTGAGAAGCCGTCAGAGGACGTGCCCAGCTCAGCGGGGATGCAGATCGCCGAGATTACCTTTGATGGCAGCGATTATCAGCTCAACGAGAGCTTCGTGCCTGCGGTAATGTCTACTTCCTGCGGCAAGGCGGTCGGTAATCGTATGGAACTGGTGCGCAAGAGCATTGATCAGATCCAGCGGGCAGCTCTGCAGGCAGTTGCTGAAGTGCGCAACCTGGTCAAAGCCAAGCCTTCGGCCGGCGAAGAAGAGCGCCTACGCGGAATCTTTCTGCAATCGGAAAACCTGCTGCACCAACTGAGTTTCAACTATAACCGCATCTTTGCCAACGCGGTGGGAGTCGATTTCCCGACCCTGCACTGTTTCTTCACGGGAATCGTGGGGAGTTTTCAGCAGGCATTTCTGATTTACCCTGATCTGCGTGAGTACGTCCGCGCCGCGCAGCTACAGGCAGGTGAGCGCGGCATCAGCGGTGGCGATGCTCTGACATCACTGCGCGACTATCAAACCTCGAACTTCGGCTTCCATGAGTTGACCCAGTTCTTTGATGCTTCCGATACCACTTTCGAAAATATGCAGGCGATACTTGGCTATTATTCGCATCCCGATCAGGGACCCAAAGATGACTCGGTTACAATTGACGGTTTTCGCTTCCTGGCGCAACGTCATGGCGCTGTCCGCTATGCTCAGCAGGGTGGGCGTCACATTATCGTCATTGACGGCGTTGATCCGCGCGCGACCGAGGATGTTGTCGTGAGGCTGCACAAGAAGGTTTTGCCGATGAAGTACGCCGGCAATGTCATCATCTACCTTGGCGCCAACGAAGTGGATGATATCGCGGCAGCTTCGGTAGCGCGAAAACCGGTAGAGGATGTCTCCGACCCCGACTATTGGCTGATTCAGCCCAATGAATATTTCCCGCTGAAAAGCTCTCGCCTTGACCGCCTCAATGTAATTATTGATGGGGAAGTTGATGAGGGTGCGTTGAAGGCGGTACAGATGAATCATGTCGCGATCTTCTCACGGTCGCGTTAGGGCACGGTATGTCGGAACGCGTAAAAGCTGTAATTAACTCACTCTTTGTTCAGCTCAACCGGGCTGAACGCCAGCAATCTGATTTTCGTGCCGACAATTTTATGCGCGATCTCGACGCATTTTTCTCCGGCATCGACAGTGCCGATATGCGAACTCAAGGCGTCGAGATTGACGAACAGTTAAAACTGCGCATCAACACAGTTCCCCGTAACGCTCAGCCACTGACGCTGGTGACTGCCAATGTGCTGGCACTCTATTTCTGGTATGTCCGGCGCCCGCCGCAGCAATGCCAGAACGCTTTCCTCGCCGCCAAAAAACTGCGCGGCATCACCGATGATAGCCAGTTCGTGGAGCAGGCTATAGCGCCATTAATCTTTGGGGGCAAGATTCCCGGAATGAAAAAACGGGACCGTGAGTTCCGTGAATTGATGCTCCATCGTACCGCCCAAATCGCGGTTAATTTCCGCGAAAGCGACGAAGTTCCGCAGTCGGCTACGAGAATCATCAGATCCGATTCGTGGCAGAAGAAGATGCTTCATATCGAAGCGCTGCGGCAGCGGGGGGCAGTAGAGGAAATCCGCAACTTCGCGCCCAAGGATCACCTCGAAGCAATCTCGCACACTAACGACTTCGCTGCGTGGTACCTGCGCAAGCACGGAATCTTCAAAGGTGAAAACCGTTTCCTGCGCTGGTTGCGCAATCTTTTCGCCAATTTCTTCTCACTGACCTTCTCGTTTCTCAATTGGCGTTTTGTTGTGCATCTCTTCAGGAATAAATGGCCCGTTTATCTTGTTTATCTCTTCCTGTCAATATTGTTCGTGGCGGCAGCTTACTTTGCCTATGTCCCCTGGGAATATGTTCACGAGATGAAGGTGAAGGAACTGCAGGAGGCCAATCCTATTGGCACGCAACAGGGTTCCGTTCAGTTTGAGACGCCGCAGGGGAATGGAGGCTAACCGGTGAATCCCTTTGCGCTGATCAAGAAGGTATTTGCCGCCTTCAAGAAGAAATCGAAGCAGGCTGCCGAGGCCGATAAGGGTGCGGCAGGAGCACCGTTCGAGAAAGATGACAACGTTGTCATGGTGTTCGGCCACTCGAACGCCGGCAAGACGGTTTACTTCTCCGTTCTCTATGAGTTGCTCAAGGGCGATTCTTCCTACAAACTCTCGCCACTGGACAACGAAACTGCCGCCGCTCTCATCGAGAATTTCAACCTGATGCGCGGCAAGCAGCTCAAGATCAAAGAAGGTCGGCAAATAGAAGTCGAGGGCGAGCGCAAGTTCCCGACGATGACCTCCGAGACCAGAATCCTCAAATTCGGTCTCGATATGTCGCTGCGCAAAGGCGTCAAGTTCTACACGGTCGACTACAAGGGTGAGACGCTCTCGATTGCCGAACCGGGCGGTTTGCGCAAGCAGTTCGCCAAGTTCTTTCCCCATGCCCGTGCGGCGCTCTTCTTCATCGATGCCTCCGTAATCGACACCGACGTTCTGCTGCGGGAGCAGATTGCGGCCTTCCAGACGATTATCGCGGATTTGCGCGACTGCGCGCCCGCCAAGGTGCCGATTGGTATTGTTATCACCAAAGCTGATTTTCTTGACGGCTACTCGCCGTCTAATCCGGTCGAGTTGATTCCTGCCAATGCGGCGATCTTCAAAGGCCGCAGTTCACAGTCATTCGTCAAGGGTCTGGCCCGCGTTAACCGCGAGCGCTTTGGCGAGAAATGGGCTAATACCTGCGAACGGGTAACGCGTCAACTCGGGAACCTGATCGACTCGATGATTTCGTACAATCTCGATTTCCAGTTCTTCTTCGTGTCGGCAACCGGTGGGCTCGATAAGACCCCGAGCGGCGATGTGCTGCCACCACGCGAACTGGCTCCGGCGGGAGTGCCGCAACCGCTGATCTGGAGTTTCAACCGCATCCTCTTCAATAAGGGTAAGGCCAGATGGTGGAGAGTAACCAAGTGGGTGATGGGCTTGAGCTTGCTCTGGATTGCAGTTGTTTGTCTTGTCAATGCCTTTCACATCTATTCGACCTACGATGTACTCGACCGCGCGGAAACACAGTTTCGCAAGCGTTTCAATCTCGATGCACCGCAGATAAGTAAGGAAGAAGCGAAGCTGATCACCGAGACTTACGATGATTACCTGAGCCGTTTCCCGGTGGCGAAGATGTTCGGCGCCGAACCACTGATCAAGCATAGCAAACAGCGCAAGGCATTTACGATCTCACGTGTCAATGATGCGATGAAGCCTCCGCCGGATTTTAACGCGCAGGAGGAGGAAACTCCGAAGAGTAATGAAGAACTTGGCTACAGCCCTCAAAAGACGGCGCAGGCACGCGAGAGTTATAACCGCATGACCGGCGATGTTGGCGATTTGCCGCCAGATCAGCAGGCAGCGGCTTTTGAGGCGGGAATCAACAAGCTGTGGACAGAGTTCCCTAAAGACAGCCTCAATCCTAAGTTCGTGGATAAGGTGAACAAGGCGCTTGAAGACTTCAAATCGGGCGTCAGCGCCCAGTCGGAGGAAAAGTTCACTCTGACAGTCGAGGTTACCGGACTGCGAGAGCGAACACAGGTTAAGATGCAGATCGGTACGGAAACCGAAGTCGATTTCTCCAATTTCCCGGGCAAGGAAATCACTACGAGAAAAGTCACCGGCACAGGAAATGATGCGGTGAAATTCACCTGGTTGGACTACAGCCAGGCAAGAATGAACGAGCCGCTCAAAATGAACTTCGATAATCCGATTCAGGATTTCTACCCCAAATTGCGCAAGGGAGTGCAGCTTGATTTCGGCAAGGATTATCAAATCACCATAAAGCTGATTTCCGGCACCCCGCCACAGCCGTCAGGCCCGCCGAAGATCTAACCTGAGCCGGGGAGAAATCCTCTCCCGGTCGAAGTCAACGAAAGCAGCGACGATGCAAATCAGCGACGTGATCTACGGTACCTTCCCTGATCTCCCGGGGTCACAACAAGTAGTGCATAAATCGGAAAGCCTGGATGAAGAGTTGCAGGGCTGGTTGATAAACTGCTACGACCAGTTCGGGGATTGCCGCAGCGAGGAATTTAAGACTTCCCTTGCAGTAGTGTGGCATCGGGCCGACGAAGGTGCACACATCGCCTCTGTAACTCGAATCACGCAACAGCAGAAGGACTTTTCGGGTCGTTGGGGAGCACTGCTTCGCCATACGGCCATTATGAGCGAAGACGACTACCGGCAAATCGGCTATCTGCCATTGCTCCTGTCATCACAGCTGATTGGGAAAGGGACTTCAGAGGAGTTGAAGCAGCGCGCTGATCTTCATCTCGAACTTTCACAGCCGCTAAGGGCTTCCGAGGTTGTGGTGGGAGTGAGCATCGACAACTATCGGGTGCATCTGGCCAGATTGCTTGCCGGGGAGCGCTTGATTCTCTATGCAGACGCTATTAACGATTATCTCAGTGGCTATCTCAATACTCTGGTGGCACTGCTGCCGGCGAAAGCGCGCGCGCTCCTCAACTGGTCGCATTTTCTGTTCAGGTCGTGGGAGGAGATCGGACTCAGCATCGTCCATAATTCCCGCTATCAGGCGCCTATCGAAGGAATTCCCGCATTTGTAACCGAGGGAGAAAGCTCGCTGACTTCACTTGAGCTGACCGATGACGAGATCAGCGAGTACCTTGACCGTCTGACCGTCGCCCTCAACGACGGAGTGCAGGAAGAACTGAGCAAGCTATTGGATGCCGATGACTGGCGAGAGAGTGCAGATTCTGAGGACGATGAGGCGGACGACGCCGCAGAATCACCAGAGGAGGGCAGGTCGCCAGAGGATGAACAGGAAAAAAGCGGCGAAGCGGAGGATTCCGCCTCCTGAATCGCCGCTCATAGGTTTTGCTTCTTCTACGGAGAGCTACTTCTGATAAACTACCGGCGTATCTTCCTTAACAACCGGTTTGAAGAAATTCTTGCCTTCAGGATAGCTCACATCATTACCCTTCAGGACGAATCCCTGCAACCACGGTGGGAGAATTGAGATGATTCTCTTGATTCCGCCACCTTGTCCCTTGAGTTGCACCACGCCTCGTAGCGGAATCAGGGTACCGCCGGAGGAATGGGTTGAGTCAAAATTGATAGTCATTTTGCCGTTGCGACCGAAAGAACTGCCGCCGCGACGCTCAATCATGGTCGCGTAGACGGTCTCCTGCTTATTGACCAGCTTCTGATCAAACCTCATTACGTTATCCAGTACTTTCATCGTAACCGTCTGTCCCGGCATCGCCTTTTTCAACGCTTCGAAACTATCTTTGTCGATGTAGACCGGGATTGAATCACCCTGATTAAGCAGAGCATCGCCCGTAGCCTGGGCCACCGACTTCGGCGCTGACATCGCTATCAGCATCACGATCACTGTAACCGCTAAGATTAGTGTTAACTTCATGTTAACCTACCTACCTCCTGTTTATCTGGGATTACCTGTCATTGCGGGAAACTAACCAAGTGGCCGATCAGGTGTCAATCTAAAATATCGGCCTTCAGATGTCGCGCACTCGCCGCGGGTAGCAACGGCCCGACATTCTTCACTCCACTGTGACGGACTTGGCCAGATTCCGTGGCTGGTCAACATCGCAACCACGCATCACCGCAATATGATACGCCAACAACTGCATTGGTATTGCCGCCAACAGGGGATTGAGATGATACGGCACCTTTGGCAAATAGATGACGTGATTGGCCAGCCGCTTGATATCTTCGTCTCCTTCGGTGGCGATCGCGATGACCTTGGCGTTGCGGGCCTTTATCTCCTGAATGTTGGAAATCACTTTGTCGTACACCTGATCCTGCTGCGCCAGTACTACCACCGGCATATTCTCGTCGATCAGGGCGATCGGACCATGTTTCATCTCCGCTGCCGGATAACCCTCGGCGTGGATGTAGGAGATTTCTTTGAGTTTCAACGCTCCCTCAAGCGCAACCGGGAAATTGATCCCACGTCCGAGATAGAGGAAATTCTCTTTCTCGCCATACATCTCGGCGATCCTCTTGATTTCATCGTCGCGAGCCAGCAGTCCCTCTACCAACTCCGGAATTCGCTCCATGGCGGTAATCGTTTGGCGCCCTTTCTCCAGGGACATGTCCCGCTGACGTGCCAGCAGTAACGTCAACAGCGATAGAACGGCAACCTGCGAGGTGAACGCTTTCGTAGATGCCACCCCGATCTCAGGTCCGGCATGGATATAGATGCCGCCGTCCGATTCACGGGCGATGGTGGAGCCAACCACATTACAGATTCCGAGGACGGTGGCGCCCTTGCGTTTGGCCTCCCGCAATGCCGCAAGCGTGTCGGCGGTTTCCCCCGACTGGCTGATTACGAACACCAGCGTGCCGGTGTCGATGATCGGCGAGCGGTAGCGAAATTCCGAGGCGTATTCGACCTCCACCGGAATTCGCGCCAGGTCCTCTATCATATATTCACCGATCAGCGCCGAATGCCACGACGTTCCGCAGGCGGAGATGATGATTCGCTTTACGTTGAGCAGCTCCTCGTACTGCATCTTTAGACCATTCAGTCGCGCAGTGCCCTCTTCATAATTGAGACGACCCCTCATCGCGTTACGAAGCGTAGCTGGCTGCTCATAAATTTCCTTGAGCATGAAATGGTCAAAGCCGCCCTTCTCCAGCTGCTCCAGGTCCCACTCGATATCATGATAGCGCTGCGAGACAGGGGCATTATCCATCGTCGAGATTTGCACTCCGTGGCGGGAGATGGTAGCAACTTCCCCTTCTCCGAGGTACACCACTTTCTTGGTATGCTCCAGCATCGCGGCGACATCGGAAGCAATCATATTCTCATTTTCGCCTACTCCTACAACTAACGGCGAACCGTGACGAGCGGCGACAACGACGTCGGGGTCATCGAGCGAAACCACCGCAATACCGTAGGTGCCGTCAACCTGGGACATCGCCATTTGCACTGCGCGGGTCAGGTTACCTTCATAGAATTCCTCTATCAGGTGTGCGATGATTTCGGTATCAGTATCGGAGACGAAGTGATGGCCTTTTTGCTCCAGCAGCGACTTGAGTGAGTTGAAATTCTCGATGATACCGTTGTGTACGACTGCGATCTTGCCGGCGCCATCAAGATGCGGGTGCGCGTTCAAGTCGTTGGGAACTCCGTGTGTGGCCCAGCGTGTGTGCGCGATGCCGACGGTACTGTTGAAACGCTGTCCCTTGGTTCTTTCCTCGAGATTGCGAATTTTCCCCGCCGCTTTTTCCGACTTGATCTGGCCATCTTCGATCACGGCAATACCTGCCGAGTCGTAGCCCCGATATTCGAGGCGCTTCAGGCCATTGATCAGGATCGGATAAGCAGGTCGGTCACCTATGTAAGCAACAATTCCACACATATCTTACCTATATCCTTCTTTCGGAAAACTCCGAGTTCTCTTTCTTACCAGTAGCTCGTCTGTGCCGCTTGTTGAGGTGCAAAATCCCTCAAAGATATATTTTATACGCCAAAAGCGGATGATCGATAAGAAAAGTTGCGTTTTCCCTCTTCCTCTCAAGATATGCCCGTTTGCCCGCCGGGCAAGCCGAAATCCTCGCGCAAACATCACCTGCAACAGTCCAAACTGTGAATTCGATTTCATGGCGAAACAAGCTGCACAATGGCCTGCTTCAGCTAACCCGGTGATATTAAACCGCTTACCTCATTCGTCATTCCGGCACGCCAGTTGAGTCAATATGAAACAGTTGAGGAGTAGAATGATGTACAGCAAATTTAAGGCATATTGTCGAGGCTGCCTACCCTTTGCGGTTCTAATCGCCGTAATCTTCGTGTTCGGTGTGACCGATACCGCGAAAGGCGGCAACTACCCGAAAGACGGTATTTTCAAGCAACTTCCCACCAAAATGGATTATTGGTTCTACGTGGACGCCAACAACTGGACCATTGTGGCCCCCGATAAGTGGACTCATATGATGGGGTCGATGGGAACGACAACGCTGCTAAGCCGCTTCATGAACAAATATGCAGCAGGCGCACTGGTGTTCTCGCTGGGGTTGTTCAAGGAGTACGATGATGGTTACCGCGAGGGCTGGTCATACCGCGACATTCTCGCCGATGCTCTCGGCGTAAGCGCCTCCCTCACTGCCAACAAGAATTACCGACTTCTGGCAAAATACGATCAGGACAGCATTACCTTCCTCTTGAATTTCACCCTTGATTGATATGGAACAAACCTGAGTGATTCTCAACTACGAAACTCCTTGTCAGAGTGGTTTGTGGAGCTTGAGGCGGCCCCAACGATCCAGCGAGCAAGCGATCGTCGGCCGCCTTGAGCAATTTGTGCGAGTACTACTATTGCAGGGAAAAAAGACCATTGTGGCAAATTTCTGCTTGACAGAGGTCCATTCAGCCGTATCTTTTGTGAAACCTTTCACAACACTGCCACACGCCGAATCGCAAGTGGCACAATAGAGTATGAAAGAACGCAAGATATCCGAATCAACAATCCATCGCTTGTCTCACTATTATCGAGCGTTGAACATTCTTGAAAAAGAACACTACGAGACGGTTTCATCCAAGGAACTCGCTCGTCGCGAGAAGCTGACACCGGCCCAGGTCCGCAAAGATCTCTCTTTCTTTGGCTCGTTCGGAACTCGCGGGCTCGGTTATCCCGTCAAAGAGCTCAAGGGCCGCATTGCGAAAATTCTCGGCATTGACCGCCGCTGGAACGTCGCCCTGGTCGGCGTCGGCAACATCGGTTCGGCGCTGGTATCCTACAAGGAATTTCAGCGACAGGGTTTCAACATCATCGCGCTCTTTGATTCCGACCAGCGTAAGATCGGTTCGAATCACAAAGGCATCACCGTAATGGGGATCGACGATCTCGAAGTCGAGTTGAAGAAGAATCAAATCGAGCTGGTGATACTTGCAGTACCTGCCTCTTCGGCACAAAGTATCGTTGATCATGTAGTGCATTGCGGTGTCAAGGCGATCCTCAATTTCGCTCCGGTTAAGCTCAAGGTCCCCGAAGATGTCGAAATCAGGACCGAAAATATGGCGATGGAACTGGAGTATCTCTCTTTCACGCTCGTCAACTTGCGCCGCAGCGACCGAAAAAAACTGAACTGATACAGGTCGCGGCACTTTCCCGCCGCACTGTTTTGCCCCCTCCCAAAGCCCTTGACTTCCCATCCCATCATGGCTATTCTTCTCGCCTTAAGACGTGAAACTCGCATCCGGGTGACTTACCTCGTCTGAAGCAGGGACTCTACTCACCCAGGGAGGATTTATGGAAATCAAGAAAGTTGGAATTGTCGGCTTTGGCCAGATGGGCTCCGGTATCGCGCAGGTTGCTGCTGCCGCCGGTTATGATATTCTGGTACGTGAAGAAAAAGAGGAACTGCTGAAGAAGGGCCTCGGCCGCATCGAGAAGCTGCTCGATCGCGCCATCGAGAAAGGCAGATCCACCGAGGACGACAAGAAGAAGGTGCTCGGTAACATCACCACCACAACCAAGCTCGAGGATTTCGCTGACCGCGACCTGGTAATCGAAGCGGTGACCGAAGATCTGAGTGTCAAAATCCCAATCTACGAACAACTCGACAAGATCTGTAAAGCGGATGCGATTTTCGCCTCGAATACCTCCTCACTTTCCATTACGGATATGGCAGCCGCCACCGGCCGCAAGGAGCGATTCGTAGGGCTGCATTTCTTCAACCCGGTGCCGGTAATGAAGCTGGTGGAGGTTGTCCGCACCATCATGGTGGACGAGGATGTCATCAGCGCTGCCATCAAGTTTGCCGAGTCGGTAGGCAAAACCGTGGTGCGCGCCAAGGATTCGTGCGGGTTCGTGGCGAATTTGCTGCTGGTGCCCTACCTGATTGATGCGATCCGCTGGTATGAGCATGGTGTCGCCACCAGGGAGGATATCGACAACGCTATGAAACTCGGCTGTGCGCATCCGATGGGACCGTTGGAGCTGACCGATTTCATCGGGCTCGACACCATCATGTATATCGGCGAAATTATGTTCGAGGAATTCCGCGAACCGCGCTTTGCGCCGCCGCCGCTGCTGAAGCGGATGGTCAAGGCGGGATATCTTGGCCGCAAATCGGGTCGTGGCTTCTACGATTATAGCAAATGATTCAGGGGGTGAGGTGACAGAGATGGCATACGAAAATCTTGAAGTTAAAGTTGATGGCGCGAAGGCCACGATAGCAATAAATCGCCCGAAAGCGCTGAATGCGCTTAACTCCGCAACGCTCTCCGAATTGGGACAAGCCTTCGGTGACCTGGAGGGTTCAAATGAAGTGCGAGTTTGCATTATCACCGGTGGCGGCGACAAAGCCTTCGTGGCCGGTGCTGACATTAGCGAGTTGAAGGAACTCGACCTGATGTCGGGTAAGGCGTTCGTGCAGTTGGGGCATGATGTCTTCAGTCAATTGGAGAACTCGAGTGTCGTTACCATTGCTGCGATCAACGGCTTTGCTCTTGGCGGTGGTTGTGAGCTGGCGATGGCTTGCGATATTCGGCTGGCTTCCGAGAAAGCCAAACTGGGACAGCCGGAGGTCGGTCTCGGTATCATTCCCGGTTTCGGTGGCACGCAGCGTCTACCGCGCCTCGTGGGCATCGGCCGCGCTAAGGAACTGATTTTCTCCGCGCGAATCATACGGGCTGATGAGGCGCTCCGCATCGGATTGGTGGATGCTCTCTATCCTCCGGAGCAGTTGCAGGAGGAAGCGGGCAAGCTGGCTGATGTGATTGCTTCCAAGGGGCCGCTGGCGGTGCAATGGGCGAAGGATGTCATAAATCGCGGCATAAATATGGACCTTGCCAACGCAAACGGGCTGGAGATTAATGCTTTTGCGGCGTTGTGCGAGACTGCAGATAAGAACGAGGGTTTGTTGGCATTCCTGGAGAAGCAGCGCCCGCCGGAGTTCAAGGGGAAGTAGGTTTCG
>CAYXUL010000028.1:20981-36793 GCA_964468475.1 uncultured Ignavibacteria bacterium | reverse complement strand
CGCCCCAGATGCCGATCAGGAAATACATCGGCACCAGCATCACTTCCCAGAAGATGTAGAACAGGAAGAGATCCATCGCCACGAAAACCCCAAGCATTCCAGTCTCCAGGATCAGGATCGAGACCATGAAGCCCCGCAGCCGGTCCTCGACCGCGTTCCAGGCACTCAAGATAGCGATCGCTGTCAGCAACGTTGTGAGCAGAATCAGCAACAAGCTGATGCCGTCAATACCGACATGGTAGCTGATACCAAGCGCGTTGATCCACGGTTGCTTCAGCTCGAATTGCATGTTGGCCGTGCCTGACGTGAAATTGAGCCAGAGATAGAGCGAAGCAAGGAATGTGACTACAGCAGTAGTCAGCGCGGTCATTTTGATGACTTGCTTCTTTGCGCTCGGAATTGCCAAGAGGACAAAGGCGCCCAACGTTGGCAGGAAAGTCACTATGGTTAGAATTGCACTGTCCATTTATCTCGTTTTCATTTACCTGTTCAAAAGCAGAAACCCGATCACAAACACCGCGCCGATCAGGAATATGAATGCGTAATTGCGAATTATGCCGCTCTGCGCCCGGCGGATTACCGAAGAGAAAGCCCCGACGATCGTCGCAATCCCATTGACGATACCATCGATGATCCTGACGTCAAAAATCTGCCACAGGAACATCGAAAAACTTATCAGCGGCTGCACGATAGCTTTGTCGTAGAATTCGTCCACCCAATACTTGTGGTAGAGCAGTGTATGGAAGCCGCCAAGTTTCTGTTCCATGGCAAAGGTGTCATCGCGGTTCAAATAATAGCGTCGCGCGGTCAGGAGCAGTAAGACGACGACCGCGATGCTGGCGAGCATCAAGACATACTCGACCGTGTGCGAATAATGCTGGGCCGCTCCGAAGCGAGCGACTTCAATGCCATGTTCAAATACCGGGTGTAGAAAATGTTCAAACCACGCTCCCCCACCGAGAGTCTCCGGCCAGCCGATGAAACCGCCGACGATGGAGAGAATGCCCAATATCACCAGCGGAATTGTCATCACCCTGGGTGACTCATGTATTTTCTGTGCGGTTTCCTGGTCGTAGCGCGGATTGCCGTAGAAGGTCATAAACATCAGGCGGAACATATAGAACGAAGTCAATCCGGCCGTGATCACTCCCACCACCCAGAAGATGGTGCTGCCCACGGGCGAGGCGAACGAGTTCCAGAGGATATCGTCCTTTGATACGAATCCGGCCAGCGGCGGAATACCGGAGATGGCCAGAGTGGCGGCCATCATTGTCCAGAAGGTTGTAGGTAATTTGTCTTTAAGCCCACCCATCTTGCGCATGTCCTGTTCGTCATGCATCGCATGAATCACCGATCCGGCGCCGAGGAAGAGAAGTCCCTTAAAGAATGCGTGCGTCATCAAATGGAAAATTCCCGCGCCAAAAGCCGCAACTCCGCACGCCAGGAACATATAACCCAGCTGGCTGACGGTCGAATACGCCAGGACGCGCTTGATGTCATTTTGGAATAATCCTATCGTAGCTGCGAATATGGCAGTGATAACACCAATCAGTGCTACCACTAACAGCGATGTCGGCGCCATCATATAGAGCACGTTGGTGCGCGACACCATGTAGACGCCGGCTGTGACCATCGTGGCGGCATGAATCAGTGCCGACACCGGAGTCGGACCTTCCATGGCATCGGGTAACCACACATAAAGCGGAACCTGTGCGGACTTGCCGGTCGCTCCGAGAAACAGCAGCAGCGTCGCCGCAGTAACCACTCCACCACCATACACGAACAGGGCCGGAGCCAGACGTGAGACTTCGAGGAAATTGACCGTTCCCAGATGCCAGAAAATCAGCATGATTCCGAGCGAAAAACCGAAATCACCTATTCGGTTAACTATAAAGGCTTTCTTGCCCGCGTTGGTGGCCGATATACGTTCGTGCCAAAAGCCGATGAGCAGGTATGAGCAGAGTCCCACGCCCTCCCAACCGACATACATCAGCAGGAAATTATTGGCCGTCACCAGGATCAGCATCGATCCGGCAAAGAGATTCAGGTAAGTGAAATAGCGTGAGAAGCCTTCATCGTGGCTCATATAGCCAATCGAATAGATGTGGATCAGGAAGCCAACGCCGGTCACCACCAGAATCATCACTGATGTAAGCGGATCAAGCAGGAATCCGACGTCGACAGAAAACTTGCCGACCGGGATCCAGCTAAAGAGCGAGACTTCGTAGACTCGGGACGCTTCCGGCAATCCCAGCAGCTGGATCACGGCATAGATTGAAAGCAGCAGCGACAGTGCCACCGATCCACAGGCAATCGTACTGACGACGTTGCGTTTCAGTCGCATTCCTACCGTACCGTTGATCAGCGAGCCTAACAGCGGCAATAGCGGTATGAGTGCTATCAATTTCATCTAGTCGATTACCCTACCACTTCAGCAAATTGACATGATCAATGTTGGCCGAGTCCGTATCGCGAACGCGAAACAGCGCCAGGATTATTGCCAGCCCCACGGCGGCCTCAGCGGCGGCGACTGTCATCACCACGAACACCATAATCTGCCCACCCATCACTGCCAGCTCACGCGAAAACGCAACAATTGCCAGGTTTGCGGCGTTGAGCATCAGCTCCACCGACATGAAGATTATCATTACGTTGCGCGCGATGATAACGCCGATCATGCCGATCGTGAAAATCGTCCCCGCGACTATAAGATACCACTCTATCGGTACCATACTTTCCTCACAGACTCCGTTTTGCCATCACTACCGCGCCCAACACTGCGACGATCAGGAGCACCGACGTCAATTCAAAGGGATAGAGGTAGTGAGTGAATAGTTCCACGCCCACGGCCTTCACCGAACCAAAGTCAGCCGGCAGCGAGGCCTGTGCTCTGTGCGCAAGTTCAGAACCGTTCACAATGACAACCACCTCCAGCAGCAGGACAATCGCAAAGGCCACTGCAATCGGTTTATAGCGCATCTTGATATCTTTGCCGTACTCCTCACGCCGGAGATTAAGGAGCATGATCACGAAGAGGAACAACACCATAATCGCCCCGGCGTAGACGATGATCTGCAGCATCGCCAGAAAAGCAGCGCTGAGCTTGATGAAGAGGATCACCTGTGCGACAAAGGAGGTCACCAGATACA
The DNA here is from genome assembly GCA_964468475.1 of uncultured Ignavibacteria bacterium. Taxonomy (GTDB): domain Bacteria; phylum Zixibacteria; class MSB-5A5; order CAIYYT01; family CAIYYT01; genus JBECKX01. The sequence continues at coordinate 33,644 of CAYXUL010000028.1, read as the reverse complement.
TCACCGAGGAAATCGGATTACGCTGCGTGATGACCAGGATCGACGCCGAAATCGCTATGGCTGCTGCAGCAAAGAAAACAAATGTGTCCATGTGTTCCTGTCTTACCTGATTCCTGCTTCGCTAATTCTGTCTGCCAGATTCATTTTGCTCCTGCCTCACTCCCGTGCCCAACCCTCATGGTCAGCTTTTGTAGGTCTTGGCCCGCTCGGCGATCTCTTCGTCGGTGCCGGCGTGCTGTTTCTCCTGCCAGCCGACACGACGCTTCGGGCGCAGGAACTTGACCGGTGACGGTTTCTCACGCGGCCATTTGACCAGCATATCTTCCTTCGTATATATGAACTTGTCGCGATGATCCGCGGAGAACTCGTACTCCTTGCCGAGAAAGATTGCTTCCTCAGGGCAGGCTTCCTCACAGAAACCGCAAAAGATGCAGCGTAACTCATTTATCTCATAGATTTTGGAATAGCGCTCCCCGTGCTCGGTTTCCGCCGGCTCCATGTAGATGGCATCCGCCGGACAGGCAGCAGCACACAATCCACAACACACACAGCGCTCACTGCCATCCTCATCATAGCGTTCGAGAAAATGAAGCCCGCGATAGCGCGGCATCATCGGAGGTTTCTCGAAAGGGTAATTGATCGTGACCGGCTTGCGAAACATCTGCTTAAGGACAGTCCACATGCCTATGGGGATGGCGATGAAAACCTCGTAGAGCGCTCTGAACAAGTTTACCTCCTAAAGCGTGACAATTAAGGCCGTGATCAAAATGTTGGCAAGCGCCAACGGCAAAAGAACGTACCATCCGAATTTCATCAGTTGATCATAGCGGAAGCGCGGCAGGCTGGCACGCGCCCAGATATAAATGAACAAGAAGATGAAGGTCTTGATGATAAACCACAGAATCGGCGGCAGCAGCGGCCCGTTCCAGCCGCCGAAGTAGACCGTAGTTGCGACTGAGGCGACCGTGATCATCGCCGCGTATTCACCCACGAAAAACAGCCCGAAGCGCATTGCCGAGTATTCTGTATGGTAGCCTGCGACCAATTCCGATTCGGCTTCCGGCAAATCAAAGGGAGCGCGGTTGGTCTCAGCAAATGCCGCCACGATGAAGATCAAAAACGCCACCGGCTGCCGGAAAAAGTACCAGTGCAGGATCGAAGACTGCTGATTAACGATGTCCACCAGATTCAAGGTCCCCGCGATCATGATGACGCCGATGAATGACATTCCCAGCGCTATCTCATATGAGATCATTTGCGCTGATGACCGCAAGCCTCCCAGCATCGAGAATTTGCTGTTGGAGGACCACCCTGCCATGATAATTCCGTAAATGCCGAGCGAAGTGATACCGAGGATGAAAAGTATTCCGAGATTGAAATTCGATATTACCAAATCTATCTTCTGTCCAAACAGAGTAATCGACCTGCCGAAGGGAATTACCGAAATCGGCAGCATCGCCGGAATAAAGGCAAGCAACGGGGCTAATATATAAAGAGTGCGATGCGCGGCTGTCGGCATGACATCTTCTTTGAATAGCAGCTTGATCATATCAGCGATCGGCGTCAGCAGGCCTCGCCAGCCAGCTGTGTTTGGCCCGATGCGTGACTGCATCGCCGCAACGAAACGACGCTCCAGATAAGTCATCCAGGCGCAAGCAAGTAGCAGCACCGTTAGTACTACCAGGCTCTTGATGGCGGATATGACGGCGAATTGCAGCATGTTAGCTCAGTTTCACTCCTGCCTCACATCTTGCTCAACTTGACTCGATCATAACGTTCTTTGCGTCCCATCAGCAGATTTGCCTGCAGTTCCGAGAAGTTATCGGAAATCACGATCCGACCCGGCTGCAGCCCATCGATTCTCTTGGTCTTACCGACTACCTTGCCCTGCTTCGACTCAACTTTGACCAGATCACCGTCCGACAATTTGAGCTTGTCCGCGTCCTGCACATTCATACCGATATATGACTCGTTGCAGAAATTCATCAGTGAATCTGCCCTTTCGGTTAAGGTGCCACGATGATGGTCAGCATTCACTGTCACCAGATGGAAACGATATTCTTCATCCTCTGCAACCGGATTGAAAACAAACGGCAGAAGTCCTGCGGATGGAAGCTGTGATTTGCTGCGAAGCAGCACTCCCTCCTGCGGAATTCCCTCGAAGCTGTCAGGGAATTCGCCCGGGAGGAATTTCTTCATCTCCTGAAATACTTCGAGCGGATTCTCTTGCTGAAACGCGGTCCCAAGTCGATCAGCCAGCAGTTCAATGATCTCACATGCAGGCTTCGAGTCAGCCAGGGGTTTGAGTGCCCGTGCCGAGTATTGCAGGCGTCCCTCCCAGTTGGTGCGGGTACCCTCCGTCTCCGCAAAGGGAGCCAGCGGCAGAATCACGTCGGCAACACGCGCGGTGTCAGTCATAAAGCTGTCAATGACAATCAACAGCTTGAGCTTTTCCATCACGGAATGGGCATATGAACCATCAGGGAACTTGCGCACCGGATCAGCCTGCAGCAGAAAGCCGCACTCTATCTCATCTTCGTTGATCGCTTCCAGGATACCGATAGTGTCCTTCCCCACCATGTCGGTGACGGGACCGTGCCAGACATCTTCGAACTTGCTCTTTTGGTCGAATGGTGAGTTGCCCGGCAGGATAGCTGGAAGCGCGCCCAAAAGGTCGGCGCCAACGGCGTTGCTCTCGTCAGGCATATTGACAAGTTTGCAGTTCTTGAAAGTCCGGCGAAGGTTAGTCGCTGCAATCATCAAGGAATCCCGCCACGGATCGCGCTCGAAGAAAGCACCGGTGATAATCACCGCATTCTCTGACCTGGCGATTGTTTCCGCAATCGAATCAATGGTAGACTGGTTGATTCCGGTGAGCTTCGTCGCTTTCTCGCCGATGAAGGCGGAATTAGCGTTTCTGAAAGACTGCACTTCGTCGTCGCTCAGATTGCGAGCATCCAACTCAGTCTCGATCTTCTTGAGCACTGCGTCAGTTATGGCAGTCAACGCCACGCCACCCGTGCCCCGCTCATGAATCGCCTCGATAGCATCAGTGCGCACCGCGAGGTGGGTTGGCAGCGGATTGATGATGATCAGTTTAGCTTCGTGGTACCGGATTGCCCGTTTCACCCGCAACGCAGTGATTGGATTCTCCGAGTGGAGGTCGGAGCCGAACACGACGATGGTGTCAGCCTTTTCGATTTCGGCGAATGTCGTGAAATCAGGCCCAAGTTTGTGTTCCGTGATTTCCTTGTCGTAGTCGAGGTGGCGTTTGCGGTGCAAACGGTGATCGATGTTGTTCGTGCCTATCACCCGGCGCAGGAAACGTTGAAAAGCGTAGATCTCTTCATTGTAGGCGCTTGCGCCGACGAAACCGAAGAAACCGCTGCCTGAGAGTTTCTTTTTCAGGTCATCAGTCTGCGTCTTGATGAACTCCAGCGCTTCATCCCAGCTCGTCTCTACCAACTCCCCCTCTTTGCGGATCATCGGTTTCTTGAGACGGTCATTGCTGGTCATATACTGATAGCCGTAGCGCCCGATGTCGCACAGAAATCCTTTGTCAATTGCCTCGTTAGGCCGGGAGGTAGCACGATACAGCTTATTATGAAATGTCCACAGCTTCATATTGCAACCGTCCGGACAATGCTGACAAACCACGGGCGTCTGCTCTGTGAGCCAGACACGCACCTTGTAGCGCCAGTCGGTGTTGGTCAGCGCCCCCACCGGGCAATATTCCACCACGTTACCGGAGTAAAGATTGCGAATCTCACGTCCCGGCGGCGGCAGTATTTCGGTATGATAACCGCGCTGATAGGCGCCGAGGTCGTCTTCGAACGCAATTTCATCAACGATCCGCGTGCAGCGATAGCAGTGAATGCAGCGATTCTGATTGCGGATTACTTCCGGGCCGATGCGGAGATCATCGAAGGTGGAATCGGGATCCTCAATAAACCGATGTTTCGGCTCCTGCAGGCGACTATAGTCAAGGCCATACTTGAAGGTGATATTTTGCAGGTCGCACTCTCCCCCCTTATCACAGGTCGGGCAATCGAGCGGATGATGCGCCAGGATGAACTCTAACACGCCATGACGCGCCTTCACGACCTTCGGGGATTCGGTGTGAACGACCATCCCCTCCTGTGCTTGCGTGGCACAGGCAACTTGCAGCTTAGGAAATTTTTCTATTTCAATCAGGCATATCCGACAGGCACCCACCGGCACCATTTGTGGATGCCAGCAGAACACCGGTATGTCGATACCCGCCGCCAGGGATGCCTCCAGCACCGTTTGACCTTTGGTGACCGGAACGCTCTTGTCATTGACTGTGATGGTAAAGTCGCTCATTGCGGTGGCAGCCTGAAGTCATTGTTGTATTTGCACTTCTTGTGTTCGATATGGTAAATGTACTCATCACGAAAATGCTTCAATGTCGATATCACCGGCACGGCAGCAGCATCTCCCAGCGCGCAAATCGTGTTGCCTTCGATGTTTTCCGCAAGGTCCTCCAGGGTGTCGAGATCCTCCATTCTCCCTTCACCATGTTCAATACGATGCAGAATTTCATAGAGCCATCCTGTTCCCTGACGGCACGGGGTGCATTTGCCGCACGACTCATGCATATAGAAGTGTGCCAGAATCTCAGCAACCCAGACGATGCAGGTGTCCTCGTGCATCACAATCACGCCACCCGAGCCCAGCATTGAGCCGGCAGCGGCAATCGACTCGAAATCGAGCGACGTATCCAGCTGATCCGGCATTAGTACGGGAGTGGAAGATCCGCCCGGTATCACGCATTTCAGCGGCTTATCATCTTTGATTCCACCCGCCAGGCCATATATCAAATCGCGGAGTGTCGTCCCCAGTTCAACCTCATAATTCGCTGGTTTCTTGACGTGTCCCGAGACTGAGAAAAGTCGAGTGCCTTTCGATTTCTCGGTTCCCATACCGGCGTACCACTCGCCACCCCGCATCACAATGTGCCGCAGGTTCGCCAGTGTCTCGACGTTGTTTACGACAGTCGGGCAGGCATACAAACCCTCTACCGCCGGAAACGGCGGTTTGATGCGCGACAGTCCCTTATCGCCTTCCAGTGAGCTGAGCAACGCGGTTTCCTCTCCGCAAATATAGGCACCACCACCACGGTGCAACACCAGTTCCAGGTCGTAGCCGCTGCCCAAGATGTTCTTGCCGATAAAGCCTTTGTCGTAGGCCTCAGCAATTGCGGCCTCAATCCTCCTTTTGCTCAGATCATATTCGCCCCGGATATAGAAGAATGCGATATGGCAATCAATCGCGAACGCGGCAATCAGGCACCCCTCAATAACCGAGTGCGGGTCGTTTTCCATCAGCACCCTGTCCTTGCAGGTGCCGGGTTCGGACTCGTCGGCGTTACAGCAGAGGTACTTCGGCTTCGGTGAATTGGCCGGCACGAAACCCCATTTGACACCTGTCGGGAATCCGGCGCCGCCCCGGCCGCGCAAGCCTGAAGTTTTTACCGTCTGTATCAGGTCCTCGCGCTTCACTTCCTTGAGCACCTTTTGCCAGGCCTTGTAAGCGCCCAATTCCATCGCGTGCTCGATCTTGTGCAGATCGGGATCACCGATATGCTCCAGCAGGATGCGCGTCTCCTTAGCGTCCGATTTATTCTGCGTTGCGCCAGTCATTTATCAGCTTGTCAACTTTCTCAATAGTGAGATTCTCGTAATACTTCTCATTCACCTGCATCATCGGAGCCGAACAGCAGCTTCCCAGGCACTCAACCTCCACGACCGTGAACAGGCCGTCAGAGGAGGTCTCGCCTAGCTTGGTGCCCGTCTTCTCAAGCAGGTATTTGGTCAGGTGATGCGATCCCAGCAGAGCGCAGGAAATGTTGCGGCAAACCTGGATGTAGTACTTGCCGCGCTTCGCCTTGGGAAACAGAGTATAAAACGATGCTGCTTCCGCGACTTCGATGAACTTCACACCCAGCACCTCTGCGATTTCCTTGTACATCTCGTCGCTGAGATACCCAAGCTGCTCATAGGCGGCATGCAAGCCCGGCAGGATCGCCGACTTTGCCTTCGGGTATTTCACCTTAGCTTGTGAAATTTTTCTCTTTGTTTCGTCCGATAATATCATCTCAGCATCACCGATCCACCTCGCCAAGCACGATATCAACTGAACCGATACAGGTAATCACGTCCGAAAGCAAGCCACCGATCACCAGTTTTGGCAGAGCTGCGATGTTCACGAAACTGGGTGGCCGCACCCGCATTCGATACGGGCGGGGCGAGCCGTCCGACACGAAATAAAACCCGATCTCTCCCTTGGGTGACTCGATCGTAACATAGACCTCGCCTTTCGGAGGGCTGTATCCCTGCGTTATCAGCTTGAAGTGATAGATCATCGCCTCCATGGAATAGAGGCATTCCTCCTTGGTCGGCAGCACGATTCCCGGTGCGCGGGCGCGATAACGACCGCTCGGCATCCCGTCAATCGCCTGCTCGATTATCCGCAGCGATTGCCGCATTTCCTCCATACGGACTTCGTAACGACCAAAGGAGTCGCAACGTTCGGATGTCGGTATCTCAAACTCAAACTTCTCATAACTGGAGTACGGCCTGGCTTTCCGCAAATCATGCTTTACTCCCGAAGCGCGCAGCAACGGTCCGGTCAATCCTGATTTGACCGCTTCTTCTTTGCTGATCTTGCCAACGCCGATGGTGCGATTGCGCCAGATACGGTTATTGGTCAGGATATCCTCATACTCCTGCACCCTGACTTTCATATTCTTGAGCAGTATCCGTACCAACTGCTCAAAATCAGCCGGCAAGTCCTGCGCCAGTCCCCCGACGCGGAAATACGTCGACATCATCCGCTGGCCGGAAACGGCCTCGTATAGCTTGATCACATCTTCACGCTCGCGGAAAGCATAAAGCACCATGCTCATTGCGCCCAGATCAAGCGCATGAGTACCGAGCCAGACGAGATGAGAGTTCAGCCGCGTCGCTTCAGCCAGCAATACCCGCACCCATTGTGCCTTCTCCGGGATTTCGACTCCAAACAGCTTCTCCACCCCCAGGCAATATCCGAGGTTGTTCGACATCGGCGCCAGGTAATCCATCCGGTCGGTCATTGGGAGCGCTTTATAATACAGCTTGGCTTCGGCGGTTTTTTCGATACCGGTGTGCAGATAACCGATCTCAGGAATGCACTTCGTTACCGTCTCGCCATCCAGCTCGAGAATCACGCGCAACACCCCGTGCGTAGCCGGGTGCTGCGGCCCCAGGTTGATGGTCATCCGTTTGGCTTCAACCATTACTTGATGACCTCCGGCGGGTTGTCCTTATTGAAACTGAATTGCGGGCGTTCATAAGTGAGGGGATAGTCCTTGCGAAGCGGGTGGCCTTCGAAATCATCCCACATCAGGATGCGGCGCAGATCCGGGTGACCCTCAAAGAGCACGCCAAACATGTCGTAGACCTCGCGCTCCAGCCAGTTGGCGCAATCCCAGTCGTTACAGAGAGTAGGAGCATGTTCTCCCTCGGCGACCCGCACCTTTATCCGAATGTACTCATGAATTTCATAGGAATACAGGTGATAGATCAGCTCGTGACGCTTCTCATCGTCAGGCCAGTCGGTCGCCGTGACATCCGAGAGATGCGTGTACTGCAGCTCAGCATCATCGCGCAGGAATCGCACGACATCGAGCAGGTCTTCCTTTGACACCTTGACCGCCAGCTCTTCGAAAGCATCCGTGACCTCTTGGAGGCGGTCCCCGAAGTTTGATTTGAGTTTGTCCCGCGTTGCAGCGTGCATTATCTGTTGCGAAAATCAGCAGCAGAAGGCGCGATTTACGCGCTTTTCTTCTGCTCCTCAGATTCCTTTAGTTTCTGTTTCTTCACTAATTCATGCAGTTTCACGATTCCGTCGATCAACTGCTCGGGACGCGGCGGACAGCCCGGCACATAGATATCTACCGGGATCACCTTGTCCACCCCCTGTAAGATTGCATAGTTATTGAATATCCCCCCGCAGGAGGCACAAGCACCCATCGAAATCACCCACTTGGGGTTGGGCATCTGATCGTACAGGCGCTTGACAACCGGCGCCATCTTATTCGAAACACGCCCGGCAACAATCATCAAATCCGCCTGTCGGGGCGATGGGCGCATCACTTCCATACCGAAGCGAGCCAGGTCGTATTTGGGGCTGAAAGCGGAGATCATCTCGATCGCACAGCAGGCCAGCCCGAAGCCGAACGGCCACATCGATTTAGTACGTCCCCAGTTTACGACTTTTTCCGCTGTCGCCAGTATTATGCCATCAGGAATCTTCTCCTCTAATCCCATTTGAGAGCTCCCTTCTTCACGATATAGATGTAGCCCACTAACAGGATAAGGATGAAGACTGTCATTTCGATCAATCCAAAGACACCCAGAAGATCGTAGCTGACTGCCCAGGGAAACAGGAAGACTGTTTCGAGATCAAAAACGATAAAGAGGATCGCCACCAGGTAGAACTTTATCGGATGGCGGTGGCGGGTGTCATCGGTCACCTCGATTCCGCACTCATACGCCTCACCTTTGACCTTGCTCTGTGTCCTCTTCCCCAGCAGGGAGGAGACAATGAACATTGCCGCGCCGATTACTACGGCCAGAAAGACCTGAAAAGCGAGTGGGAAGTATGTTTCGAAGGTTGACACTCAAATCCCTCCACAAATTATCCCGCAAAGTTAGTGGGATTTTTCACATTGTCAAGCACAATGTCTCACAGCTGCCTTGTCCGGGCGAATTTCGCCTAAACATAAGTGCAGCCATATCTTGGAGTTAATACGAAGTAAACTGGTCGATGTTGTTGTAATAGTTTGAGAATGAGGAGAAAGGCCTTGTTCGGAAAGGTATTTGAGGCAGATTGGAGTTACTTACTCTTCCTCCAGCTCAATCAGCACTCCGCCGGTGGACCTGGGATGAAGGAAAGCGATGCGATGCCCTTCCGCACCGGGGCGGGGAGTCTCGTCAATCAGTTCGATTCCGCTTTCACTTAATTCTTTAAGTGTGTCTTCTATGTCTTTGACGCCAAGGCAGATATGGTGAAGCCCCTCGCCGCGCTTTTCGAGGAATTTGGCGACCCCGACATTGCCTGCGGTTGGTTGGATCAGCTCTATTTTCGTACCGCCAGTCTCGATGAAGCAGCAGATTATCTTCTGATCAGAGACCTCGATCGTCTCTCCAACCTTCGCCGCACCCAAGAGTGAAAACAGTTGTTTTGCCTTCTCAAGGTTTTTGACCGCGATGGCAATATGGCGGATATTTCTTTCGTTCAGAGATATTCTCCTTCTCCAGATAATGCCGCGACCTTCTCACAGCGTTGCGGGGAATCCCGTGGCTTTGCCACTAATCTGCGGGAGAGACGTTAGAAAGATCATAGTGTGCGCGCGCTGTTTCTATTCCTCACGCAATCCAAGCACATCATTCCGGCGGAAGCCGGAATCCAGTCTAAGAGACTGTAGTCACAAGTTTCTATACTGGATGCCGACTTTCGTCGGCATGACGCGTGCCAGCTTCTCAGCCATAAAAGTATAAGAACTACATCGCCTTGAATGGCACACGGATACCAAGTTCAAGACCAGCGCCCGCCTACACCACTATATTCTCGCGGTACTCGCCCCACGCCTCCCGCAACGTATTCGATATCTCCCCCACCGAGGCGTAGGCCTCAACACATTCCAGAATAATCGGAATCAGATTGATCTTGCCTGCCGCAGCCTCACCCAGGGCATCCAGCAACTTCTCCACTGTCTTGTTATCACGATTCTTTCTGACTTCATTCAACCGCGAAACCTGCTCGCGGCGCGATTTCTCCGAGATTTTCTGAATCTCCACTTTCTCGGCATCTTCAATGTGGAACTTATTCACTCCTACAACCACTCGCTCGCCCGATTCCACCTTCAGTTGATACTCGTAGGCTGATTTCTGAATCTCTGACTGGAAGAATCCTTCCTCAATCGCTTTGAGCGACCCGCCCAGCTTGGCAATTTTCGCAAGGTAGTCGTCGACGCCCTTCTCGATTCCATCCGTAAGCGATTCGATAAAGTAGCTTCCCGCCAGCGGATCGACGGTATCGGTAACACCGCTCTCATAGGCAATCACCTGCTGTATCCGCAGTGCCAGTTGTGCCGATTTGGTGGTCGGCAGCGCCAGAGCCTCGTCGTGCGAATTCGTATGCAGCGATTGCGTCCCGCCCAATACCGCCGACATTGCCTCCAGAGTAGTCCTGATCGTGTTGACTTCCGGCTGCTGCGCCATGAGTGACACACCCGCAGTCTGCGTGTGGAAGCGCAGCATCATCGACCTGGGGTCTTTAGCTCCGAATTTCTCTTTCATCAGCCGCGCCCAGATACGCCGTGCCGCTCGAAACTTGGCGACTTCCTCAAAAAAGTCCTGTTGTGAGCAGAAGAAAAACGACAGCCTCGGAGCGAAATCATCAATCTTCAAACCTGCTTTAAGCGCCTGCTCTACATACTCGATGGCGTTGGCGAGCGTAAAAGCAACCTCCTGCGTGGCAGTGGCGCCCGCTTCACGAATATGATAGCCCGAAATCGAGATCGCATTGTAGTTGGGCAAGTGATCTCTGGTAAAGGCGAAAATATCGGTGATCAGCCGCATCGACTGCTTGGGGGGATATATATAAGTGCCACGCGCAATAAATTCCTTCAGCAGGTCATTCTGAACAGTTCCACGTATCTTCTCGTCGGCGACTCCCTGTTTGCGCGCCACCGCGACATACATTGACAGCAGTATTGCAGCTGTGGAATTGATGGTCATTGAGGTTGATACCTGATCCAACGGTATCCCGTCGAACAGTGTCTCAAAATCAGCGAGGGTATCGATTGCCACACCGGTCTTGCCGACCTCGCCTTCCGCCAGCGGGTCATCGGAGTCGTAGCCGATCTGTGTCGGCAGATCAAACGCCACCGACAAACCGGTCTGCCCCTGCGAAAGCAGATATTTGTAACGCTCATTTGATTCGTGCGCGGTCGCGTAACCGGCATACTGACGCATAGTCCAGAAGCGCTTAGTGTACATTTCCGGGTAAATGCCGCGCGTAAAGGGATAATTGCCCGGTTCGCCCAGCTCGCGATTATAATCGAGCTGGCTGGTATCCTGCGGTGTGTATGTTTTCTTTCTCTCTGTCACTTCTTTTCTGCGGCTTGGTCTTTTTGCAATCGAGTTAGAGTTACCAGTACCGCCCCCTTGTCGACAGGCTTACCGACTTCGGCTTTGATCTCCTTGATCACGCCGTCTGCGGGGGCCTTTAGCTCATTTTCCATTTTCATCGCCTCGACAACCACGAGCGGCTCACCCTTCTTCACCTCATCCCCCGGTTGTTTCAGCAGCTTGACGACCAACCCCGGCATCGGAGCTTTCAGCTCCGGTATCGCGCCCATGGCGGCGGCACCTGCAACCTTGCGAATTGCGACCAGGCGTTCGTCCTCAACGGTGCACTCAAATTCGCGCCCATGCATGAACACATCAAGAGTACCATTACGCGCGAACACTTCGGTGTCATACGAATTATTATTTAGTAACAAGAGTGCGCGACTACTGGTCGGCTCGCCGACTACTACCGCGCTCAACTCGCGATCGTTTACTTTGAGCAAGTAACTCTCACCGTTTTCAGTGATTTCAACCGGCACTTCACAGCCGTCTACGAAAACCAAATACTTCACCAGCTTCCCCCTTCCAGCTTCTTAACGCCTGCTATTCTCCCCTGCTGGAGCCAGCGTCCCTCACTTTTGCCGTTAGCGGATTCAACCTGTCGCATCCGCTTCGATTCACGGTAATAGGCCAGAGCCGCTGCTACCGCGGCTGCTTCAACCATATCCTGCGTTGGTTCCGGTCGGGTAATCCCCTCAGGATAGTTGTCAGGAATAAAACTTGTCGACAGGTCGCCATCGATAAAGGCCTTAGTATTCATAACCAGGTTGTGGAATTGCAGGTTGGTAATCACTCCGGCGATGCGGTATTCCGTGAGTGCCTGTTTCATCCGCTCGATAGCGGCATTACGGTCGGCGCCGAATGTGATAAGCTTGGCAACGAGAGAGTCGTAGTAGGCTGAAACTTCTGAGCCTTCCTTGACTCCAGAATCTACCCGAATTCCGGGGCCGGATGGCTCAGCATAACTGAGAATTTTCCCTGCTGACGGAATGAAATTGTTAACGGCATCCTCAGCGCAGACGCGGCACTCGATCGCGTGCCCCTGAATCTTGATATCATCCTGCGTGAAAGAGAGCTTCTCCCCTGCGGCGATAGCGATTTGTTCATTGACCAGATCGATGCCGGTCACTAATTCGGTGACGGGGTGCTCCACCTGCAACCGTGTATTGACTTCGAGAAAGTAGAAATCTTTGTTCTTGTCCACCAGAAATTCGACTGTGCCGACATTGACATAACCCGCCGCTGAGACCGCATCTACGGCTACCTCACCCATCTGCTTTCGCAAGTCCTCATCAACGAACACCGAGGGCGCTTCCTCGATCAATTTTTGATGCCGCCGCTGAATGGAGCATTCGCGTTCACCCAGGTAGGCAGCGTTGCCGAATTTATCGCGGGCGATTTGAATCTCGATGTGACGCGGCCTGACGATGCACTTCTCGATGAAGACCCGGTCATCGCCGAATGC
>CAYXUL010000028.1:18345-20881 GCA_964468475.1 uncultured Ignavibacteria bacterium | reverse complement strand
GCATTGATGATCTTTTCCATGGCCAGGTAGCTTTCGGTAGGAGCTGCCGGACCGATATAGTACGCCTGGTCAGCCATGCGGACGTGCAGAGACGATTTGTCGGCATCAGAGAAGACGGCGACATTCTTAATGCCCAACAACCTGCAGGCACGGATTACTCGAATCGCGATTTCGCCGCGATTTGCTATGAGGATTTTCTTGAACATAAGTTCCGGAGCGAAAAATAGCGAATCAGGCCCGAATGTCAATTTGCAAAGAGTTGCGTCGTGATAGCAAAGTAGGTTGACACAGAGGCCCGAATTGCTGAGTATGTCCCCCACGAATCCAAATGAATCCGGCGTGTCGATATGCAAGTCTATCTCATATTCGTAGCCATTCTGCTGATCATGGCAGCAGTGATTTTACCACTGCGGCTCAAAGGGAGGCGACTGAGGCGGTCGGTCTTCTATATCGGATTGGCGCTGCTGGTCGGTGGCGGGATCTTCGGTGCTATCGAAACCGGCAGGCTTGATGTCGCCGATAGACGAATTAACTGGCCGACTGTCGACGGAGTGGTCACCTCATCGGATGTAGTCGGGGAACACGCCATACGCCCGCAGGTGAAGTATAGTTACAGCGTCGGCGATTCAATCTACGCCGGAGTCAGCGACCTGGAAGTGCCCGGATTCGGTAATGGTGCCAAGCGGTATGATGTTGCCCGCAAGCTGGTAGCGGAATACGAAGTAGGCAAGACCGTGCCCGTCTATTACAATCCGAAGCTGCCATCAGAATCTTACTTGATTCACCATGTCGAATGGAATGTTTACGCCCAGTTAGGTTTCGCAATCACGCTGGTACTCGCAGGAGCAGTGGTGCTGATCTTCTTTGCCTGTCGCCCAGGAGAAGCGGACAACAAACAAAAGACCGATACGCCATAAGGCGTACCGGTCGATATCAGTACTTTGGCCAGGGGTCAGCGACTACTCGCCGCCACCACCATTTTTGCGCAGCTTCCAGATACGGCCTTCAAGCAAGAGAAGCTGAATTTTCTCTTTGGCCAGCTCAACCATGTCGAGGAGCTGACGGGCCGTTGATTCCTCTTCAACCTGCTCATCGATAAACCACATCAGGAAATTCTCGGTAGCGCGATCACTCTCCTTGGCTGCCTCAGCGGCCAGGTCGTTGATGCGGCCGGTGATCATCCTCTCATGGTCAAGGGCAGTCTTGACAATTTCCTGCACTGACTTATAGTCGGATTTGGGAGTCTCAAGCGTACCCAGTTTCACCTCAGCACCGACTTCGACTAGATACCCCGCCATTTTCGTGGCGTGAGTCATTTCCTCGCCGGCCTGCGCTTCGTACCAGGCGGCGAATCCCTTGAACCCCATGCTATGAAGCTTGTAGGCCATTGCCAGATAAGTCCAGTAGGAGAAAAACTCCTGTCTGATTTGTTCATTCAGCTTCGTCGCCATGTTTTCAGAAATCTGCATTTCATTCTCCTTATCATATTCCAAATTCAAGCGTTTCTAATCTTCTCTGGTTGGGAGTTACCGGTGTATGGTCCCAGATATCTCCCCTGAATCATAGTATATAACTACGCGAGACAACTGCCCTCGATTTGCGAACTTTTTATCAATTTTTCAAAATGAACCAATCGCTATCTCCCTATTTCCCTGCAGGGGTGCAGCGTCAGCCTGTCAAGCGAGTCGGCGGTTTTGTCGACATTACTAGAAAACAAAAAAACTATCCGAATCGATTCGGTCTAAGCGAGAGGGCAAAGTACAATGTCTATTGCGATTGAAGTAATTGAGTGGCTCGATGCGACCGGTGACGAAATGATTCACCGTATCCCGCAGGAAGGCTCCTCTGATTTCAAGCTGGGCGCACAATTGGTGGTGCGTGACAGCCAGATGGCGATATTCTTCCGGGATGGCCACGCCGCTGATTCATTCAGCACCGGCAGGCACACACTGACCACACTAAACCTGCCGATCCTGACGCGGCTGTTGTCGTTCCCCTTCGGATTCAATTCGCCGTTCCGAGCTGAAGTCTACTTCATGAATCTGAAGACTTTCACCGACCTCAAGTGGGGCACCCGTGATCCCGTGACTTTCCAGGATTCGAAACTGGGCCTTATCCGCCTGCGCGGGCATGGTGCGTTCACCTTCAAAATCGTCGAACCGATGCTCTTCCTCAATACCATCGTTGGGCGGCAAGCCCGCTACACGACGGCGGATATCCAGAGCTACCTTCGCGATGTCATTATTGCGCGCATGAATGATATGCTCGGCGAGAAGCTTGATTCTATTCTCGACATCCCCAGCAAGTATGACGAACTCGCGTCCGAGTTCAAGGATAAGGTAAGCGACGAATTCGAGAAATACGGCCTTGAGTTGATTGACTTCTACATCTCCTCGATAACCCCGCCGGATGACGTTTCCAAGCTGATCGATCAGCGTTCCGGTATGGAAGCGATCGGCGACATCGATAAGTATCTCAAATTCGAAATGGCGCGTGGTCTCGGCACCAGCGGCATCGCCGGCGGCGCCGGTCAGAC
>CAYXUL010000028.1:3182-18245 GCA_964468475.1 uncultured Ignavibacteria bacterium | reverse complement strand
ACCTGTCCGCATTGTAATGCCGAGATCATTCCGGGCTCCAAGTTCTGCGGAAACTGCGGCAACAAGATTGATGACAAGACGGATGAATAGTTCGCCGGCAAATTCACAGATAGCCAATCAACACCAGCAAGCCCGAGGCTACGTCGTCGAGACCGGCTGCCCCGGCTGCGGTGGAGTCGTCAAACTTACTCACGGTTATGGTACCGAGCGCTGTCAGTTCTGCGGATCGCTGCTTCGGATTGAAATGCCGCAGACGGTGCCGGCATACGTTGCCCGTGAGCGTGTCACGCACCTTGAGGTTCGTCCGCATCTCGACCGCTACCTCAAACAGAATAACCGACCCTTAAGCGACTTCGATCTGGGAATCGAAAGTGTTTACATCCCCTACTGGCAGGTAGAGGGCTTGTTGCTCAAGTTGCGTCAGCAAACAGATAAGCGAGTGCAGGTCGAGCAATACGGCTACGCGCAGGAAGAGACAGTTATCGAACAGCAACATTCGCGGGTCAACCTGGCACCTCATTCCAACAGCGTCTGCTCCCTGAGCCAGGCAGAATATGCTCCTGCCAGCCTTGGGATGAGAACGGGCAATCTGACTCTACGTCCGCTAGTTGAGGAGAATATCAACAACGACTTCAAGTTGCTTACTCCGCAAATCTCTACTGAAGCCGCAGTCGAACGCGTCGAGAAGCAGGTGCAGAATTTGAACCGCATCGCCGGCATCGGCAACCGTCGCAGTGTCAGCAAGTTCTTTGGCTCGGGAATGGAGTTGATCCAGATGCCGTATTTCATCTGTACTTCGCGTGACGACAACGGAAGTATATCGTATCTGCTCGATGCCATCACTGGTCGCGTCGAAACTGAGTTTCGTGATCGCGCCTGGCTTGATTCGGCGGTCGCGGCAGCCAGTGATGTCCAGTACGGCAGTCTCAGTTTGAGCCTCCACCGCTGCGGCAATTGCGGCGAGGACCTCCCCGATTCACCAGCGCTGCTGGTGATCTGCAAAAACTGTGGCGCACGCACGACTCTGGACGGCGCCATCGATCCCAACATAACGCTGCGCGCGGCCAGGATCGAACAAGGCAGCGCGGACACATTCTTGCCTTTCTGGGTATTTGAGCTGTCAGACGCTGAACGAGCACGGCTCAAACACGTCTTTGGCGCACTCCAGAACGTCTCAGATGCCGTGGTACCCGCCTTTGAGATTAGTAACTCCGAGGCCATGCATCGCGCTATCGTACGCGCTACGCTCAGCTACTCGAATTTCACATTCTCTGAAATTGATGCACTGGAATCCAGTTACATGCCGGTCGTGGAGCGGATTGCTGCATCGAGATCGCAGTTGCGGGCATCATATCTGCGGGCGCAACTGGAGCGGACAAACCATCTCGTCGAAAGCGACGCACTGAATGGCGGACAACTGCGCGCTGTCGTGTACATTCCTTTTAGAATTGAAAACTACTTCCTCGTCGATTGCCAAATGGGCGCTGTTACGATTGAGAAAGTCGCAGTACTGGGCCGAACGGGATCGCTGCCTGGCTAGGCATTACCTTTCAGGAATGCTAAGAATCCCTGCGCAAATTCACGGCAAGCCTCCAACTCCTCCGCTGACGGCAGCAATCTGGCCTTAGCTCCGGGGCTATAGACTTTGAGCTTTAGCTTCTCCAGGTAGCCTTCCAGTATCTCATTTGCCTGTCCCCCCCATCCGTAGGAGCCGAAGACTGCCGCTCTCTTACCCACTGCTGAAATCGTCGAGAGTAAATGGGCGGCGTCCCACATCGGTTTGACGACATCGCCGGCGAAGGTCGGTGTGCCGAAAAGTATCGCGTCGGAGGATTCAAAGTAGTCTCTCAGATCCTGAGGGTTCACGGAGGAAGCATCGAACAGCTTCGTCTCGACCTTTCCCTCGGCCAGGACTTCAGAGATCACCCCGGCCATCATTCCGGTGAAACCGTATGAGCTGGCATAGACAATCGTGATGAGGGTCTTGTCACTCTTGTGTTTTGGCTCCGTCCATTCAAGATATTTTCTAATGAAACGTTTCGGATCGTCGCGGTTAATTAGACCGTGCGATGGCGCCACCGCCTTGATTTCACGTCCGATTACCGCCTGCGAAGCTCGTTTCGAGTAGGGCGCGAACGGTCGCATGATCTGGTCATAGTAGAACCAGGTTTCGTGATCGACAACCGGATCATCGGCATGATAGAAGATCGAATCCCGCGGGCAGACGTGGGCCGCATAACCGTCGCAGGAGAACAACACGGCATCCTCCTGGCAGTAAGTAAACATCGTGTCAGGCCAGTGCATCATCGGCGCCGAAAGGAACTCCAGAGTCTTCCCGCCGAGATCGAGTGTTTCGCCCGGTTTCACGGAGTTAAGCGACTTGCGCTCGTCATTGACAATGTTACGCAGAAACGGCTCGGCCGCCCTGGCGCACACAAGTTTGAGATTGGGATTGATTTCCAGCAGTTTATAAATCGAGCCGGAGTGGTCGGGTTCGTTATGATTCACGATCAGGTATTCAATTGAAGCGGGATCTACAATTTCGCGGATAGACGCGAACATCTGATCCTCGAATCCTTTCTTAACCGCGTCTATCAGAGCGACATGTTCGCCTTTGATCAGGTAGGAATTGTATGTTGTACCGTGTTTGGTCTTAACATAAAGATCGAATACTCTCAAATCAGGGTCTTTGGCGCCGACCCAGTGAATATCAGGGGCAATTTCAACAGCAGACATTTTTTCTCCTTGCTCGGCCAGCAAGATATTACTGCCGAAGTTCGAAGCAAGCTCTTTCGGAAATTCTCATCTTTGTTGGCGTGCCTCCGGATGCCACCGAGGAAAAAAACATTGCACGGCCGCAGTGCGGTCACGTTAATTAGTCAACATGGAATCGAATCAGCAACTTACCAGGGTAGCCGCAATTGCCGGAATCGCTGTAGCCGCGGTGATTCTGCTGCAATGCAGTAAAGCGACAAATCCCGAGCCATCTTTGAAAAATCGCGTCTACCTCGCGACCGATGTTGAAGTCACCGCCGGCGACCGTTTCGCGCTTCCGGTCTACTTCGAGAATACGATCGATCTCGGCGCCATCAATATCCCCCTTGACTATGACACATCCTACCTGCGCTGCGACTCGATATCGTTTATCGGCAGCCGCGTCAACAACTTCCTGATCTTCACCTATGGGCTGAGCGACACCACCCCACGCATCCTGATCGGGGCTATCGACAGCGCCGCCGGAGCACCACCCGGGAGCGGTTTGATCGCCAACGCCTGGTTCTGGGCGTTCGGCTTCGACCCTGATACCGTGCTGGAGGTTTGGTCACCTACCAGCGTACATGCCGGACTCAACCTTGGATTTCGCGACACCTCCCTCACCGGAACACCGATCATCCCAGAGTTTGAAGCGGGTAAGATTCGCGTGAAGGCACACTAGTATAGCGGAGCCTGGCATGACGACCTGCTCTGGGAGAGAAGTAAGTCGGATCAAATTGTGGGGTCGGGACCTGGAAACTTGCGGAAGCTGGCGGTAATCCTCTGGCTATTGGCCAGAGTGATAATCAGATGTGGCCTTTTCCCGGAAACGATGGATGTGAGTAATCCTCGGCCTGCCCAATTGCGGCAAGCAGCCAGAAAAATCCATCGTCAAGCTTGAGGATATGTCAAACTGATACTCGTCGGAACCGATTCCTCACTCGGCGCAGTACCACGCAAAAGAAACTTGCGCGCCGTGGAATAACTTCTAACTTATCGCGGCACATCAGGCTATGCCGGAGTGGCGGAATTGGTAGACGCAAGGGACTTAAAATCCCTCGGTGGGATTCCACCGTGCCGGTTCGAGTCCGGCCTCCGGCATTATGGTTTAAGGGGTTACAGAACATCTGCGAGCATTGGCTTTGACTGCAACCTGGGGCTTATGCTAAATCTGTGCCAAGCGGTTTGTCCAATAGGTGCCAGTTAGTGCCTCAGCAGATAACCCGATGCGACAGAACCAATGATTAGTGTAGAGCTGTCCGAGTCCACTTCAGGTTGACGGGGTAAATTGTTGCGAATGCTAATTCCCTCCTGCCATCAATTCTCAGTTGTGCGGTCGCTTCTCAACCGCTTCATTGCACAGCATGGTATACCGATCCTCTCACCTTTGGAAATGTCGACGGCTCTTTCTCCTGATCAGCGTATTTCTGCTCTTCTCCTGCGCCGGCGAGAAGTTAAAGGTTCAACCCGGTGACATCGTCTTTCAATCGCTAGATTCACCGCGCGCCGAGGCGATACGCCTCGCAACCGGGTCGACGTATACACATTGCGGTTTGGTACTCGAGAGTGAGGATGGTGTCCTGGTAGTCTGTGAGGCAGTGCAGCCGGTGCGAATAGTCCCGTTGCCGGAGTGGATCGCTCAGGGCATTGATGGCCGCTACCTCCTAATGCGGCTTTCAGACCCCCACCTGCTCAGCGCTGCCGACCTGCTCGCGATGCTCGATGAAGCGCGTTCCTTACAGGGCACGAGCTACGACAATGCATTTTCCTGGTCGGACGACCAGATGTACTGCTCCGAACTCGTCTGGAAGATTTATGACCGCGCCGCTGACATCCAACTCACAGAGCCACGCAAGCTGGGCAGCTTTGATTTATCCAACCCGATTGTCCAAGCGAAACTGGCCCAGACGTACGGGGACAGTATTCCTCTGGATGAGCCAGTGGTAGCACCATCTGATCTGATTAATTCGCCGCTATTGAAGAAAGTCTATGAGGGGGAGTAGTTCGAAACGTTTGTGGTTTCGACTTTATAGACAGAGGGAGCGAGAGAGCACGTCGATAGCCAGGGCTTTCGACCTACGGAGGTCGCTCCTACTTCTCACTCGTCATAATGAATAGCGGCTGCATCTCGAAGCTGCGATACTCCGGCCTCAGGCGCGATGTGTCATAATGGCGGCTGACATCAACAAGCTTCTTGGAGCTGGTCACGACTTCGATCGGAACATCATCGTAGCGACCATTCTTCAATACAACCAGACGTCCGTGGATGCCATGCAGGATCAAGTCAAGAGCGAGATTGCCATAGGCCATCGGCACAATCGAATCGATCGCGTCCGGGTCCCCGCCGCGCACCATGTATCCCAGCTTCTGATTGATCGTATTTATCGGAACGCCTTTGTTGTACCGGGCTGAGCGATGCTTTAGTTCTTCCGAGACAACTTCCCCTATGCCACCAAGCTTCATGTGACCGTACGCATCGGTAGTCGAGTCCTTGATGATCATCTCGCTGCCTTCGAACGTTGCGCCTTCCGAAACCAGTACCACAGAATACTTGCTGGGATTCTCGTTGCGGTCCTTCACCAGTAGTTCGGTAAGTCGCTCGATGTCAAACTGAAATTCCGGAATCACGCAACGATTTGCGGCGCCGGCCATTGTCGGCAGCAACGCCGTGAAGCCGGCATAGCGCCCGAAGACCTCGAGAACCAGCAATCTTTCGTGTGAACCCGCAGATGTGCGCATCATGTTAGTCAGATGTATGGTTCGGGTAATACAAGTCGAGAAGCCGATGCAATAGTCGGTGCCGGGCACGTCATTGTCCATAGTTTTGGGTATGGCAACTACCCGCACACCTTGCTTGAAGAGGTGGACAGCGTAGCTGAGGGTATCGTCGCCGCCGATCGGGATCAGGAAATCGATGCCCAACCAGTCGAGGTTCTTTATTACTTCAGATGTCAGATCGTTGCGGTCGTCGTCGAACGTCTTCTTGAGATGATCAGGCACGTTGGCTTTCTTGACCTGCCCCGGGTGTGTCCGTGAGCTGTGCAGAAACGTCCCACCCGTGCGCCCCGCGCGATTGACGATTTCCTCAGTTAGTATCTGGAAGTTGGCTGAATTGTCGTGCTTGCGGTCGCGGAC
Organism: uncultured Ignavibacteria bacterium; assembly: GCA_964468475.1. GTDB lineage: Bacteria > Zixibacteria > MSB-5A5 > CAIYYT01 > CAIYYT01 > JBECKX01. The sequence continues at coordinate 12,356 of CAYXUL010000028.1, read as the reverse complement.
GATTTCGACGAGCCCGCGCCAGCCCCGCCGCAGACCAACGACCTGGTAGCCCTCCCGCAGCGCCCGGATGGTTACGGCGCGAATCGCGGGATTGAGCCCGGGGACATCCCCTCCGCCCGTCAAAATCCCAATGACGCCCTTTTTGCGCTTGATGTTTGCAGACAGCTTCCCGCTCTTCTTGTCACTCGGCTTTGCTGCCTTGGGAGTAGTTGTTTTTTTCGCTTTATCTTTCGGCTTAATTTTGGCGCCGTTTGCGGTTTTCCTGACCATTTCATGCCTTCCTTAGTATGCCTCGCCACCCCCCAAACCCGACCAATGAACCGGGTCATTGTCTCGTCGACAAATCCATTCCTAGTGTCGGCGAATTTAACGAGAACTCCACGAGTATACGAGATTACAACGAAATTGGATTGATGATTTGAGTCTATGGAGCGTTTAGTTGACTCGCTCGCACCTGTTGACGGCAACCAGGGAGAACTTAATCGGTCGGTTTGAGAGTGCTGGATCTGCCGCCGGGATTCGCTTTTTCCATGCGCCGAATTTTGAGATAGAGCGCAATAGCGAGGATGGTGATTATAAAGGTCGCGATCAAGAACCCGATGCGCCTGAAGTAATACTCGCCGATGAGAGCTTCTGCATTCGCCAGTACTTTCAGTGCAGTAGAGTCGCCCTTGGCGGCTACCGTCGTTACGGAATCGGGATTGAAGGCATGTATTGAGGTGCGGGCACTGATCAGGGCTTGATGAGCGTCCTTCAGTAGGAATTCATCATCGGTTGTCATCATCCCCTTGGTGTGAGCCTCATTGAGCACCGCAGTGGCACTGTCGGTGTAAAGCACAAGCCGTTTAAGACTTTGCTGTATAGTATCAACCGCAGCAGGCGCTGAAGTATCTTCCTCCGGGTCGTGACACTCACCGCAGATGCCCGGATCCTCGAGGGAAACAAGGGCATCAGTGGGCTTGACGATATCGTGATGGTTATGGCATGTCTCACACATCGGAAAATCATTTTCTTCAAAAGCGGTGTAGTGGGGGGATTCGGTGAAGAGTCCCGCTTCTATCGCATGACATTGACCGCAGACCATCGACAGGTGGGCGATTCCCGGAGGTGCGGCGCCGTGGTTGCCGTGGCAATCGTTGCATGCGGGAGCACTAAGATCGTTATTCTTGAGCAAGGCAATTCCATGCACGGACTTCACGTACTTTGCATACTGATCCGTGGGAATGTTATACTCTGCCATGTACTCCTTATTTGAGTGACAGCCGCTGCATACTCCGGGCAAGTTCTGCGGATACGTCGTCGAGTGCGGCATCTTTGGGTCGCCGATGCTGTGCGCGGTGTGGCAGGAAACACAGGTCGCGACTTTTTTGTCCTTGTCCTTGTAAAGTCTCTGACCGTGTACCGAGGTCTTGTATTTATCGAGCTGATCTACCGGAAGTCTCGGGTCACGATCATGCATGTACTGGGGATTTGAATGGCAGCGGGCACAAAACTCTGGGATCTCGAAGTGATTCGGGACTCCCCGGAAGTCCTTTGCCTTGCGGACGTCGTCCATATCATCAGCGGTTCTGTCGCCGCCGTGACAATCATAGCAATCGAGGCCTTTCTGAAAGTGAATGTCTCGAACAAACTGGTGCGCCGGGCCGTCTGCATCCTCCCAGTCGATATGACACTTGTAGCAATTACTTTGGGGAACATCTGCTCGAGCTGGGGCTCCATGCGCCAGCAGCAAAATGACTGATGTCGCAACTGTTATTGTAAATGTAGATAGCCTAGTAGTCATGTTTACCTCAAAGTAGATACCCCAACGCCGTCATAGTGACAATGAAGGCAACAACGAACCAGCCAAACGCCATAGCCAGCGGCGAAGGTCTTCCCGTAGCTGAGCGCTTATCGATGAAGGGCACCAGGACCCACACTATCGCGCCCACAGTGAAAGCGCCCACACCCACAAGTTCGCCTGCAACAAACCAAATGTGCGCCGGGAGAAATCTCAATGCCTGGAACATAAACATGAAATACCATTCGGGCCTGATGGTCGGCGGAGCCGAAGCCAGCGGATCAGCTTTGTGACCCAACGCCCAATGCACTACGCCAATGCCATCCGGGAATATCACCGCCAGCAGAGCCAGCAGATTGAAAGCGACAAGCCAAACCAGAAGGTCACGATACATGAAGTTGGGAAAGAACTTCATGTAACGTCTCTCTCCCTCCTTCTTAACGGTCCACAAAATGGGTTCGCTTATCCCCAGACGCTGTATCAGAATCAAGTGTAACGTCAGGAGCCCGGTGAACAGGGCAGGTAAAACCGCAACGTGAAGCCCAAAGAAACGGCTGATAGTTGCGCCGGTAACGTCGTCACCCCCGCGCATTATCACCATCAATTCCTTGCCGATAACTGGAATCGTTCCTGCCATTCCGGTTCCGACTCGCGTGGCAAAGAACGACAATTCATTCCACGGCAGCAGATAACCTGAAAAGCCAAAGGCCATCGCCAGGCCCAGCAGCGCGACTCCTGTCAACCAGGTAACCTCCCGTGGCCGCCGGTAAGCATAAGTGAAATACACAGTGAACATGTGCAGGAAGGCGGTCAGGATCATCAGGTTAGCTGACCACGAATGCAAGGCCCGGATCAGCCAACCGAAGGTGACTTCGGAAATGATAAAACGCACTGACTCGTACGCGGTATTCGCGCCCGGTCGATAGTACATCAGCAGGAGAATACCGGTTGCCACCTGGATAGTGAAGAAGAACAGTGTCAATCCGCCGAGGTAGTAATACGCCGAGTGGCCGTGAACCGGTACCACCTTATGGCTCATGAAATCGACAAGGCTTTTCAGCCGCACGCGTTCATCCAGCCAGTGATACAGGCTGCCGGCAATGCCCGGTCTCTTGTTCTCCGCCATCAGGCGTTTTCCTTGGAAACGAAAAGTTGTCCCTTGACCTCGGAGACTTTATACTCTTGGAGCGGTTTTGGCGGAGGCCCGGAAATCACCTGGCCGGTGAGTGAATAGCGGCCGTTGTGGCAAGGACACCAAATAACACCCCAGTCCGCGCGATAGCGGACAGTACACTGTAGATGAGTACAGACTGCTGACATTGCATGAAGCTTGCCCTTGTCATCTACCAGAATTATCCCCAATGTTTGTCCAAATTTGAAAGTCTTAAATTTGCTCTTGCTGTCGACAAGCTGCTGCTTGGTGAAAGGAAGCTTGACCTGGTTGACGCTCACCGTGCCTGATTCCGGCGGTATGATATAGCGAAAAACCGGATAGAATACTGCGCCGAGAAACGCGAGAGTTGCACCACCCAACAGGAAATTCAAAAAGTTACGTCGCGGTGTTTCTTCCTCGCTCATCAATCATATCCTCTGTAATTTCCCTAAACCTACAATAGTGCAAAGGTCGATAATTGCCAAGTTGGTTGTTTCCGTGAGTGATGCTAATTGCGCATCAACCGTTCGGATCTGTTTGCTTTCCAACCTATCTACTCGAGTTCGCCATCACTCTCATTCTTGCTTGTTGCAGCCACATCATCTTTCTCTTCGTCGGAGCGCCGCGACAAAGCGGGCAACCAGAAAAGGAAGCCAAGTACAGCTGCCGCAACCGGCACCGCTATTAGTGCGAAGGTATCCATCGCCTGAGCCTAATTGTTAGTGCGCCATTGAGGCAGATTGCATAATCAGCCTACTTGCTTGAGATTGCTGTGAGACAAGCAAGGCTTTCCGTTGTCAAGCTCGGAATCACACAGCCGCCGGCAAAGCCATATCGCTTCGATTGTTCGTTATAGAAACGATTAAGGTCTAAACTGTCAAGTTTTAATTTTCCTTTTCGATGTTCTTGAGCCTCAGGGCTGAGAATCGTCAGGCCCAAAAAGAGAAGCGAGCCATTCAAGTGAATGACTCGCCATCCTCGCTGTGTTCTGCGATTACTTCTGACTTGTGTTAATGATGTCGTCTACCTCGTTTATCTTTGTCCTTGTCTTTGTCCTGCTCTTTATCACCGTTGGCGGCCACCCCCGGGCCGTTAAGTAATTCGATCTTGGAGTAGACAAAGTCCTTATTACTGTCGATTATTAACTGATCGTAAGCCGCTTTATCGAAAAGCTCACTGTGTTTTTGCAGGTAGTTGTTGCCGAACTCCTCCTTGGGAATTATCAGCTTGTTCGGATATCGATCGACGATCTTGTACGGCGGCTTGACATTGAAGTAGTACCTTCCAAATTCCAGCCCGTGGAAATCATAGATTCGTCCCTCGTCCATCCGCACCAGTTCAAAATCGGAGGGTGACAATGTGTCGTAGGTGATTCCCTGCGCCGAATATACTTTCGCAACCGGCACAAAGTTGAACTGATGATTGGTTGTCAAATAGATAAACTGCGCCGTGTCGGTACCGGCGGTAAATTCCTTAGGATAGATATTGGACTTCTCATCGAATAACTGGTACTCTCCCGGTGGAATATAGAAGTAGAAGAACTCTTTCTCCTCTTTCAGTCGACGGTTGAGGTAACGCTCCGCCGTCTGCAGGACATATTTCTGCTCGTCGCTCAGAAAGCCCTGTCGCAGTTTCAGCCCGATCGGATTATCAGTGAGTTTCTTCACCGGCACCAGTTCATTGAAAGCGTTACAGGTGGCAAACTTATACAGCCACTCCTTCTTGACGAACTGAAGCTGTTGACCGTAGCTCAGGTCGTTAGTTGAATCGATATGCGCCTCGTATGACGGCAGCAGGGTTTTCAGCTGTGTCAGTCCCCACTCAACCCACGAGGGGCTGTCGAGGTAATAGTGCAGCAGTACGAACTTGGTGTATGATGACCCCAGCAGTTGATCCATCTGTTCGGTTTTGTTGTCAGCATAAAACCAGATAGCCCATTGCCGGTAGATATTCTGCACGGCCATATCGGAAATGAAGAGTCTGTCCGTATCCTGCGTTAGTTTCTTGGAGGCATTAAGGTATTGCTCCATATCGGCATTGAGATCAGACATTTCATTGGTGCTGGCGTTGGCTACCGCCGACGCTCCGAGGAGTAGCGCAGCAACCAGCAACCAGGCGATTTTCTTAATTGTGCTTCTCATTTTATTCTCTCCTTTGCCTACTGCGGACTGCCCTGTTTTGTAGTCTGATTGTTACCACCGAACTGGCTGTTCGGAGCGAGCAGTTCGTTGAAGTCCTGTAGCTGCTGAAAGAGCTCATCGGCACTGGCAAAGCGTCCGGCATCCTGAAGTGCCCGCAATGATTTTTCGCCCCAGAAGACGGCTTCCTTGGAGACGTTCTCCGTTTTACCGCGGTCGAGCATGTCGCTATCGACCAGGTATTTTGCCCCTAACAGCACCTCCGGATAGCGCCCTTCATTATAAAGATATTCAGCATATTCCGGCAGGAAAGCCACAGCGGTCGCGAGGTAAATCTCGCGATTGTAGTTGCGTGCGTAGAAACCCTTGGGCTCGATACTCTCCGTTTGGAACAGATCGAGACACTTCTTGAAGTAGCTCCACGCCAGATCATTGTCGTGGCCGGCGTCGGTTTCAGCGAGAAGGAAAAAAGCGATCGTCTTGCCGTAGCCGGAACGCAGGGTGTCGGCGGCAATGGCAGCATAGTAGTTCACCAGTTGTCGCAGCGAATCTTTAGCCGGTCCCTCTTTTTTCATACCGATGAACTTATCGTTGAGCCAGACTGATTTCACCAGATTGGCAACTCCGAACAGGTTCGGATACTCCAGCTCGAGCATGTCATTGACGCTGGCAACGTAGCTGTTGTCGCGATCATACAGCCCTTCCTGGTTTGCCCGCCTCAGCACATTCTTGACCAGCGGTGACCATGAGTTGGCGTGGGGGATGAATGCCGCCGCCATCATCACATCCTTGAACAGGAACGCCGTATTGCCCGGGACGTTGGAGCCTTGCAGCTGCGATTGATCAACCTTGTAGTAAGCGTCAAGGTAGCGGCTGTAAAGCTGTAGCAAAAGACCGCGCAGTTTTTCCTGCATCTTGTCATTTTTGGGATCACTCTTCAACTGCTCCAGGGCCAGCAGGTACTGGATTTCCGCGTTATAGTAGTAACCCTGAAAACGCAGCGCTGCGGAAGCATCCAGCTCCGTCTTGATAGACGCACGTGCGAGTGAAAGATCGTTGGGATCACCGGTCTGGTAGTAAGCGTCAAGATAGTCGATGTAGCCTTTAGCTGTCGCTTTGGTTTTCGACTGTCCAAACGCCGAGCCGGCGAGCAAGAGCAACGCCACCATCATCAACAGCGCGGCGGCTGAGTACCCACTCCATGGGAACCGTTTGCTAGACATGTTACACACCTCGTATTAGAAATCTTAGAGTCTTTTAACACAGTCATCATATCCCAGCAGGCTGCACAATTTCCGCGTGACCTCCTTCAAGAACTCATCTGCCTGTCCGCCTTTGCTGAGATTTGATGGAATACTGACAAAACTGAGATTCGATATATCCGTTAGTGACTTAACATTCACGGTGACTTCGACCCACTGCCGGTTGTAACGATAGGAGAAGCTGCTGTGGCCTGCCCCACGGTTTACCTTAAGCCATTGCGCTGAGCTGCTCGCCTCCGCTTCATCCATCCCAGAATGCGTAAACATGCTGGTCGCGCAGAGGCGCAAGCAGACGTTTACCATCTGGTAGGTATAAGGATCGAGGTTGATGCGCGACAGCCCTTCCCCCTCGCTGCTCAGATTGCTCACACCCGAACGCGGCGCAATGTCTTCAACAAAGTCACCGGTGGTTTCTGCCAGCCCTGAGACTGTCGTCTGACGAACCGCTTCCTGGCTGACGTCGCGCTGTACGGCTTCTTCCTTCGTGACAATTTTGGGAGTTCTCACAGCCGGCAGCGTTCTCTTGGTGGTCGACTCCTTCTTGACATCACGCTCTGAGTCGCGCACCTCGTTGCGATCATGGATCTTCTCCTGGATACGATTCTTCGCAACATCCTGCTCAACGTCGCGTTCCTTGTCCTTCACTTCTCTGCGATCCTGCAGCTTCTCGGTGGGCCGAATTACGTGCATGGTGCGATCGGGCACGGCGCGCAGACGTTCAACCGGCTCCGGCTTTGGCTTTTCAATCTTCGGTTTCGGTTTGGGCTTCGGCTGTTGTTGCTCCGGTTTCGGAATTTCGATCACAAAGCGCATGTCGGGCTTATCTTTGTCAGGTTGCTGAAAACTAAAGGCAGGTTCGACCGAGGTAAGCTGGATCACCAGCAGAAAAGCCAGCAAGCCAAGTCCCGCAGAGAAGGCTGCCAAATTGAGATAACGCCGGCGCCCAAAGTCGGCGACATCATCGCCGGAGTCACGGTCGGAGGCGGAATGGCTCAATAGTGCATCCGCTTCCAGGTGTGCATCATCGCGATCAAAATAAGCTTGCATTTTGACTCTCTCTATCGTCGGTCACAACTGACCTTACCCGGCATCAGCACGATAAACCAGGTTGCACGGGTATTGCAGTTGATTGCACGCCGCCACGGCAAGTGCGATCAGCCCATAGTACGAGTAGGCCGAACTGAAGACATCCACTCGCACCGAGTCGCTTTCGACATCCTTCGAGCCTATGAAATTCGATACATTATCGAAAATGTTCGAGTAGGCGCTGGTCCGGGCGAGATCGGCATTGTCGATGGCCACAAACAGCGTCTCGTTTGGTTTAGCGCGCGTGAAAATCACCGCCATCCGGCTCGAATCTGACTGCTTGCTTTGGTCGTAGATCTCGATACGAAACGGCGCCTGGGTATCCGGCCGGGTCGTGGTCGACTGCTTATGTGGCATTTCGATCCGCTCAAGTTTCTCGGAGCCCTGCCCTACCACGATGAAGAAGAAGAGCAGAATAAACGCTAAGTCTGAAGCACCAATGATATAGGGGGTAACGCTGTTCTTCTTGCTACGCGCTGACATGTACCTGCTCCTGGGTCTCTACTTCTTCTGAGTCGGTCGCGCGCCGTTTCAGCGGAATGTTCAGCGATTCGACCATTTCGCATACCGCCACGGCACGCACGACCATTTGGTGATGGATCTGCGCGACGATTCTTCGTGTGAAGTATGAGGTCAGAATGGCGAGCCCCATGTTAAACAACCCCCACAGACTGGTGATGATTGCCACTTTCATGCCGATTGCGAAGGTCGGTGTCGAGGATAAACCTGCGACTGCGCCCTGCGCCTGGCTGAAGATGAACAACAGACCCACCAGCGTGCCAAAGAATCCCGCTGCCGGTGAGGCGGTGGCGATTGAATCGTATAAGGTCATTTCGTCCAGATATTCGGTAATGCGGTCAATGCGATTGCGGAAGTGAAGGTAGAGATGATCGTAACGGCCGGAGGCGTTTGACACCATCGCCGAATCGCGCAGAATCCGCCAGAACTTGGAGTTGCGGTGGTTCTGCGCTGTCGCCAGATGATAGAACTCCTGCCAGGTATGCACGTCGTGATTAACGAAATAGTCGATTGCCCTATCATCCGGGTAGTACTGCTCGCGCTTGCTGGTGGTGACCAGAAATAGAATGAAGCGAGCCAGGGTTGCCAGCGCCAGGGCAGCGAGCACGAAGTAAATCACCAATACGATTTTCTCATAATTGGCCTGCATGTAGTTCGCCAGGTCGAAGCCGACCGGATCAGTCTTGGAGACTTCGGCCAAAGCGTGCTGTCTGGCAGTCGCCGCAGTCTGCGTCTGGGTCTCTGTCTCACGCAGCATATTGTCGATCTTGGCGGTGGCCCTGGTGTGCATCTGCCAGATAACAATTGCCGCGATTACCATTACCACGGCTGTAGCCAGCGCATAGACCAGGTTACTGCCTTGCTTATAGACGGGCACGGAGTGGTCTTGCTTCTTGTGCGATTCTGTCATGTTATCCTCCGGTCCTGAGACCCTTCGGGAATGCGGGTCCTATCGCGACCTTCCGCCGAAAACTAGCTGTGGAATAGCCTCCGATTGCGCTGACAAGCGTCGGATCAGTACCACGCGATCGGCTGTTAAGTTTAGATTTATCTCAGCAACGCCGGCGCCGGAATTACAGGAGTTACAGGAGTTACAGAATGAGCGTTAACACTCCCCTGCTTCCGCGCCATAGCACTATCTCTTGTTATCGCCGATAGCGGCTTGAATCTTTAGATATTGCCGCGCAATTCGCGTGATTTTATTTGATTGTTGCTCAGCCCCTTAGCTCAACAGGC
>CAYXUL010000028.1:0-3082 GCA_964468475.1 uncultured Ignavibacteria bacterium | reverse complement strand
TTCTTCGGGAACTTATTCATCGCCATGCCCTTGTATTCCCAGGTGGCTGTATTGCCATCTACTGTCGTGGCGTTCGACTTAATAACTTTGCCGGGAAATTGCACGGTGAGCTTGATTCCCATCTTCTTCATCGCTGCCCCAAGCTGACCCATCTGCTCTGCCATTTCGTCCATTCCCTTGGCAGTGTCGGACATTGCTGTGCTGTCGTGCTCGTTCTCTTCTTCGGCTTCACCCTGAGACGAATCCTTTTCATCACCCCAGCTTTCATCTTCGCCCATTCCGGGGCCGGCACCCATGCCCGGCATTTGATTTTCGGTGTCCATACCGCGTTCGAAGAGCCAGGTACCGTCATCCTGCTTCTTAAAGGTGAGTTCCGGCTTTTCCTGCATCATGGTACTGTCTTCGCCGGCGCCTTCATCGCTTTCGAAGTCCTCGTTCAGCGACTCGGTTATGTACTGTACGCTATTGAGGTCTTTGAAGGAATATTTGAGTTTCCAGACCTGCATACCCTCCTCTTCCGATTCCTCGTAGCTGAGGAGTTTAACTCCCGTGTCGTGAGACGCGAGATACTTCTCGATGTTGGCTTTGGAGATGAAGCTCTCCTCCTGCGGCTGCTGGCTGGATGAATCCATCATCTGCGACATCGCCTTCATGCCTTCCATCATCGATTTGTCGATCGCCATCCGCATATCAATCGTTCCCGAGCCATCCTTGTTCAACACCATGTTTTCCTGATAGTTGAAGCATCCGACCAGGGTCAGCGCTACCAACATAGCCAGGACTACCAGAATGTTTCTCTTCATAATACCCTCTCCTGCGTGAAAGCTTATCTTGAGCGTCTTGCTCCGCTTACCATAGAGATAATTTGTCAAAGTTACCGTCTTTCGGCAATCAGGAATTTGAGAAAGATCGAATTGCCGACCACTTTTGCGGCGCCTCCGTAGAACATAAATACAAAACACTTCTTTACAGCGCGAAACAATAGTGCTTCTTTGTCGGTACAGTTCTTGAGGAGTATTATGATCTGTGTGAATTGCGGGCAATCGATGCTCGCACTTGAACTGGATGAGTTCGAAATCGATTACTGCGACAACTGTGGCGGCATCTGGCTCGATTCGGGTGAGTTGGAACTGGCAGTTGGTGAGAAATATTTCAAAGAGGATCAACTCATCCCCCTTCCCGAGGGTGCCCAGGCAGCACGGGGCAAACGCAATTGCCCGATCTGTTCCAAGCGCATGGAGTTGGTGAGTCTTCCCAAAGATAAAACGGAACTTGACCGCTGCCCGCGCGGCCACGGCTTGTGGTTTGACAAAGGCGAGCTAATCGAGGTTGCGAAGGCGATTTCCGTAGAGGGCTCGGATCATGTGAATCGGTTGCTCAGGAACATGTTCGGACATGAAGGGAAATGAACATACTGTATATATGCTAAACGAGAATTTCATCGAATCGAATATAGCAGTGAAAGGCAGGTATAGATGGCAATAGTCATAGTGTTTCTGGTCATCATCGTCCTGGTGATAGCCATTCTAGTGGGCATCTACAACTCGCTGGTACGGTTGCGCAACCAGGTCAAGAATGCCTGGGCGCAGATTGATGTCCAACTCAAGCGGCGGCACGACTTGATTCCTAATCTGGTGGAAACCGCCAAAGGTTACATGAAACATGAGCGGGAGACACTGGAGAACATCACCGAAGCGCGCAGCAAAGCGATTGGCGCCGACTCGGTGGCAGAACGATCGAAGGCGGAAGGTCAACTAAGCGGCGCGCTCAACAAGTTCCTGCTGGTGGTAGAGAATTATCCCGATCTTAAAGCCAACCAGAATTTCCTCGCGTTGCAGGAAGAGCTGACCTCGACTGAGAATAAGATCGCCTTCAGCCGCCAGGCTTACAACGATCAGGTGCTGGGATACAACACCAAGATCCAGAGCTTCCCGGCAGTGATGATGGCCGGTATGTTAGGATTTCAGAAGAGTGACTTCTTCGAGATCGAAGATGAGGGCGAACGTGAAGCTCCCAAGGTTGACTTCTCCTGAGTTGCTTTCCGCAGCTAATCGAAAAGTGTCATGTGGGAACTGATCTCCAGTAACAAACGCAAGTCGATTTTCCTTTTTATCGGCATGGGAATCGTGCTGCTGTTTCTCGGATATATCCTCGGAAGTGCTTACGGCGGTCCGCGTGGCGGTGGGGCTTTCGGAGTATTCATCGCCCTGATAATCTGGATGATCCTCGCGACGGTATCCTATTTCTCAGGCGATAGTATCATGCTGGGAATTGCCGGTGCGCGTGAAGTTTCGCCCGATGTCCATCCGCAGTTACATAATGTCGTTGAGGAAATGAAGATCGCGGCGGCATTACCTAAGATGCCCAAAGTGTACATTATCGAGACCGACGCGATGAACGCATTTGCCACCGGGCGCTCGCCCGACAAAGCTGCAGTTGCCGTTACCGCCGGTCTATTGGCTAAGATGAACCGCGATGAGTTGCAGGGTGTGATCGGCCACGAGGTAGGACACATTCTCAACCGCGACATTCAATTCGTCACTTTTGCCGGCGTCATGCTCGGCGCGGTGATTATAATTTCACAAGTCTTCCTGCGCAGTCTCTGGTTTACCGGTGGCCGCTCGGGCCGTTATCGCTCCCGCAGTTCGCGTGACGGCGGCGGGCAGGCGCAGCTGATAATTATGGTAGTGGCGGTTATCTTCGCCATCCTCGCCCCGATCCTGGCGCAACTGCTGTACTATGCCCTCTCGCGGCGGCGTGAGTATCTCGCTGATGCTACTTCGGTCAGGCTGACCCGTTATCCTGAGGGACTGGCATCCGCACTGGAAAAACTGTCACAGTCCACCGCGGATATGCCCAAAGTCAATAAGGCGACTGCACCGATGTACATAGTCAATCCGCTCAAGAAGGCCGGAAAGAAACTGAGCAATCTTACAGCGACGCATCCGCCGATCGACGAACGAATCAGGATTCTCAGAGCCATCGCGGGTGGGGCCGGATACTTGAACTACCAAAGTGCGTTTGATAAAATCAAAGGCAAGAAGCAAGCACTGATGCCGCAGTCCGCCCTGAGCAAGGATGA
>CAYXUL010000027.1:20276-37496 GCA_964468475.1 uncultured Ignavibacteria bacterium | reverse complement strand
CTCACCCTGAAGGGTGAGGCACCGGGGGATTGGTCAAACGCACAAAACGGTGAGGTAAACAGTACGTGAAAGGCAGTCTGGACTTTATCTTTCGGCCCAAATCGATTGCGGTGATCGGGGCGACCAACCGGAAAGGCTCGATCGGGCGCGAATTGCTTCATAATATCATCGACTACGAATTCGAAGGAAAAGTCTTTCCGGTCAATCCCGGCAAAACGGTGATCCATTCGATCAAGACTTACTCCACTATCCTTGACGTCCCCGATGCCGTGGATCTCGCGGTGATCGTCGTTCCCAGGGAACTGGTTGAAGGCGTGGTCGAACAATGCGGTGAGAAGGGTGTCAAGGGGCTGGTGATGATCACCGCCGGTTTCCGTGAAACCGGCAAGAAGGGGCTGGCCCTGGAAGAGAAGATCGCCGCCAAGGTGCGCCAGTACGGTATGCGTATGATCGGCCCTAATTGTTTCGGTATCATCAACGCCGATCCCAAGGTGCAGCTCGATGCCACCTTCTCCAAGATTCGCCCCGGTTTCGGCAAGATCGGGTTTATCTCGCAATCAGGTGCGCTGGGTGAGGCGATTCTCGCGCAGGCGCAAGACATCAATCTCGGCATGTCGATGTTTGCCTCCATCGGCAACAAAGCCGATATCACTTCCAACGATATTCTGCAATACTGGGCCGATGATCCCACGGTGGAGATCATCCTGCTCTACCTCGAAAATTTCGGCAACCCGCAGAAATTCAGCCAGATTGCGCGCGAGATCACCAAGAAAAAACCGATCATTGTCGTCAAGTCGGGCAAGACCAGCAAGGGCGCGGCGGCGGCATCCTCGCACACGGGAGCCCTGGCCGGGCTCGATGTCAGTGTCGATGCTCTGTTCGAGCAGACGGGTGTGATTCGGGTGAATACGATCGATGAAATGTTCGATGTCGCCAACTCACTGGTGAAAATGCCCGTCCCTAAAGGAAACCGCGTGGCGATTGTGACTAATGCCGGTGGTCCCGGAATCTTAGCGACTGATGCACTCATCACTGACGGTATGACCTTGCCGGAGTTTGCGCCGAAGACTGTTAAGGCGATCCAACCGATTCTCCCACCAGGCACACCGGTCAACAATCCGCTCGACCTGGTGGCGGGCGCGACCGGTGTAGAATTCCGTAAATCGATGCAGCACGTGGTCAAAGATCCCAACATTGATTCGATAATCGCGATCTGCGTGCCGCCGGTGACGATTGATCTCAACCTCGTTGCGGATGCCATCATCGATACCGCGCGGGAATCGAAAAAGCCGACCTTTGCGTGTTTCATGGGTGTCACCTACGGTTCGGCAGCATTTGAACGACTGAAAGAAGCCGGTATCCCGGCGATGATCTTCCCCGAATCGATAGCCAAAACCCTGGCGCTGATCGATCACTATCGCCGCTGGCTCGACCGACCTGAGGGGAAGAATGTCAAAATGCCCGGTGACAAGAAGAAAGTCGCAGGCATCGTGAAGCAGGCGCGCAAGGCAAAACAGGATGCCATTATCGGTGAGGACGCGCTTGAAATCCTGAAGGCGTACAAGATTCCCGTTTCCGGATACGAGTTCGCCCACTCGAAAAAGGAAGCGGGCAAAGTTGCGCGGCAGATGGGGCTTCCGATCGTGATGAAGGTCAACACACCTTTCATTCTCCACAAAACGGAGCATGAAGCCGTCGCGGTCGATCTGCGCACTGTTGAAGAGGTTGAAGCCACCTACGACAAAATGGAAAAACGGATTAAGAAAGCATTTCCCAAAAGTAAAGAGAAGTTCTCAGTAGTCATGCAGCAGCTGATTACCGGCGGCATCGAAACCGTGATCGGGATGACCACCGATCCTTCCTTTGGGCCGCTGATCATGTTTGGCCTGGGTGGTATCTATGTTGAGGTAATGAAGGATGTTTCTTTCCGCATCGCCCCTCTCAAAGATATTGACGCCCGCGAGATGATCGAATCGCTGCGAGGCTACAAGCTCCTTACCGGCTTCCGGGGTGCTAAGCCGGTGAACGTGGCGGAGATCGAGGATGCCATCCTCAAACTCTCACAGTTGGTGCTCGATTTTCCCGACTTTGCGGAAATCGATATAAATCCCTTTATTGTGACCCATGGAAAGGCAAATAACAGCGCCGTCGATGCACGTTTCTTGTTGGCTGCGGAGATGCCAAACAATAATTCGAAATGAAACAGGAAGTAAGCGGGCGGCTGCATACAGCAGTTTGATTGAGGATTGAACTGCAGGAGGAGGGAATACCTATGCGTAATAGACAATTCAAGGAACGGCTGAAGCTCTCGGACTGGCGCGTCTGGGGTGTCATTTTGCTGTCACTGGTACTGATTGGTTGCGGCACTCAGATCGACTCAGGGCAACTTGGTGTCAAGTACTTCAAATTCGGTGACGGCACCGAGATGGGGAAAATCTATGGCGAGGGCTTCAATTGGCACCTGCCGTGGAACACGATCTTCACCTACAATGTCCAATTGCAGGAAACCGAAGAGACACTGCAATTGCTGTCGTCCGACGGAGCCGCCATCAGCATGGATGTGTCAGTATGGTATCGTCCTGATGTCAAGCATCTCGATAGTTTGCAGGTTTCGGTTGGCCCCAACTATTACAATGTGGTTGTGGCGCCGGCGCTACGTGGCGAAGGCCGTTCTATCGCCGGCCGCTACAAGCCGGAAGAGCTCTACTCAACCAAGCGTGAAGAAATCTCGACTGAGATTTTGCAGGCGGTACAGGCAAAAACACGCGACAAGTTCATTGATGTGCAGAATATCATCATCCGCGATGTCAAACTTCCAAAACGCATCTCCGATGCCATCAACGACAAACTGGCGGCACAGCAGGATGCTCAACGAATGCAGTTTGTATTGCAGAAGGAGCAACAGGAGGCAGAACGCAAACGAATCGAGGCGAAGGGTATTGCTGATTTCCAGACAATCGTCACCAAGGGTATTAGCGACAAGCTGCTGGAGTGGAAAGGAATCGAGACCACCGAGAAGCTGGCTGAGTCGCAGAACACGAAGATTATCATCATCGGCAATTCCGCGAACGGCCTGCCGCTGATTCTGGGCGGAGAGAAGTAGCGGGTTAAGCGATCAACAGGGACGGGTTGGTCTTCAGCGCAAGGCGATTCCGGAAATGCGTGTGCGTATGACCGTGATCACCAGCCGTTGCCGCCGCTGGGGAAAAAGAACGCGACATTTGCGCCGATGATGACATTCACCACGTCAAAGTAGTTATTGCTCAGAGGCACAATCAGGTGGAGACCCGGACGCACCTGCCCAAACTGAGCTTGCGCCGCAAAGATGGCGTTTGCCACCAAACGATCAGAGAAGCTAAGGTCGTCCTCAGATATCCAGAATCTGCCATTGAGCCCACCGCCGAAGTAAACGACGTTGCTTGGATTGGCCCAAATCTGAAAACTGAAATCGGCGAGGAGTTCGTCGTCATTGATGTCTCTGTCTTCCGTCGGTATATCAAATAGCGGGCCGGCTTCGGCAATCACGATCAGGCCCTCGGGACTCGTGTAGCGGTAGCCGAACATACCGCGCATAGATACTGTCTTTGGCGCAAACGCCTCCAGCCGCAGATAATGGGCAAAAGCCGCCGCAATGAATGCGTTCACCGATTCTTTATCCGCAATCGGGAGGCGTCCTCCTACCTCCCACGTGAAGCCGTTATCCGTGCTGGATGAGCGCAGGCCAACATACGGATTGCCGACAAGGCTCTCCGAATGGCTGGTTATGTCACCGTAGTACGTGATTCGATCTTCCGAATAAGTGATGTAGGGCAGTTCCAGTATCAGGTTCGAAGTTCTGCCAATCTCGAGCTCTCCAGAGAGAAAGAATGACCAGATGCCGACACCATCGTATTGGTCTTTGAGTACTGGGCGGTTCAGCTCCAGAAATATCCCCTGACCGCGCTGCGGATTGAGCCAGTCGCTGTGAGCAAATACAACCTGTGATGAGACTAGTACCGCTCCAATGACAGCAAATCTCAGGAATAAGAGCTTCCCTTTCTGCATAATGGATTCCTCCCGGAAGTTTTGAGTTTCCGGGAGGAACTATAGCGATTCAAGACAAGCCTGGCAAGAGAGAACGTCGCCAAAATGCTCGATTGTGGAGACTATGCCTTCTTCTTTCCTACCAGACCAATTGAGAGGATCGCGTACTCTTCCGTCTTGCCGAAGTCGTACTCGTTCTCGAAGCGAGTTGCGACTTCAGTAAAGCCTTCCGACTTCACAAGTTTCAGGTACTCGCTTAAATCCATCGCTCCGGCGACACAGCCGGCCCAGGCTTCTGCCGACTTACGGATTTCTTCCGGCATCTCACCGCGAGTGGCAATATCGGCAATAGCGATCATGCCACCCGGCTTGAGCACGCGATGAATCTCTTGATACGCTTTTCGCTTGTCGGGCACGAGATTAATCACGCAATTGGATATGACGAGATCAAAGGAATTGTCGGCAAACGGCATCTCCTCGATATCGCCCTTGGTGAAAGTGACATTGGCAAATCCGCCTTTCTTGGCATTGGCCCGAGCTTTCTCCAGCATGTCATCTGTCATATCGAGGCCAGTGACATGTCCGTCAGGGCCGACTTTTTTCGCCGCGAGAAAGACATCCACACCGCCACCACTACCGAGGTCGAGCACTTTCCAGCCCTGCTGGATTTCCGCCAGCGATAGGGGGTTGCCGCATCCCAGTCCCATCGTAGCGCCCTCAGGCAGTGATTCGAGGTCGTTGACATCATAGCCGTGCGAGAGGTCGATGGTCTTTTCGTCAACACTTCCACAGCAGGAGGTATTAACCGACGAACAGCAGGATGACTCGCCGCGCGCGATCTCGCCATATTTCTGCTTTACCGTTTCCTTGATAGTCTGACCATCTGAAATCGTGTCTGACATAGTGTGCTCCTTATAAGAGGTGATATAAACTATATTTCGTCATATGGCGAAATAACTAAATATAGTTACGCGAATTTGGCAACAAAAGTTTTGAGAAAAATGGTGCAGTTGCCGGAAATTTCTGTGGGACTACAGCCAGCGCCTCGTGTCGGGAATGAGATCGAAGGGATCAGGAACTGCAAGCGGCTCGCCTATCTTGAAGCCCTGCCCGTACTTAACACCGATCTGCGCCCCGAAGCTGCGTGCCATCGTTTCCAGAAACCAGAGGTAATCGCGATTCTTCGTTTTTTCGGGATCGACGAATTGCGAATCGTGCGCCTTGAGTGCTTCAATCCAACGATCGAACTGCTCGGTGATATCGATGACAAAATCCGGGGTCTCGTCGCTGGGCAGGAAGTAGTGAAACAGGAGGGGGACTCGATACGGCTCGCCGTCGACCGGCAGTTTCTTGAAGGTGGCATAGTAGCGTGCGTTCATCACAATTTTGCCGGAGGCCAGATGATCTGCATGACTCTGCCTCATGCCGTGTCCGCCGCGCGGCCACGGAGCCAGGGCAATTCGTGGCCGGTATTTGCGGAGCAGCCGCGCAACCACGTTACGATTCTCCGGTGTGTCTTCCACTCGCGTATCGCCGAAGTCAAGGGTGTCGAGAAGATCGGCGCCCATGATTTTTGCAGCCGCTGCTGCCTCCTCAGCCCTGATCGCCGGCGTGCCACCGGTTCCCATCTCGCCGCGTGTGAGATAGATGATGCCGCAGCGGTAACCCGACTGAGACATTTTGATGATTACTCCACCCGTACCAACTTCGACATCATCGGGGTGGGCGCCGATTGAAATTAAGTCGTACTGTTTTGAGTCAGGCAACGGTTTTACCTTTCAGTCAGCTGCTGGTTAAGATCATGAAAATGCCGAGCTGTTACCAGCTCGGCATATTTTTCCTGTAAAGAGCCTTTACGGACCCGCTAGAAATTGCCGTCGCGATCCTTCAAATATTTATTGTGGAATTTCAGGATGGCTTTAAGCCGGTCATAAAGAAATGTCCGCGATCGGGCATCTGCACCCTTATAGGCAGAGTAAGAAACCGATTCGTAGCTGATACCCATCTGATCGAGTTTGCTGAGAAACTGCTGAGTTTGATTGTTGAAGCCAAACATATTGTGATCAGAGTACTCGAAGTGGAGATTCTGATTCTGCAGCGCCGATGCGTAATCAGGATTGTCAAGCCAGCTGTAGAGATCATTATCGAGCCACATCTGCCAGACTGAATCAACCTCGTTGCCCTGATAATCGAAGGGCAGCATGATCCGCATTCTTTCAAACGGAAGCGTACCCGGTGCCGGTTCGCTGACATCGGCAGTCGGCGAGAAGGTTCCTGCCATGGTAAACAGCAGCATTTTATAAGGATCGTGCCGAATATTCAAAGTGTCCGTGTCGAGAAATTCCGCCTCAGTGGTTATTCCCTGCTCCGTCAGGTAAGAACTGAAGATATTGTCCAGATTGCCGCTGCCGAAAGAGAGTGGGGCATCTATAGCCGAGACGGAGTTAAAGAGGTCCGGATACTTCATGGCAATCCGGATAGCGCCATAGCCACCCGATACGTGACCGCTGATAGCGCGAGATTCTTTCTGTGCAAGAGTGCGGAAACCGGAGCCAAGTTCGGTCGTATCCATATACGAAATCAGCTCCTTCGCCATCATGTCTTCCCAATCTCCAAGTAATTTGCTATCGGCAAAGAACGTGCCACCGTAGAAGGTGGAAGCATCGGGCATGCAAATGAACATCGGCTTGATTTCACCGTTAGCTATCAGCCGGTCGGCCACGGCGGCAACCGCACTTATTGGATAGTAGTTCTCGTTGCCAAACTCGTAAGTGAATGAGGGCTCTCCATCGTAGCCGGGAAGCAAATACAAGGTTGGAAAGCGCGGACCCACCAGGTTGGGATCATATCCCGGAGGTGCGTAGACTTTCACCCAACGACTAGCATACTTTTCCCAATCGGGCGCCTGATGTCCCGGATCCAGGCCGTGATACTGATGTTGTCCTTGATAAACCTGGCCGGTTTCGCTAACAGTTGGAATTGCCGGATTGGAGCGCTTGTCACACCCCCAGATGAATGATAGCAGCAAGAGCGCCACCAACGAGGCTATTAGTGTGTTGATAAATCTCTTCATTCCCAGCACCTTCCTTAAAACCTGTAGTTGAGCGCCCAGCTCGAGTTAAAGGATTTGTCTTTCCATTCACCTGAGAAATTATCCCAGTAACCGTCGCCATTGGCGTCGCTCACAGAAGGAATTGTCCGCGAGCCCGCGAATATGGCTTCAACAGCGCCCTCGAAGGAGACTGATTCGTTCAGCGTGAAGGTCGCGCCCAGATTCAACGAGTGCTTATTTCCCGTATCAATGAAGATGGTGTTGAAAGTGTTGTCCGGGATGGCTGAGCCATCGTACATATAGCCAATTCTGCCGGTCCAACGCTCGTTGAGTACGTGCTCAATGCCGGCGCTTATCCGAACAGCGTCTTTCCAGTTAAAGGGCACTGTGACGTTGGAAAAAAGATCGGTCCAGGTCTGCGGAGCCAGCGGAGCGGTAGAATTCGCAAAATCGCGGTTATTGAATGTGATGTTAAAGTCTTTGAACTCTGACCAGCGCGTCATCGAGAAATCGGCCGCCAACAACGTTCTCGGGCTGGCCTGCACCGCAATACCAAACCCAAATTCTGACGGCACGGTCAGATCAAGTTTTCCGTCACTCAGCACGATGTACTCAGGACCCTGGGAATAGGTGTCGTAAATCTCCAGTTCGCTGGGGATATTATTGACATTTGGGTCATTGTAGAGAGCTGCTACTCCCGGATTGAGCGGGAAAATTATGCGCTCCACTCCATTGCCGTCAATCTTAATCGTCGACTTGGATTTGTAGTTGCCCCCGACCGTGATCTTATCACTCAGCTTGATCTGTACTCCCAGGTTGACACCGACCGAGTAACCGTAGCCATCAATCGAGTAAAGCTCCGGCAACTTGTCCATGGGACGGACATTCAGCGGATAAGGATATGGATTATTCAACAGGCGAACCTGATCGAGCCAGGCATCTCCACGATGAATCTGCAGGCCGACTCCGATCGCCGCTTTATCATTCGCGAATTTGTAAGCGACCGTCGGCTGAAAGGTTACGATATCAAAATTTGAGCGGTGATTCTTGGCGACGACCTGCCTGTCAGCATTGTAAGCTTCCGAAATCTGGAACAGGTTCCAGGTATCATTCTGATCAAAAGCCTGATAGACTGAACCGCCAAACACCAGATTGGGAATGGCCTGGGGCTGAAAATAGATCGATGCCGTCCCCATAGCGTAAACTTCATCGAACGGGTAACGTGTCGGCCCATTGAGATAGCCGAAGTCATAACCACCCGCATTGAAGTTAGGGGTAACCTGCGGTCGCGGGCTATTCAGTTCGGCAGTCCCTGATACGATATTTGTCTGTAAGAAAGCTAGTCCGGCAGGATTATAATAGGCATCACTGGGATCGGCCGAGACGGCTCGAAAGGCATTGCCCATCGATTTGGCGCGCGCCCCTACCCCGGAGTACTGCCAACCTCCTGCCACGACAACCCCACACCATATAACCACCAGCAGCGGCGTGAGTAACGACATTTTGCAAAGTCTCATCACCATCTCCATCTACCAACCATGTTTGTAAGTTCTTAAGCTGTCGCGTCTTGGATAACGGCTTTCCGTGAAAGCGACTTCAAGTGAGTTTCGAATGCTCTGCCTGAAATTAATAGACGCACTACTCCCGTTACTTGCGCAATTAAGAATGAGCATTTTACGTCTGCCCCCACCCTTTGTCAACCGATTTTTCCCGAGGCTATCGTGGAGCGCGCAGTTCGAGATTGACTTCTATGGCTACAGAAAGTAACTTCCTCATAAGCAATCGACTAGTATATAGTCTACAAGCGCAGATTCATCGCCCTAGACACACACATATATCCCGGGGAGGCAATATGTCCCGTCCGCTGACAACGCAAGCACGGGTGCTACCGGCCCTTGCCGTTATCTCAATAATCCTGGTGACCAGCCTGATGACTTCTTCCGCAGATTCTTCCCCCGCGTTGAAACCCGCCTCGATCTCCGGCTCGCTCCAGATCGACCTGGGAGGGGCGAAAGCAGGTAACTCCGCTCCTCTCGACTCTTGTAGTTTTCCGTACCCCGGCAACTTTGGCAGCGTGATCGGAGGAAACTGGCTTCAGGGTGATGAGACATACTACGTCTACCAGAACCCGCAAACATCAAGTTGCTCACCGGCAACACCGTTTGGAATTACGGGACTGAAAATGGTCTTGTGCGTAGATGATTCCTGTACCACCAACATTCAATTCTCGATATTTGATGCGGTCGGAGACAGCTGCCCGACGCCGGGATCTCTGATCTACACGACTGCACCGGGGCAACTGACTATCAGTGGTGGCATGGCTTGCCCGCTGATTTCGGTGATCTTCGGAGATACGGTCTGCGTCAACGATGACTTCTTCATGAGCTTCACCTTTCCAGACAGCGTCAATTGCTTCCATCTGTTCACCGATACTTTGCCCGGCCCCTGCATAAGCTACAATTATGCCGGTGATACACTGATCGATTTGAGTGACGCCGGCTTCCCCGGACAAATCTGGGTGCAAACTGTGGGGCTGAACCAGGCGCAGAGCGGCTGTGTGCAGTTGCAGTCGTCATACTCGATTCCGGAATTATATTCGGCACTTCCCGCGGTTGACGGACAACAAGTACATGTACTCTGCGAGTATACCAATCCCACCGACGGCAAGATCGTTACCTCTTACCCCGAGTATATGCTGCAGCAATTAATGCCATTGAACAGCATCGCATATTTGACCGGAGCTCCGGTAGATTCCCTCTTTTGGAATGGTGGGGTGATCGGCGTTAGGGGCACAGTCTCGACCAGTCTCAACAGTGAACCCGTTTACGGTGCCGACTCAGTCTATATCACGATTAACGCGGATTCGATTGAGTATTTCATCGAAGGCAACCTGTTTCCACGGGTAACGCTCCCCCCACCCGCTCGCGGTCAGTCCCCGACGCCTGGAAGTGGCGACACGGAGGCAACGTGTGATTCGTGCAAGTTTGCTATCCTGATCAGCGGCGGCGGCGATGACGTTAACAACAAGGATGGTTTCTGGGAGGATCTTGAGACTCTTTACAAG
This sequence comes from uncultured Ignavibacteria bacterium, assembly GCA_964468475.1. Lineage (GTDB taxonomy): Bacteria > Zixibacteria > MSB-5A5 > CAIYYT01 > CAIYYT01 > JBECKX01. The sequence goes on along the minus strand of CAYXUL010000027.1, from coordinate 27,357 downwards.
TACAAGACTGACCCGGCGGGAGGAAACTACTGCCCTGACAACGTAAAGGTACTTTACTACCACGGTGACAGCGAAAACCCAGGAGTGATTCCGAATGACGCGGTTGACAGTTGCACCAAGGCTAACATACAGAAGGCGCATGATGAGATTGCCCACAAGATTATCGAGTGCAAGCGCCACGGCAAGACCGCTTCGGTAGAGAAATTCGTCACCAACCATGGCGAGAACGACGCGGGGATTGTCACGCTGGGCAACGAGCGCGTCTCACCCGCCGAACTCAGGGCGATGCAACAGACTCTTATCGACTCCAGCTGTGATTACATGTACGATGAATTCACGGAGTGCTTCGGGGGCGATATGCTGGATGCACTGGAGATGCTTGATAACAAAGGGCACACAGAGATCCACGGCAACTCCGCTACCGGAAATAATTCTCCTGCGGTCGGCGACCCCGATCATGGCAGTGCCTATCTGCAAGAGAAGGTACGGTTACTTTACCTGGGCAAGAGCTACGAAGAAGCCGTCAAAGGCGCTAAAGACAGATACAAAGCCTACCTGGACAGCACCAGGCAGAGGGCGGATTCCCTGCTGCACCGGATAAGTAATATTGCAGATACGATTTCTGCGGCTGATCCTGACTGGGCTAACTGGCAGTTGCTGAAACAGAAACTCCAGCAACTGGTTTCCAAGTTGACCGGCTCACAGAATCAGGGCTCACCCAGCTTCGTCAGTTTTCCATTCAACGAGTATTGCGAATGGAGACCGGTGGCAATGCCGTCGGGTGGGCAGATCGAGCTCACCTTCAGTGGTGGTGGTGGGTGCGGCAACGTCACCGTTTACTGTGAACAACCCGACAGCAGCAAGAAGAAATACCGGATCTGGAACTGGAATTTGCCGGGAAGCTTTGGTTACATGGCAGGCAACGAGACCCGCGTTTTCAACGGCGACCCCACCAGCGACGGCAGGTATTGGATTCACAACGACAACGGCGCGTTTACGCTGCTGGCAGAATCTTTGCCCACGCAGAGCCTGGCAGAATCCCCATCAAATCCCCTGACGTTTGCCGGTTTTTCCAATGGCGGTACCGATGCTTCCGGAGACGAGTACGGCGACATAACAGATCCCACTTACGCAACGACCGGCACAGATCAACTTGGTTTCAATCTGCAGGATATGCCACGCCAAATTGGTTCCTGCGCCGGAGTGGGCGTATACGCCGCACAGTTTCAGGCAGCGCAGGCGAATCCATATTGGGATGATATGTATCTCTGGTTAAACATTCTGAATGTGACGCAGCCTGGGCAACTTGAAGTTCAGGTAAATAACGCAGAGATACCCGTGCAGACAATAAACATAACCGCAGCGGGAATCTACGCGCTGCCCTTGGGACAGATTAATGCACCTTCGAGCGGACAGATTGTTTTCAACTCGAATACTACGAGCCCTCCCTGTTTCGAATGGGACAGCTGGGGTCTGAGGTCAAACGTTGAAACCTACCCGTCGTTTGTCTGCGGTGATGCCGAAGGTAACAGCAGCGTTTCTGTTGGCGATGTGGTCTTTATCATCAACTTCATCTTCGGCGGCGGGCCGGCACCCGACCCGCTTGCAGCGGCAGATGCAGACTGCAGCGGCGGCGTTTCGATTGGTGACGCGGTTTATCTCATAAACTTCATCTTTGGTGGCGGGCCGGCGCCCTGCGCAAATTGTCCATGAGATAACAAAGCAGCCGGCTGCGGATTACTGAAACTGCGCTTGTATCGACATCAGCCTGTAGTATGCCAAATTCTAGCTGGCGAGGATATGCTATTCGATTTCCCGGATCGCACGGACAACGTCGTACGGCTGTTCGGCTGCCATAATCTGTTCGTAGAGCTGGCGGTATGAGAACAGCTCGGCGAGAGTCTTGAAGACTTTAAGATAGAGAGAGTCATCGTAGGGAGGCGCCGCCATCGGCACGAAGAGATGCACTTTTTCGTCGTCGGGAGCGCCGAAATCGTAACCTTCCTCCGAACGGGCAAAACCGATCACGAATTCTTTGGCCTGCATGGTGCGAACGTGCGGAATCGCAATGCCTTTGCCTAAAGCGGTCGAGGCCTTCTTCTCGCGATTAAACAGGTCAGTGAGCAACTTGCTGGGATTGCTGATCTTGCCGGAATTATCAAGCAGCCTCACACATTCTTCCAGAATGATCTCCTTTTGCTGAAGCAGTTGCTTTTCCGTTACTGCGTCGTCGTTGTCTTCTTCTTCTTCCGGCGCAACGAATTTAGCCTCCATTTCCAGCTTGATCAGGTCGACGTTTATATAACGTGAAATCTCCACCCAGTGCTCCAGTTTCGGCTTCGTTCTTCTTATCGGATCGACGCCGATTTCCCTCAGTCGGCGCAAATAAAAACCTCGCAGGGCTAAATCAATCATTACCAAGGGCTTTTGTCAATTGGATGTTGGCGCCACGCCGCATGCGTTACTTCAAATATTCAATGTAACTGTTTAAGAAATAGACAGTTAGGCGTGTTTCGATTTGTATAAATGCGCTTGACAGATCAAGCTCAGAGCTTATATTGAGCGCGTTGGCTGGAATGCTTTCCGCGGCATTCACGGCCGCAGACGGATTAGTTTGCCTATCGGAGTCATAATCTCGGTCTACTCGCCAAGCATTGGAATGCTATTCACATTTTAGAAGTACGCTAACGAACGCAGTGAGTCTGTCAGTGCATCTTGCCGGCAGACGATTACCGTGCCGAATGCACTCAGGAGGATGTCCTCGATGAAGGTTCTCTCGTATATGAATGTCAGGCTATTGATGCTGATGCTATTCTTGCTGGTAGCAGCACTGGCTATGCCGGCAGGCGCTCAGGTTATCGAGCCACTGAATTTCGCCTATATGCCTGACACGACCGCAATAAACGGTCAACATCTCGGTTTTCCGGTTTATCTGAAGAACAAAGATGTGCTCAAGTCAGTTACGGTGCCACTGACATTCACTCCCGGTGCCGACGTCGTAGTCGACTCCGTGTCAACGGTTGGAAGCAGAGTGGAAGGATTGGGATCCATCACGACCGATTTTACCAACGCTCCTCCTACGTTCTATATTGTGTTCACCGCCGATCCCGGTACTCCGCTGCCTGCGGGTAATGGTCTTCTGATGCGGGTCTACATCTCAATCGATCAGAACGCATCCGCGCAGGACATTGACGTCGGCGAGACCACGATTTCGCCGGACATCAGCTACGCGCTGATTAACGATTCTGATCTCGATGTAGCCGATTACATGCGCGATGGACTGATCAAGGTAAATACCAAAGTTCCAGAGGCGCTCCTGCAACCGGATGAGTTCTTTTTTACGGCACAGGTTGGAATTGATCCTCCGGCACAATCAATGAGCATCACCAATATCGGTGAGGATACCCTGGATTGGGAGATTGCCGATCTTCCCGCATGGCTGACAGTAACTCCGATGAGCGGAACCGCCCCCAGCAACGTCGACATCACTCCTGATGTCTCCGCTCTTTCCGTGGGAAGTTATCTCGACTCTTTTTCAGTCTATTCGGCACTGGCTCAACCGAAAAAGAAATGGGCAACAGTTCATCTTGAAGTTGTTGAGGGCCCGATAGAAGAAACTCGCTGTATCAAACTGGTGCAGGGCTGGAATCTAATCAGCTGGGATGTAGATACACCGTCAGATAACATCGAAGATATCATTGCCAACATCAAAGGCTGCGTTGACGCCATCTATGGGTTTGAAGGAGGCGCGGCAACTTACGATCCGGATCTGCCGCAGTTCTCCACGCTTTCACAATTGGATCATTTGCACGGCTATTGGTTCCGCATGGATTGCGATACTATGCTTTGTGTGACCGGTATTGCAGTTCCGGATGGTACCCCGATTGAACTCGAGGAAAACTGGAACCTGGTCAGCTATCTTCCTGACAGCGATATGGCGCCCGCCGATGCTTTGACTTCGGTGCACGACGATCTCATTGTCGCTTTGGGGTTTGACGGCACCGGCATGACCTACGATCCAAATTCTCCGGAGTTGTCTGATCTCGATTTCATGCGGCCGAATTTCGGCTACTGGATCAAAACTTCCGCCGCGGCAACTTTGACCTATCCCGGTGCGGCGCCAGTACTCGGGCAACCGCTGGCAACCGCGGACAGCAAACCTGCTCCGCAAACCGATCTGCTTCCTACCCCGGAATGGGTCGATATGTATGGCGACGGAATCGTGCTTGACGGCGAATATGTCGCCGCCGGTTCTGTGATAGAAGTATTTGATGACGCTGGCAACCTTTGCGGACGCGCCACGGTGGGCAGCGGTGGTCTCCTCAAGTTCTCTCCGATCTATTTTGATCAGGCGTCAACTGCGGTGGATGAAGGTACCGAACGTGGTGGCGACGTTAGCTTCAGCATAAACGGAATTCCGGTAAGTGAGACCTATCAGGTTGGGCGGTTTGGCGAACGCATGCGCCTTGGTGAGTTCACCAGCCTGCGTCGAACCGGAGCGACGCTGCCGACGAACTTCTCGCTAAAGCAAAATTTCCCGAACCCGTTTAATCCGGCTACCTTAATTGAGTTTAGCGTCCCGCAGACGCAGCATGTTACTTTGGAGATTTTCAATGTGTTGGGTGAGCATGTAACTACACTGGTGAACCGCTACCTGACTACCGGCAACTACTCTGTTACCTGGAATGGTGATGACAGCAAAGGAAATGTCGTTACCTCAGGAGTTTACTTCTATCGCCTTTCGGCCGGGGAGTTTTCCCAGACGCGAAAGATGATGATGGTAAAGTAGTTGCGGAGAATGATGCGATTACTAAATTGGGACAAATCTGTTGCAAGGGATAGATAGAATATGAGAGCAATCAAAGTAATGACATTGATGACGCTGGCTGTCGTGGTGATAAGCGCCGGCGTCGGGTTGGGTCAGGTGATTCCGACAAGCGAATGGACTCCTTTCGGGAGCTCTGTCTCGACCATCAACAACGAACTACTTCCCGTTGGCACGCTGGTTACAGCTTTTGATCAATCGGGCGTAATGTGCGGCATCGACACCGTCGATATCGCCGGTCTCTATAAGATGTCCGTTTACGGAGACGACCTCTACAGCCCTGCGGTTGACGAAGGCTGTACCCTGGGTGAAGCAATCGTCTTCAAGATCAATGGTGTGGTTGCAGATAAGCTGGGACCCAGCGACGGACTCTGGAGCGGCAAAGGCCCCATCAAACAGGAAGATCTGGCGATAGTGCAGGACTTTGGTGTCCGACTTTCGGGACAGGATGAGGGTCTGGGATATGCCGGCAAGACCACAGATTATTCGGTTTACGTCAACAATACCGGCACCGGTATGGATCGCTTCATTCTCGACGCAACCAGCGGTAAAGGTTGGAACGTAACCAATGACGCTGACCCGGCCGGATTTTATGTCGCTGCCGGTGATTCGGTGGAAGTCGTCGTCAGCGTTGACGTTCCGCTTGGAGCCACGGTCGGTGAGCAAGACGAGCTGACTGTGCTGGTCGTGTCGCAGTTTGACGGCAGTAATTCTGATTCGAAGCTAATCACTACTACCGTCGATGAGCTAACCAGCGTCGACGAGAACAACTATGCGATTCCGGGCCAATTCCGGCTGCACCAGAATTTCCCGAACCCGTTCAACCCTGAGACTGCCATTTCTTTCAATCTGGAAAAATCCACTCAGGTACGTCTCGAGGTCTTCGATATTCTCGGTCGCAAGCAGGTCACCTTGTTTGCGGGACTGCTGTCTGCCGGTGAGCATTCCTTTGTCTGGCAAGGAACTGATGCCTCCGGCCGCCCGGCTGCCAGCGGTATCTATTTTTATCGGCTATCGTCAAGTGAGTACAGTATTACGCGAAAGATGGCTCTGCTCAAATAAAATTCGTTCAACTCTTGCAGAGCAGTCAATCAAGTACGCTGCTGTTGCTCTTTGAACCGTTTATCCCGACACAACTTGCGGCCCCGCCGAACACCACGCGGCGGGGCTTTTCTTATTCTCCCGCCCATAAAGACATAATATTCCAGCCACAAATGAGCACCAAAAGCTCAGCCGGGAGATATGGCGTCAATTTAGTGTTGATAAAAAGGTGCAAACTTCTAAATTCAGTGAATACGTTTGATTGACAGGAAACCATGTCGGCAGTCGTGGCGCCGTTCGCGCAGCAACCTGCAGAGCGTTCTAACCGGCTTCCACATGGATTACTGTCGATAAGTCTTGGGAATTTCAGACTGGGTTGAGGTGTATGAGCGCAGACTCTTCTGATGATCGCGATAAGAAAAGGCAGCAGGTAGGGCAGGAAACCCGCATTGGTGGTGTTCCGGTATCGGAACGGCTGAGTCGAGCAAAGCGACGCGGCTTTGGCAGCAATCGCACCATTCTCGGCCTGGGTATCGTCGCAATTTTGCTTCTGGTGGTTGTTGCTATCGTGGCAATCTCCAAACTGGGCGGCAAGGAAGTTAGCGTTCCTCAGCCGGAAATTGCTCAGGCCAAAACCGGAACTTTGACCACCTTGCCGGACAGCGCCATGGTTTTCAGCGGCGATTCGCTGTTAGGGTACACGCCGCTGACATTTACGATGGAAGAGGGGCGCACTATAATGCTTAAGCATCCGAGTTGCCCTGACACGCAGCTGGTGGTTGATTTCGATAAATTCGAGTCAGCGCCCGTCGTGCTGCAAACCTCAATCAACATCGTGTCCGACCCGGTTGGCGCTGAGATCTGGATTAATGGCAAGGATGTTGATGCAACGACACCGTATCGCATTACGGTCAACGCGATAGATACCATATCAATCGATTTGCAGATGCCGGGCAAACGCCCCCTGAACAGCGGACCGATTGTTTTGAGCGAATTCGCCGACTATCAGTCAACCGACTTTGATCTGCGTGAGCTGGCTACCGGAGGTTTGGAGTTTTCCGGATCGTTCGCCGATCGACCGCGAACCCGGATTATCTCCTATCCAAGCGGTGCTGACGTGAAGATTCAGGGATCGGAAATCATGGCCGGCACGACTCCGCTCAACTATGATTTTGGCGAAACAGCCGCTCAGGTCGTAATCTCGAAAGATGGTTT
>CAYXUL010000027.1:0-20176 GCA_964468475.1 uncultured Ignavibacteria bacterium | reverse complement strand
AAGGAGTTCGCCGTGCTGATGCGCCCGGGAACCGGAAAGCAGACGGCTCAGGGCGAGACCGGTTCAGAGGAAACCACCCACGACGCCAACATGGGGTCGGTGCGGATCGTCGTCGTGGATAATGACCGGCGACCGGTGGAGGGAGCGGTGGTAATGGCCGAATATAAGATAAATGGCGATCAAAAGTATCGCAATCTCGGCCGTACCAATAGCGACGGAGAAATCAAGGCCGATCTCGAGCCGGCCAAGTACAAATTCGTCGCGTCCCACGAGGATTTCAAGAACGACGATGAAAAGAAAGAGATAAAGGCGGGCGAGGAATACATTGTGACGATCAAGATCAAACGGCGATAGGAAGAGGAGATTCTGTGGCTAGATTCGTGGTGTTAAAGGGAGGGCAGAGTCATACCGTCTTCGAATTTGATGGCAATATAGCCCGCGTAGGCGCCGGTGAAACGATGGATTTACGCCTGGACGGCGCCAAGACCCAGGGAGATCTCTTTTTTCTGACTAAGTCCGCATCCGGCTACGACCTTGAGCGGAGGGCTCAGGGCCTTGACTTTACCGTCAACGGGCAGCCTGGAGGTGATCGTGTAAGCCTTAAAGACGGTGATAAGGTCGCCTTCGAGGACTTCATAATCATCGTCACCTTTCCTCCCACACTCGGCGAGCCTGCGGAAGAACAAACCCCTGCACAGGAATCACCGGCCAAGTCAGAACCTGAAAAACCATTTCTTAAAGATACTGCACCAGTCGTGCCGCGTCCTGAGCCTGAGCCTACCGGGGAAGAGCAGAAGGCAGAGCCGGAGATTAAAAAAGAACAGCCCCCGCCACCTCCGCCGGAGCCGCCCAGGACGCCGCCCGGCAGCGAAAAAGAAACGAGATTGATAAACGTCGAGGATCTGGAGCGGCAGGAGAGGGAACGCCGGCAGGCATCATCAGCTCAGCAGCGGCCCGAGCCGCCTCGGCCTGAACCGCCTAAACGCGAGCCGCCGAAACCGCCGCCGCCGCGGGGCGGGGCGAAGGAGACTCAGATCATCAGCAGTGAAGCTTACCGCGAGCAGCCAAAGACTCAGCCGCCGCGTGAGCGCCCGGTTGAACGGCCGCCGGAGGAATCATCCTCAAAACGTCACATCAGGGCAGAGTACTCGCTGGTGGGATTGGCGGGACAGTTTAAGGGTAGGGCGGAGGAGATTGACACGGCGGAATTTGTGGTGGGACGCGATCCTCACAAGGCGGATCTCGTGATCGATCGCAATGAGAAAGGCGAACTGGAAAAGTCGATTTCGCGCGAACATTTTGTCATTATCTCAAGCGATGACGGGTTGTTGTACCTGGTAGATAAGAAAAGTAAACTCAGAACCTTTATCAACGGACGAGTCATCGAACCAAATCAGCGCGAGAATATTGCGCCGGAAGATATAATCTCGATTCCGGCCCCGACGGGTGAAGTAGTATTCCGCCTTTGCTACCGCGGACAAGAAAACTATGAGCCGATCAAGAAGAACTCCCTGCTGGTGCCGGCGCTGATTCTTCTTGCCGTAATTGTGATACTCGTTATTATTTTGCTGGTTCTACTTCTGGGAGACTGATCAAAGTATGAAAATAACCTTTGCCGGCGACACGGATGTTGGACGTGTTCGTGAGCACAACGAAGACGCGTTTGCGATAGTACCAGATGAAAATCTGGTCGTCGTCTGCGACGGTATGGGGGGGCACGCCGCGGGGGAAGTCGCCTCCGGCATCGCTATCGAGACAATCACTACAATCGTGAAACAGGTTCCGGCGGAGCAGTTCAGCAGTAGCGATTTCAAATGGCCGGGAGCCATCACCGATGACGGCAAAATCCTGGTCGGAGCAATTGCTGCGGCGAACCACCGGGTGATCGACCATGGCAGACACAATCCCACACGTGGCGGCCTCGGCACTACGGTCGTTTCCTGCAAGTTCAACGAGGGCATTGTCAGTGTTTGCCACGTCGGTGACAGCAGGGTCTACCTGGTGCGCGACGGCGCCATCAAGCGCCTTACGGTAGATCATTCCTGGGTGAGTGAGGTTATGGAGAAACACAACATCTCCGAGGCTGAGGCCGAGGCTCAGGTCAACAAGAATGTTATAACTCGTGCGCTCGGCACGAAGCCGGCGATTCGCACTGATATTTCCCAACTGCGACTTCTCAAAAACGATCTTTATCTGCTCTGTTCTGACGGATTGTGCGGGATGATCACGGATTCCGATATTCTTCATGCAGCGCTGGAGAGCGGCGAAGATCTTAACAGCCTGGTCAGCAACCTGATTGCACAGGCGAATGAAGCCGGTGGCGCCGACAATATTACCGTCTGTGTTGCCAGGGTCGATGACGATGTTGACAAAGAGAATTTCAACGAGTTACGCGGTCTGACGGTTGACTGGGACGCCGACCCCGAGCTCGGTGCCATTGAGTCATTAGCGAATGAGCATTTTCCGAAAGAGGCGTACGGAGAAGACCCCGAAGCGGCAGAGGAGACCCAAAAACTCACCGTCGAGGAGCCGAAAAAAAAAAGACCCTGATTAGCTCAGCGGTTATTGTCCTGCTGATAATCCTGATAGCCGTAATCGTCGCCCTCTGGCTCATTCGCGGCAACTGATTTTCCATCAAATCACCGACACTTTAAGCTGGCAGTCTCGCATCGGCGGGGATTGAGCCAACAAGACGTTGCGTTTTCGATGCGATCTTGTAAATTGGCAAGCTGAAAACCGGTTCGGCAAATCCAGAGATAAACGGAGTGGTGTCCGAGTCTGGCTGAAGGAGCACGCCTGGAAAGTGTGTAGGCGCCAAAAGCGTCTCCAGGGTTCGAATCCCTGCCACTCCGCCATATTAACAGGCCGAATCGTTTGCCTGAGACGTCAATGCATGCGGCGTCTCACTCTCCCAAACACCCGAAATTACAGGACTGGTTGAGCTCATGGAGACTAGTAACAAAGAGTCTGCGCTTGCTTTTATATCACTCTTAATGCGGGGCGCCATTGACGAAGCATATCGGAAGTATGTCAACGTGGAAGGCAAGCATCACAACATCTATTTCCCCGCCGGGTTTGCGACTCTAAAGCAAGCTATGATTGACGACTATGAGCAGAATCCGAACAAGACGTTGACAGTCAAGCAGGCGTTGGCCGACGGTGACATGGTGGCTGTGCACTCGCATCTCGAATTCAAGCAAGGTGACCCCGGTGTCGCTGTTGTGCATCTGTTCCGCTTTGAGGAAGGCAGGATCGTCGAAATGTGGGACTGCATCATGCCACTTCAGGCTGATTCACCAAATTCCGACGGCGCCTTCTAATACTCACTCCCGCGCGCACCAGAGCTCTACCAGGTTGTCGTCCGGATCGTAGAAGTAGATCGAGTCGGCATTCATCCAATCGAGTGCCACCGGACCATAGACCTCAATCTTTGCGCGTTCCAAACGCTGTCTGGCCGCGCGTAACTCATCCGCTGTCACTTGAAAGGCAAAATGCGTCGGGCCAAATCGTAGCTCGGGCGGACGCTCGGAGTGTTCCTCAAACAGGAGTGACCCCTTGTGAAGCGCCAATCGTTGCAGTGGACTAGCGCTGAGCTTGAACCATGCCCACTCCCCGGTCGTTGGCCGCTCCAGCTCCAGCCCCACAACTTCACGATAGAATTCCGTCGCAGCTCTGAGATCCTTTACCTTCAATACTAATTCTGAAATAGCCGAGGGCATCGACATGCTCCCTTATCGGTGTTAGCAGTGCTCACACGGTAACTCCCTTGCGCGCGGATTTCATAGATAAGAGCAAGCTGCATTGGTCGCAGGATTTCCTTTAATTAACGAGGCGGAGAGCATATGAGTTGGTCGGGCAAATCAACTCATATGCTAATTTCGTGCGAAATTATTTGCGCTCTGGGTGGCTGCGCATCGGGTTTTCCGCCTCTTACTTTGCCCTTTTGTGGATCTGGGTTTGCTTTCTTTTCTTCCGACCTATCGATATCGAACTCCCGGCAATCTGCTCTCAAACCACGAAAATGTGACCTGTAGCTTTCACTTTTGCAGACGGTTGTGGCCAGCGCTGGCCGTAATGCCGGGTTGTTGACAGACACGATCATAGGGGACAACCAAAGAGTTGCATCCAAAATTGACTTGTACAGGGAACTAATAGAACAAGCGCACTGAGGAATATCACGGTGAATGCCGGCTTCAACAGCTGCCGCGCTCTCGACCGCATCTCAGCGCTCAAACCAATGGGCAATAATACAGACAGACGCGACGCCGTAAACGTCTCTGTTCTGACGAAAACCATGTCTTGTATCCTCACTATCCATCACTTTCCGGTACGACAGAGCGCTGCAAAGTAGCGCCTGCTCGCAAAACCGGAGCACATCCTTTTAGTCTTGGCTTAACATTAAACGAACAAGAGGGGAGAGCTGAATAACATAAAACTGCTACAAAATCAGCCTATATTTGCGTAAACCTTTACGCATAGAGCCACGTTCTCGAAGATGATCGTTTCAGACTTTGGAAGCGCAAATGTCGGACAAAAGCAATGATTCCGAGGAGCAATTTAGCATTCTCGTAGCCGATGAAGGGTCGAGAATCGCTTCTGTTACTGATGTCTTGAGTGGTCACTGCTTCGGTTTTCCGCGCCGACGATGTCACTGCCAGGGCGAATCATCCTGACAACCTCGGTGGTCAACGGAAGGCGATTATGAAGAATCACCGCAAGTTCAACGCTGATAAATACGAAGAGCTGCTATCGCAGATTGACGGGTTCGCCTGCATCAAACGAGCCGGAGGCGAAATCCTTTACGCCAATGACTATGCTGTAAAACTTTTTGGACTCCCGCCCTCTGAAGTAGTCGGCCGTACAGATCACGATCTATGGCCGGAAACACAGGCGGAGGAATTTGTCAGGAGAGATCTGGAAGTCGTCGGCTCTGCCAAGCCGCGGCGGGCAGTTGAGACTCTGTCAATCGGTGACCGGAACCGCACCTTCCTGACCCACCGGTTTGCTTTACGAGGCGCAGCCAAAGGCGAAATCGGTCTGTTCTTGCTTGATGTTACCGACCATCTTGACGCGGAAGAGAAACTTCGACAGGTCACGGCAGAGCGTAACAAAATGCAGGAGGAGCTAGAGCGGAAGCGCATTGCCTTGCATGAAGTACTTGCAGAGGTCGAAAAGGGACGCAATGAACTGAAGGAGAATATTGCCACTAATGTCGAATCAGTCTTGCTACCGCTACTCGACCGCCTCGAGCGTCAGGCGGGTCTCAAAGCCAGGTCAATAATCGAGTCACTGAGAACGGAACTCGGCGAGCTGGCCTCTCCATTCGTTTCTCGACTGAAAGGTGAGTATTCAGGTTTATCGGACCGAGAAATGGAAGTATGTGGTCTTATTCGCAGGGGGCTTTCGTCAAAAGAAATCGGTGAGAACCTGAACCTTTCCTCAGCGACGGTCTTCAAGTATCGTGAGTTGATCCGGCGAAAACTCGGGCTAACCAACCAAAGCGTCTCTCTCAAGACATTTTTGCAGCGTCGCGACAATCCCGGCTACGATATCGAGGAAAGGTGACGGTTTACCTGTGCGGCCGCCTCTGACTCATTGGTTCAAAAAGCCTTTACCCCGGTATTGGTTGATGTAGCTTCGAGGGCTTGGCTGCCTGTAGGCAATACGACTTTGATTCGTTTTGGAATCTGGTTGCGTTGCGCATAGTTCTGCAGCTTTATCCTCATCGACAGAGAAATCTTCTGTCCTCGAGGTGCGATAAGGATCCCCTTACCGGTCACTACGTCGGCAGCCAGTACCATCGAATCAGTAAGCTCTCTAATTGACATTTCGATTTCGCGCTGCTCGACGGTTATGACCTCAAAGCGCTGCGCGGCTCTCAGAATGGCAGGATGATAACGTTTCGGTTTGGTCTTGAGACGCGCCATGGCATTAACGCGCTGCTCGCCCGCAAAGATGTAGGTATCGAATTCGGTGCATATTTTCAGGATTTGTGCGCCGAGGATTTCACGATGGTTGACGATCTCTTCTGCAGAGACCCCCATCTCGTAAAACTCTTTATCCTGGTTGGCGATCATCTTGCCGACAATACCCAGTCGCGGGATCAGGGAAAGTAATTGCCCGGCAAGCTCCGGATGCTTTGCGTACATCTCGTGCTCTTCCTCCGTGAGTTCCTCGCCGGAATAAACTTTGTTGAGAATATCCTCCGGCAGGGCCACACAGCCGATCTGAGAGAGTAGTGCGGCAGCTTCGAATTGCCAGGTGTCCTCGACATTGAGGTTGTTGACCAACTGCGCGGCATATTCTTTGAGGCGATTGGCGCGACCGAAGGCGACCGGATTCACCAATGCCAGAATGTCGGCGAGAATTTGAATGCTTCCCATCAGCGTCTTCTCTAACAGAATTCGCTCGGCAGTCACCAGACGATACTGCCTGATACCGGCATCCATGGCCCAGTAGAGGGTCTCGCGCTGGCAGGGCTTAACCAGGAAACGAAAAATATTGCCTTCGTTAACGGCATGCATGGCCGTCTCGATATCGGCGTTACCGGTGAGCATCATTCTCACCGAGTTGGGAAACATTTCCTGCGCTCGAGACAGAAACTGGATTCCGTTCATTCCGGGCATTCGCATGTCCGACATGATTACCGCAAAAGGACCGTTTTTCTCGAGCGTGGTCAACCCGAGTTCTCCACTACCGGCAGTAGTAACGTCATACTTGCCACGCAGCTGCCGATTAAGAGCGGCAAGCAGGTTGGAATCGTCGTCGACGATCAGCACCTTGTTGAGCCCGTATTCGTCCATTCTATTCTCCTTTATGCTACTCGACTGTCACCTGTGCACGCAGTTCCTCGACTCGATCAGCTACGCCGACCAGCTTCAGATATTCTTCGTCCAGGGTGGGATTGACCCATTTACTTGTATCGTCAGTTGAATCATAATGATAAAAGGCATTAGCCAGATGAACACAGGTTAACGCGCTTATATCTGCATTCTCAGTCGCGCCGGGGTGGTGGTGGCGTGCTACTGCTTCGACTATGGGATCCGGCTCGCCCCAGATCGAAAGCAAGTAGGCACCGATTTCGGCATGTGTTATGTCATGGATGGCCTCTTCTGCTTCGAAAACCGACATTCCCTCGACTTCCGAGACCTCAAATGCCTGCGAGAGTTCCTCACGCAGATACACAAGCATGATAGCTTTTCCGATATCGTGCATCGTTCCCGCCATAAACGATTCGTCCACTACGCGTTTGTCCAGTTCGAGATAGCGTGCGATTTTCTGTGCCTTGACACCGACCTTGAGACAGTGTGAGTAGATTAACTCGATACTCAAATTGTGGAAAGGCTGGATCTTGAGCTGATCGAACACTCCTGCCATCATTACCAGCGATTTTATCGTTTCCAGGCCGAGAATGCTCACTGCTCTCTGAGGGCTTTCTACTTTACGGGGGAGGCCGAAAAAGGCGGAATTGACCATGTGTAGTATCGTAGTGGTCATCCCCACATCTTTGCTAATAATCCTGGCAACAACCTCAATCGAGCTGTTTTCATCTGCCAGCGCCGCCAGTAATTCCTGATATGTGTCAGGCAGTGTCGGCAATGAAGATACCTTCGACAATTGTGCCACCAATTCTTCGCGACCCAGCAATCCCCGCAACGCAAACGAATTGTTAAGTGACGCTACAAGCGAGACCGGATCGCACGGCTTGGCGAGATACTGATGCGTGCAGCCAATTGATCTCATCACCAGCTCATTGTCGGAGTGCCCGGACAAAATGAATCGTACCGCTTCGGGAAATTCATCTTTTATCCGACCAAGTAGTTCGGCGCCGTTCATCTCCGGCATACGCATATCGGACACAACGGCATCGAACTGCTTTGCTTTCATTAGCTCCAGCGCATCACTGCCGCGCTCGGCGAACTCCATCTCCCATTCGCCGCGCATCTTGTGCAGCATTCGTTTCAATCCACGCAGCACGTTGGGCTCGTCATCGACAAACAGTATTCGTTTCACGTCTGCACCTCCCCGGTAACGTTTAGCGGCAAGCGTACGATGAAGGTTGTGCCTTTGCCGACCTCCGTGCGAAAGTCTATTGTACCTTCGTGTTTGTCGACCACCACCGAGCGTGCAATTGCCAGCCCCTGACCGGTGCCTTTCCCAACAGGCTTGGTGGTGTAAAACGGGTCGAAGATCCTGTTTCGATCCGCCGCCTTTATCCCACAGCCGGTGTCTTCAACCTCGATTACCAGGTAGTCGGGTTCGCTCCGGGTTCTAACTGTTATCTTCCCTTTGCCGCTTGAGCCGTCTTCGACAACTTTTGCCACTGCGTGAGCGGCGTTAACCAGCAGATTCAGGAAGACCTGGTTCAATTCTCCAGGATAACCCATCAGGATGGGAAGATCCTCCTCAAATTCGGTTTCAATGTCAGCCACGTACTTGAGTTCATTGCGCGCCACCGTGAGTGTGGTTTTCAATGCCTTGTTTATCTCGATCGCAGACTTCTCGCGCGTATCCGGATGAGAGAAATCTTTCATGGCACGAACGATGGTAGCAACGCGTTCGACTCCCTGCAGTGTCTGGTCGATCGCAGTAGGTACTTCCTCCCGATAAAATTCGAGGTCGCAGTTCGTAACAGCTTCGCGAAGCTGCGAGCATTGCGCCGGACATGATTCGTGAGTCTTGGTTTCAGTGACAAACTTCTGTGCCGTCTCCAGAATGGAATTGAAGTCCTTAAATGCATCCGCGAGAAAATGCGTGTTGTCACCTACAAATTGAATAGGAGTGTTGATTTCATGCGCAATTCCTGCAGCCAGCGAACCCACGGCTTCGAGCTTTTGAGCCTGGCGAAGCTGGCCTTCCAGGTTGACCATTTCGGTGACGTCACGTTCAACCGCAACGAAGTTGGTAATCTTGCCGGTCGTGTCCCGAACGGGAGAAATAGTCGCGTCGCACTCAATCACGCGGCCCGACTTATGCTTATTCTTGAGTCGGCCCTTCCAGACTTCTCCTGAACTTACTGTCTCCCACAGCCTGCTGAAGTACTCCTCTTCATGAAGGTCCTTGGAAAGAAACGCCGGCTCATTTCCAAGCGCCTCTTCAAAGGAGTAGCCGGTAACCTGCGAGAATCCGGGATTCACATACTCAATCACGCCATCGAGATTCGTGATCATGATCGCCTCGGCGACCTGTTCCACCGCCGTAGCAAGTCTGACCCTGCGCTCCTCTTCAACCTTGCGATCCGTGACATCAAGTATCAGCCCTTCCAAACACAGCTCGTTTGAATTGGAAAGATTTTCAACGGCTCCCTGCTCCCAGACCCAGCGTGTGCTTCCGTCAAAAGCCATTATCCGATAGCTGATCTGATAGACAGTCCGCTCCTTGATGGCACGTTTCAGCGATCTTCTCACGTTGGCGAGGTCCTCAGGGTGAATCAGAGTAGACAAAGCTACGCGACGGTTGTTTGTAAGGTCGGATGGGGTGTAGCCGGTAAGATTTATGCAGCCGTTTGAGACATAGAGCAGCGTCCTTTGATCATCAGTCTTACAGCGGTACACCATCCCGGGAAGATTTCCGATGAGCGTCATGAACAGACGATTGCTTTCCTCAAGTGCCTTCTCAGTACTTCTGAAATTGGTAACGTCGCGACATACCGCTACAAGTGCAGATACCTTTCCGGAAATGTCAAAAATAGGGGACTTAACGGTATTGAAATACCTGACTTCACCGTCACACCGAGTAATAGGTTCTTCTTCGACCCTCAGAGTCTTGCCGGATTCAACTACCTTGCGATCAGCCTCAAGGTAACTCTCGGTTATTGAGGTCTCATTGTGAGCATCAATGAACTCGATAAGATCTTCTTCCGTCATGCCATAGTACTCAAGAAACGCTGTATTACCCCAGGTGATCTGAGATTCGGGAGATTTCACTATTATTATATCAGTGATAGCATTGAGAATCTGTTTCTGGCGGGCTTCAAGATCCTTGAGAGCCTTTTCAGTTCTAAATCTCTCGGAAATGTCTTTGAGAATGCCCGCGATTCCAAGCACCTTTCCGAACCGATTGGTGAGCGACGTGTGATGAACGAGAACGGTTGCATCACCCCCGTCCGGTCTGGAGAGAAGAACTTCGTACGACTGCGAACCCGGTTTGTGAAGCAGGGACATATCCATGTCACCTGATAAGGCTGCCACGTCGCTCCGCTGAATATCTTCAACTCGCTTGCCAATGATACTCCGGCGATCAAGACCCAGGAAGCGCTCGAACGCCTTGTTGACCAAACGGTAGCGTAGATCTGGATCTTTGAAGCAAATCGGATCAGGTATAGCATCAAACAGAGCCTGGGTGAAATGGTGGTTGTTTTTCAAGGAGTCTTCGACGCGCTTTCGCTGGTCGACACAGCGGCCGACCGTGATATACTGATCAATCGCACCTCCACTCTGGCTTGCGATCGGCTTGGTCACTATCTCGGTCCAGATCCAATCCCCCGTGTGCGAGTGGAGCCTCACCGTGGCGCGATCTCCGTTGGCGCCACGAAGCGTCATCTTCTGCAGCCTCTCCAGGGGATCGGCATCCTCCGGATGAACAAATTCCACCAGGCTTCTGCCGTGGAGGTATGTCATATCTTTGCCAACGATCTCCTGGAGTGAAGGAGATGCCCAAACGATATGATGATCCATGTCGTGATTGACGATTACATCAGATGCATTGTCTGCGATCAGACGGTAACGCTGCTCACTGGCAAGTTTTGCTTCATCGCTCTCGCTCCGCCGCATTGTGCCCGCCAGCAACTGGCCAAAAACGTGCAGGGCAGAAATCAATTCGGGCTTCCAGACCTTAGCGCGTCGCACTGATTCCAAGGTTACAAAGCCGTACAGGGAATTCTCAATCAGTAACGGAATCGCAGCCATTGTCTTGGTCTGACGATTGTGGAGCCAGATTCCCTCTGCCGATTCCGAATTGTGCGTTTCTGATTCTTTGTTGATTTCTACGAACTGCGTGGAATTCAACTCGCGCGCCAGCCAGGGCAATTCCGTGCAGAGGAGAAAGGCTTGCGAGCGTGCGATCTGAGCCTCGACCCCGCTGGCACACCACTCGTAAACATTTGTGGTAAGGCACCTTTCGCGCGCGGTTTTGAATACCGAGACACGGTCGACATTGCAGGCATGGCCGATGGCTTCGAGTGAAGCGTCGATCTCCGCTCCGATAGAATCGGAGGGCGTTTGGGCCAGCCGTATCGCAACTTCACCGAGAAGCGACTGTAGCTTTAGCTGGCGCCGGAGAGTTGTCATCGCCTGCCTGCGACCGAGATGACTGCCGAGCATCCCGGCGACAGCCTTGAGCAGGGCGGTTTCGCCTTCTCGCCAACCGTCGTTTTCCTGCAACTGCTCGAAGGTGATGATTCCAATCCATTGTTTGCCTGAAAGCAGCGGGAAGGCCAGCAATTCGTGCACATTCTCTGCTTTGAGTTTCTCTCGCAGTGACGCGGGAAGAACCAACGCGTCAGAGTCGTCCTCATTGAGCGCCGGGTTCCAGCCCTCGCAATCGTGCTCATAATCAAACTTCAGGGATGTATCCTGATTGCTGGGACCGGTATCTTCTGATACCGCACAGGTGAGTTGCGCATAGCGAGCATTCCCTGTCCCGGCCTGATTTTCGATAATCCGTACACGGTCAAAACGTGTTGCGCCAAGCACGGAACGTAGTGCCGACTCGATACTTTGTCGGTCATCGAATTCGGCACTTGCCAGAACCTGAGAACAGCGCAGCAGACAACTCTGCAAGCTTCCTGAATCTGTCCCCTCGCTCACGGCGCCCATAATTGACTTCTCTTGAAGGTCTGATTTGAAGACAGTCCCGCCGGTTGTACCGCTAGTCGACCCGCCCATTAGCGCATTTCCCTCCTTTGGTGCCCGATGCAGGACTGCGAATGGTATTCCATTGCAGGCGTGTGGGCACCCTTGATGCCTACTAAGCCACGACCTCATGACATGAGGTTCTGACCCAATTATCGTCAGTAAATGCGAGTTACTTAAGCGAAACGAAGACAGGTAATTGACGAGGCTGCAACGTTTCAGTGCGGAACGTGTCGGGCAGTTGCAGGCATAGTTCCGCCTGGTTGTATGCCAGTCACATAAGAAAGGGCCGACGCTATCTGGCGTCGACCCACGATTGACAAGATCTAATGAAACCCGTAGATCAGGGACAAGAACTGCACGGTACGGGTCCACCGCCGAAGATATAGTTGATAACAACGACGGCATCCGCGATCGAGACAGATCCGCTGCAATCAGCGTCTGCGGTAAGCATCGGATTTGGCGCCGGGCCGCCACCGAAAATATAGTTGATGATGTAGACCGCGTCGCCAATTTCAACAGCGCCACTGCCGTCTGCGTCGCCGCAGGAGACTTGGCTGAGCTGGAGGACAACTAAGCCATTGTCGGTCAAAAGATATGCGATGTCACCCACGAGATCGATGCCCTCGGCCCAGCCGGGACTCGTTGGGAAACTACCCGCAAGTCTCAACTCGGAAGGTGTCGAAAAATCAAGCACCTCCAAGCCATTTGCGTAGTCTGCCATCCAGGCTTGATCGTCGGAGAAAATGATACGCCTGGGCCAGTCAACCGGAGTATAGGTACTTACCGTTTGCGGCGAACCGGATGCGGAAACGTCAAGAAGTGTCAAAACATCGTAGACGCTGCTGCCGCCAACAAACAGAAGTGAGTCCATCTTCGCCAGCGCCGGCCAATAAGTGTCGATGGGAAAGGTAGATACGTCTACCGGACTCAGCGGATCGGTAATATCCACCACGTGAATTACGTCAGGTATATAGCTGGCAACGTAAATGGAATCGCCCGAGATGCATGAACGTGACAAATAACCCCCCATCTGCAAACTTGCCACTAGCGGAAGATTTCCGCTGCCGGTGATATCGATAACGTGAAATTGGAGGCTGTCCTGCGCGGTAACATAGGCGTAATCCCCACTCAGCTGCAGATCGGTCACAAAGGCTTCGATCGGATAGGTTCCGATGACAGTCGGGGTGAGCGGATTAGAGATATCGACTTTAAATAATCCTCCTCCATCAGTTGTCAAGTAGGCCACCGAGCCATCGACTTTGATTTCCGAAGCGCTGCCGGTTAGCGGGAGTGTAACCGCCACTTGAGGATCAGTGGGCGATGATACATCCACCACCTGTAACCCTGCAGGGCCACCTGCCACAAAGGCATAGTCACCGACAACTTTGAGGTTTTTCCCGGCAGGATAGTCAAGGGTCGCATAATCGCCCAACTCGACTGGGGAATTGAGATCGCTGATATCAAAAATCTTGGCCCCGCTGTTCCACGAAGACAAGTATAGCCTGTTTCCGTCGTTTACCGCTTCGGAGATGGAGTTTGGGACAGTCAACTGCGACTTATATTCCGGGTTTCTTGGATCAGATACATCATAAATCAGCACGTCTGTGTAAGCCACCAGCACCAGCACATCGCCTGATCTTCTAGCTGCAGGTCTATAAGTCACTGAGCCAGAGTCCGGTGGTGTCAGAGTGTAAACAGGTGACGGATACGCAGGATTGAGAAGGCTATTGACAACAATAACTTTGTTTTGTTCCGATACGTACAGATAACCCCCTACGTCGAATATCCTGTAAATATTATCGATAGCAGCGGCAGTTCTCACAAATGCCGGGTGTGCCGGGTCCGCAAGGCTGTAGACATCGATAGATTTTCCACCGGTGGCGACATAGAGGTAGTCGCCAATTGTCACAATATCGACGGCGGCATGAGTGTTCGGCAAGAATTCTACATGAGAGGGGTTGGCCGGATCGCTGATATCTACGACATCCATGTCTGCGTAATAACTAGCGACATAGGCGTAGTCACCTTTAAGCACTACCGCCTTCGGGAGTTCGATTGTGGAATAGCTGGAAATCAGCTCTATGCCCGCTGGGTTGGATAAATCGAATATCTCCAGTTTCCCGTAGTCGTTGGGCACGTAGAGCAGATTATTCCCGCGCGCGGCACGACTCAACTGGTTTCCGGGCAGGTACATTTTGGATACTTCCTGAGGGGAGGCCGGGTTGCTGACATCAATGTTTTTGATCCCGAGATAGAAGAAGCAATCGATCCTGTCTCCGGTCGGCTCAATTCCCGTTAGACCCTGCCAAAGAGTTCCTCCAAGATAGGTCGGCGCAACGCCATTTCTCTTGGAAGTGCCCGGGGGCGGAAGGGTCACCGCAGTATGCGGCTGTGTTTTCGCAATAGCTTGCTGGGATTCCCCATTTTTGGCCAGAGCTGGCGCTGTCGAGATGATAAAAGCTAGGAGAAATCCGGTGACAATTGCGCCAGACATCACAGATAGTGATATCCGGTGACGAGACATAATTCCCTCCTGCTTCAGGACGTAGTTGGAGAGGAGATCCTGAAGTCTATTAATCTGATTGTTAATCTGAAGACCTATTGTAATGGTACAGGTGCAATCGGAGGTTGTCAAGAAAATTATGGTGCTATTACACTACAATACAATCAGGCTTAACCTGAATTCACCAGTTGAGCAACCGAGAACCGGTCGTCGAAAAAGAGCGCCGGTTGTCACAAGACAAACCGGCGCACCTTGCTGAGACCTTTAAAATCTACGTGCTTAGGGGCAGCTGGCACACGGTGCCGGTCCGCCGCCAAAGATGAAGTTGATCAGGTAGACAGCATCCGATATCGAAATTGATCCGCTGCAATCAGAGTCACCTGACACGAGAGGATTGGGTGCCGGGCCGCCACCAAAGATGTAATTTATCAGGAAGACCGCGTCGCCGATCGTAATCGAACCACTACCGTCTGCATCTCCACAGACGTAAGTCGGCGGCGAGTAGAAGTTGCGAATGTCTGCTGCCTTTGATTCGAGATCACTGGGAGAAACGGTTGAAATCACAATCGCACCTGCAAAGGACGTTTGCCCACCGGCAGGAAGAGACCTCTTGCCGAATGACAGCAAGGCGGAAACGTCGGTCGCGGTAACGTTGCCGGTGTATCCTCCGGTCAGTAACTGGTAAGCTTCGTTGTCTTGCAGCTGGCCGGTTGGGTAGATTACAACCGAATTGGAGATGGCAGCTCCACCGCGGGTCGTTTCGTCCGGCGTCAGGTTGGTAAACCCTGCGTAGTGGTTGCCCGCGCTGTAGCCGACATATACCAGATCGAGCGACGAGTTCACGGTAGCATCATTGTTCCCCGAATCATCGATGTCAAAATCGCCGAAAATTCCGGGCACTATCGTCAGGGACGTATCGCAGTCGTTGGTGATAGTGTACTCAACCTGAATGATCGCACAACTATCAAGGCTGGCCGTGTTGGCGCCATAACTGTATTTTAGAGTTCCATATATCCGGCTGTCCGCAGTCAGGAAGTGCAGTGTTTGCGTAGTTCGACCAACGCCATCAGTGCCCTGGGTGAAACCGTCAATAACCGAGTATTCACTCGAACCATAAATCCCCTGGTAAACTGTGGTGTCGCTTCCATCCACCAGACCTACAATAAGCGACGCGTCGTAGAGTACATCGCTTATCGGATCGGTCAACGCGTTGAACTCAGGAGTATTTCCCAAACCAAGCTTCAGGCAATTAGGCCCAAACGAATATCCCTCCACGGCCGGCGTACCCAGACCTACAACCGCCGCTATCGGCATATCGTAGACGGGTCGGTCAGCATCGGTTGTATTGAAAGTGACTACGTCATTGTAGGTGCCAAGATCGCACGGAGCTGTCAGCGCAGAGGCATCAAAACCCAGAATATAGTCCTGCGTTTGACCGGGATTCAGTGTAATCGAACTCGGTCCGGTCACAGATATGATTCCATTCAGCGTCGATACTGAAGTGACCGAGATCGGAGACGTCCCGACATTTTCCAGGGTCACCGTCGTGTCTGTCACGTTCCCCACCGGGACTTCCAGGGCGCCAATTGAGGTGGGACGATAAAACAGGTTGCCTACCTGAATTGCTAATTCAGGGCGGTCATTTTCCAGGCTAAGCCTGAATTTGTCGATCTGTTCCGGCGTGAAGAGATCGCGACAACTCTTCGTAGAGTAGGACATTATGTTGTCGGTCTGCGGATTGTAAGGCGTGGCATCACATCCGGAAGGGGGAGGGGCGGAACCGAGATACTGACAGGTCGGGTAGCTGCTGACTTCTCCGTTTAGATTGGGATCGGCAGGGGTGTCACATATCAAATCTCCCGCAGTGCTGCAGTTGGATTCGCTGGGGCACTCTACGCCAAACGCCGTTTCATGCGTGTGGAAGAGGTCGAAATAGTGTCCAATTTCGTGCACCGCCGTTGAGTTGCTGGTGCCAACTCCCCCGCAGGCATCGTTCATCACGATACCCTGAACACCGCTGCCGGGGAATGAAGAGAGGCCGCAATAGGGGAAATTGGAGCCGTTGGGTACCCAGTAAATGTTGATCGCGTTCGGCTCGACGTTGTAGTTGCGCAGGCTGTCCCATTGAGTGGCGGTGGAGCAGTCAAAATAGAAAAAGTTCTCGTCTATGTAATCGACAGGATTGTATTCATAAATCGAAACATTGACCTGTCCAAACAGAACATTTGCCTGCGACATCACGCTATCGATGTCCGCCTGCGTGAATCCGCCGGTCCCGCTGCTTTGTCTGACAATGTGATTCTGAATTGGGATCTTATAAGAGTAAGCAGCTCGCTTTTGAATCAGGCTTCTGAGCGCCATAGTCTTATTATACTGGTAACTGACTTGATCGGGCGTGATCTCGGTCCCGCAGCTCCCGAGCGCCTGGGCGGTTAACCGGGCGGGTAGAAGTAGGGCGACGACGAGTAACAGCGAAACTGTAATCGCGGTGAAGCTTCCTCGCAGTCTGGTATTCGAGAGAAAATCGGGTATCGGCGCGTTGAGCATTGCAGCTTACTCCATCTCTGCTGGCTAGGCGTGAATTGACAAAAGCAGGCTTGTGGGGAAGCCAGGTTGTCTTGAAAATAACTACTGATATTCTACATCGGGTAATTTGGTCTACACTACAATTAACGGGTGAGTTCAATTTTCGTCAAGTCGAATTAGCGCGCTGCGCTAGGCGATTGGCGATTGCCGAGAAGAATCGTAGAGTTATCTTGCCTGATATACAGTGGAGCTAGCTGCTTTATTACTTTATAGAGTCCGGGAGTCACCATGAAGACAAAGAAAGTATCCTTTAAGAATCAGGACGGGGCAACTCTGGCCGCCTGGCTCCAATTCCCCGCCGACCGGCACCCGCACAGTTTTGCGATCTTCGCGCATTGCTTTACCTGCGGCAAGGACCTGACTACAATCCACACGATAGCCTCCGCCCTCTGCGAATATGGCTTTGCCGTCTTGCGGTTTGATTTCACTGGAATTGGTGAAAGCGAGGGAGATTTCGCCGACACCAACTTCTCCTCAAATGTTGAAGATCTGATTTCCGCCGCGGACTTTCTCGAAGATGAATATGACGCCCCGAAACTGCTCGTCGGCCACTCTCTTGGCGGTTCGGCGGCGCTGGTTGCCGGAGGGCAGATTTCCTCAATCAAGGCGGTGGCGACAATTGCCGCGCCGCATTCGCCAAAACATCTCAAAAAGATGATCAGCTCCGATCTCGACAGAATCACCGAATCAGGGAAAGCTACCGTCTCGATTGCCGGGCGAGAATTTACCATCAAAGAACAATTAATCAACGATGTCGCCTCGATCGAGAGCACCGAGGCAATTCGCAATCTGGGCGCTGCACTTTTGGTGATCCACTCACCGCAGGATGAAGTCGTGAATATCGACAACGCTACCATGATTTTCAAGGCGGCCCAGCAGCAGAAGTCGTACCTCAGTCTCGACGGCGCCGACCACCTGATCAAGCGGCAGAGCGATGCGGTGTATGTGGGGCGTGTCATCGGCGCCTGGGCGACTCGTTATGTTGAAGTTCCCGAGCCGTGGGAGCTGAAAACGGAGCATACGGTTGTCTGCGAAGCGGATCGAGATCACTACACCACTCGCGTACAGGTTGGCGAACACAAGTTGCTTGGCGACGAGCCGGAGAAGTATGGTGGCCACGATTTCGGGCCGTCACCCTATCAATACCTGAGCGCCGCGCTGGGAACCTGCACCGCGATGACGATTCGCATGTATGCCGACCGCAAGGAATGGCCGGTTGAGAAAATCAGGGTGCATCTCGATCACAACAAAATCCACGCCGAAGATTGCGACGATTGTGAAAGTGAGAAGGGCAAAATCGACGAAATCACGCGTATTATCGAAGTAGAAGGCGAGCTTGATGACACCCAGCGCAATCGCCTGCTGGAAATCGCCGACATGTGCCCGGTGCACCGCACCCTCCACAGCGAGATTAAGGTAAGGAGTGAGATTAAGGAATGAGTAACCCAACCTGGAACCAACGCTACTCGATACCCGATTATGTCTACGGCACTGAGCCGAACGATTTTCTGGCGGCGCAGGCGCATCTGATACCAAAAGGGCGAGTACTGGAGATCGGCGCCGGGGAAGGCCGCAATAGCGTTTACTTGGCGCAGCAGGGGTATCAGGTTACGGCGGTTGACCAGTCAAGTGTCGGGCTCGAGAAGGCGCGCAAGCTGGCGACGGAGAAGGGCGTCGAGATCGAGACGATCGAGGCGAGCCTTGCTGAGTTCGAGATTGAGCCGAATCAGTGGCAGGGGATTGTTGCGATTTTCCTGCACCTTCCGGTGTCGCTGCGAACTCGCGTATTATCAAAATGTGTTCGCGGTCTTGTCAGAAACGGCATCTTCATTCTTGAAGCCTTTACCCCCAGCCAACTGAAATACGATACCGGTGGTCCCAAAGATCCGCTGGAGCTTTATACGCTGTATGACTTGAGGAATGATCTCAAAGGCTTGAATATCGAGCATGGCGAAGAACTCGAACGCGACGTCAACGAGGGCAAGCGCCACAGCGGCAGAGCTGCGGTGGTGCAGGTAGTGGGTAGGAAACTGTAGTTGGTCAAAAATGAAAAGGGCGGGTCAGCGACCCGCCCTCACGGCTGCTCGTGGGTGTCATGCACATTCGGCATGATTTTATTCTTCACCCAGGCATGATCAAAATAAAGCGCAAAGCTAAATCTTTTCGCTCAGCTCCGGAATTTTACGACACATTTCAAAGTAAAGTTTCTCAAAGTCGTGGTGCGTATCTTCAAGCTCATCAGCCATATCTTCCAAGGGAGCAGCATCACGTTCGATTTTGTCAGCTTCCCGCTGCAAATCGTGCTCCATCTCATCTTCACTGTAGTCAGTCAACAATGCTTTGAACACCGCCGCCACAGCTTTTACCCCCAGCTTCGCCCCCTTCACACCGATCTTCGCCCCCTCGACGCCAATCCGGATAGTCTGATGGCGCATCTTTGCGCCTGTATCGTACAGGTCACGCACAAGTTTCTGCTGCTCGTCAGTCAGATTTGTCAATTTGCCGTCAAGATATAGCTTGTAGTCCTCGGTGATCTTGACACGGCGCGGCCCTCGGTCGTAGTTTCTGATGATCAGATCATCGTCGCGGAAGCGGGCATAGATATCGTCATCATCCCCGATAGGAAATTTCATCCCGTCGCTATCAATGCCAAAGAGCCCGCAGTTGTTGTTGCGATAGTGAATCGTGCGTTTCACGTTAGCCTGGTGGTCAACGTTGCGGTACACGACCACATCGTTATCCTCCGGGTGGTGCCTGCCCGAGTGATTGTCGAAAGCATACACGATTGTCGGTGACAGCATCGCCAGCAATACCCCAAGACTCAACAGCAGTATCAATATTCTCTTCATAGAATCTATCTAACCTCCCGAAATGTCCCAACGGACACAATCTCCTGCCCGACATGCATAAGTTTCCCCGCGTTCGGGTAAAGCTGCTCGCGGACAGACATCTTCTATCAGAATCAACTAATAATCTCTATGAGTTCAATTACGGTAGAGCGGGCGGCAAGGTTGCATAATACGCGTGAGTGCAACCGGCAGTCATTTCTTCTGCTCTTTCTGCTTCCGGGGAGCCGCTTTCTCGGCAGCCTCCGATTCAGCTTTCGCCGCGGCCAGCAGGACTTCGGGATGAATGCGCACTTTGTAGTTGGGGTTGATATACTCGAACTTGATCATGCCGTCGGGGTCAACGATGAAAACTGACGGCACCGGTAGGATGTGCTGCTTATTTC
>CAYXUL010000026.1:16492-37512 GCA_964468475.1 uncultured Ignavibacteria bacterium | reverse complement strand
TTTGATCCCTACACGCTCTGCTTTCAGCAGTTCGTTGTGGTTTCGTTGCTGAGTTTCATTGCGGCGATTCTGTTCCGGCTTCCCTTCTCAGCGGGAAGTGCAAACACCATCGGAATCGTGGTTTTCCTCACGCTCTTCCCGACAATTTCCGCATTCGTGATTCAACTCGTGGCACAGCGCCACACCGCCGCCATCAGAGTCAGCCTGATCTTCGCCCTCGAACCGGTTTTCGCCGCCATCTTCGCGTGGACACTGGGCGGTGAACAATTCATCGCTGAGCGCGCCATCGGCGGCCTGCTGATCTTCAGCGCCATGATCACCGCCGAACTGGCGCCGAGACTGAGCCGCCAACAGACCACGTAGCGCTCGCGTTGGCTCAGCGCATTCCTATCACAAACCGCGCAGTTTCGTGTTCGCCGGATACTCGATCTTGTAGGCGATCTCAAACGTGCGCGTTTCACCCGCCGGTACGCTGACTTCCCATGCGACCATACCTTTGAAGTTCTTATCCAGTGGCTCGGGCTTCAAGCGATCAATCTCGATTTTGATCGCCTTGTCCTGGCTAACCGGAATTGCCTCCTCAAGCCTGATCGTCTTCGCCTCACTGCCATTGTTGGTGAGGATGAGGTTAACGCGCTGTTTCGCCTTCCAGGTGTCGCCCTTCTTGTCATGTTCTTCGAAGAGTACATCACGCTTCAAGGTGATTTTGTTGTCTGACCCAAAAGGTACCTCAAATTCCTGATCGGGAAAAACGGCATCGGGCAGCGTCACCGCACCTAGATAGTCAGCATAGGCAAAGAGATGAACCACGCCCGGCAGGAGCGGGACATCCTCGTCATTTTTCAGATGAGCCAGCCGAAACACAGCCTCGTGATTCGAGGGACGCGCCAGCAGACTTAGCTCGCACGGCATACGATAGGTCGCAATCGGTGCTCGAATCGATTCGCTCCCCGCCAGCACCGTCTGCGGGTACTTGATACTAAACGATGTCGCAAATTGTGAGCTGCTGGAGAATACGGTGGAAGCAATGCCATCATCAACATATTCACCTCCAATCCCCCGACCACCGCGGATATGAATCTGCCCGCTTCCCAACTGCAGCGGCATATCCTTGAGATTCTCGGCCATAATCTGGCGGACGTTCGCGGGCTGATCTGCCTTGAGCAAATCGCGCGTTGTGGTGACGACCGTCGCAAGGTAACGCGGCGTGAAGTCGCCGGGTGCACTGGTAAAGCTTGGCCTTGAAGTCGAGAGCGTAAGTTCCACATCTTTCCAGTCTTCCCCAGTCCACTGCGAGACATCACCGTAGTACCTGATTTCCAGGCTATCCTCACTGAACAAGCGAAAATCGTAGATCGGCTTCCACATCGCGCCATTGATCAAGTATTCAAGATAGAGCTTAACCTCACCGGCGGCAGCAACGTCCAGGTCGACCGCAACTACCCTGCTCGATTTCCCGGTGAGTGATCGCAATTCGCTGATCCGGCTATTCAGTGCGTCGAGTCGTGCGTCCAGCTCTGTTTTTCGTCTCTTCAGCACTCGCAGCGAGTCTGTAAGTTGAGTGAGAGTCTCCCCCAGGAAGTTGTAAGCCGATCTCCAACTGCTGACATCGAACTCACTATTCCGAGCCTGCGACTTGAGATCATCATTGCCGCTTTCTGTTGCAAGCTGCAGAAGTGACTGCTGTGCTTCGAGAACACTGATTAAATCAGTAATCCGGTTGTAATGATAGTACTTTATCGAGTCAATCTGGGCCTCGAGCCCTGCCACCCGGTCATTTACGCTAACCGCCTCGGTTCTGGTTCGTTCCGCCAGTCTGATGACGCTCGCGCTACCTGAGATCACACCGGCGCGCGCACTCCCGGCAGTCATCCCCACCGGCAAACCGGTCAGCAGCACAGGAATCATGCCGCCATCAACCCTGCAGGTTACTTCGCGGCGAATCTTCGCCTGATTTCCGAACACGGTCACCGACTTAATTGCCGGTGCGACAACAAGAGTATCCGCAGCGTACCCGTGCCCGAACAGCAGCACCAGCGCCGCGATACCAAACAGGATGTTCCTGAGCTTTAAGATTTCTTGCATGATCGATCCCTCCATCAAGAGTTTGACTCGTGAAGATTCTGTCAGCTTGTATCTTCCGGGCGGTGAAGAATGAGGGATGCCGCAATTGTCGTAGAATCTGCTGTGCAATTGAAGTGATGCTTGGTTGGGGCACTCTTTAGACGCCCTACACTATAGATTCGTGTAATAGTTACAAAGACAGCCTGGGGAAATTCCCACAAAAAAAGCTCCCTCTAACGAGGGAGCTTTGAATGATCATATCAGAACGTAGGAACAGTGCTCTGGGGTTACTCTTCCTTTTTCTTCTCGGTGATAACTTCAGGCTCGGCAGATTCTCCTTCACCCTCAGCAGCTTCACCTTCTGCGCCTTCAGCAGCTTCGCCCTCTTCACCTTCAACACCTTCCTCAGCCGCTGTAGCAACCTTGACTACCGTCGGAGGTGCAACCACTACGATAGTGCGGTCCAGCTCGGTCAGGATTTCCACCTTCTCGACGACAATATCAGAGACGTGCAGCGAATCGCCGATAGTAAGTGCTTCGACGTTCACGCTGATGTACGAAGGTATATCCGCCGGGAGGCAGCTCACCTCAACATCGCGACGCAGGACTTCCATCACGCCGCCTTCCTTGACACCTTCCGATTTGCCCTCGAAATGCAAAGGCACCGAGACCTGAATCGGCTTGGTCATATCGATACGCTGGAAATCCAGGTGCAACATCCGCTCCGTGACCGGATGAAACTGGATTTCTTTCAGCAGAACTTTCTCTTTGCTTCTGCCGATTTTTATATCGAGAAGTATATTCTCGGTACCGGCGGTATGGATCATCTTTATCAGCTCCCGACCACCCACTGTCACCATTTCCGGACTTTTATCGAGTCCGTAGACGATTCCCGGGATCTGATCCTGGGCGCGCATTTTGCGCGTGTGACTCTTGCCAGTGCCGGTTCTTTTCGCCGCATCTAACACTAGCTCTTTCATTGTTACTCCTTATATTAGATCAATCGAATAATTTCGAAACCGATTCTTCGTGCCAAATTCGCCGGATCGCCTCTCCAAACATATCCGCCGTTGAGACTTCCGTAAACTTGGACGGCAACTCGTTCATATCACGCTGGATGGTGTCCGTTATCACCACCTCGGTAATGGGTGAATTCTCGATTCGTTCCAGCGCTTCCCCGGATAATACTCCATGCGTGACGCAAACATAAATCTCCTGCGCGCCATGTTTCCGAAGCGCCTCGGCGCCTTGTACGATTGTTCCGGCGGTGTCAACGATATCGTCGCGAATGACGACATTCCTGTCTTTTACGTCACCGATGATATTAAGCACCTCCGATTTATTCGCCTCGATGCGCCGCTTGTCTATAATCGCCAGCGGAATCTGCAGTTCCTTGGCAAAAGCACGGGCAATCTTGATAGAACCGACATCAGCCGAAACCGAAACCAAATTCTGAACCTGCTTGGTCCGGAAATAGTCAAGAAAGATCTTGCTGCCGTACAGGTGGTCATGAGGGATATCAAAGAACCCCTGCAACTGGGACGCATGCAGATCCATCGTGATCACCCGGTCCGCTCCCGCCTGAGTGATCAGGTTCGCGACCAGCTTGGCGGTAATCGAAACTCGCGGCTGGTCCTTTCTGTCCTGGCGGGCGTAGCCGTAGTATGGTATTACCGCTGTGATGCGTTTCGCTGAAGCTCGTCGCGCCGCGTCCACCATAATCAGTAGCTCAACCAGGTTCTCAGCCGGCGGGTTGGTCGGCTGGATAATGAACAGGTCGGAGCCGCGAATATTCTGGTTGATCTGAACGCGAACTTCTCCGTCGGAAAAACGGCTGACATCACACTGCGTCAATCCTACGCCGCAGTACTGAGATATCTTCTTAGCCAGCGGCAGATGAGCCGTTCCCGATATGATCTTCAGCGCATTTTGCATCCGTTCCCTCCCAAAAAAGAGAACAGTAATAATAAGCTCTTTCGCTCAGAAATCAAGGGTGAAAATGGGCAAGCCGGGCTCCGTGCGGATCCAGCTTCCACGCTACGCCGAAATCCTCTTCGCAAACCAACCCAACCCCTGCAGCAGCCGCTCCCGTTTTTCCTCCCTGCTAATCCAGTCGCTGCGAGAGAGTTCGAGCTGAAGCCAGGGCAGCTCCCGCGAATGATGTCGGATGATATAGCCCCCCTGGAACGGCTGATTCAGGCTAACCTCCGACTCGAACGCTACCTCCAGGCACTCCCGCATCAGCACGAACCATTCGCGCGGGCAGGTGCCGTCGGCGTTGCCCAGACAGATCTGCGGCCGTTCTTCACCTGCCATTGGCCCGATCGGGGGACCGACTGCCGCCATTGTGTGGCAATCAATTCCCAGTACGGCATCTTTTGCCCGCTCTGACAATTCGCTGTGGTACGGATCATAGTACGTTTGCAGGAGGCGAGCTACCTCTGCATCCTCAAGGCGCCGCGAATAGATCGGAATATTCCAGCAGGTATGAGTCTTGACTACCCCGTCGGCACGGAAATCGTCAGGTGCGCGATTTTGATCGACGACAGCGCGGGCAATCTCTGTGGCAACAAAAGCTCGTACGTTCGCACGTATCGCGTAGATCTCCGCCGCTCCCTCATCACCATCCTTGACAATATCTTCTTCCTCCAACAGGCAGATCTCTTTCACTTCCGGGGGAACCTGCAAACCCGCATGGGGCACCGATATCAGAAATGGCAGCATCATCCCTGCGGACCAAAGGCGGCGCCGTCGCGGCGCGGATCGGCGACGCCCGTGAAGTCGTCACCTTCACGGACAACGAGCGATATGCAGCCGAGATAGAAGGAATAGGGATCGCGGCGATCAATTTCAAAGCCTGCTGCCGTGAGCGCATCAATGATTGAATCAGACATTCTGTCAGCCTCGAGCGAGACTTTATTTCCGTGATCACAATGAAGCCGTGGCGCGTCGACAGCATCGAGCGGCGAATTGTACTGCAATCTGAGGAGCACCTGGAAGATCGAGGAGGTAATCCGCTGACTTCCGGGCGACCCGATCACCAGCCGCGGTGACTTATCTTTGAAGACAATTGTCGGCGCCACGCTGGCCCACGGCACTGCGCGCGGGCGTAAATAGTGTGGGTGCGAAATGTCATCGTACTCGAATGCCATCATATAGTTGTTGTAGAGGAAGCCCAACTCCTCGGCGGCACAGCAGGAGCCATAGACGCGCTCAATCGATTGGGTCAAACCCACTACATTGCCGTCGGCATCCATCACCGACAGATGAGTTGTCTCACCTTGTGAACGGATAGCGGCTGCGGCGGCAGCCGCGTAGGTGCGACTGGTCATGTGTTTTTCGGTTACCTGAGGATAAAACTGCGGGTCATAGGGCCGGTCACGACGATCACGGTGCGCCTGCCGCATGATTTTAGCCAGCAACACCGCACCTTCGGGAGTGTTGGGATTGCGTTCTGCTCTCTTAAATTCGGCGGCAACGTTAAGCATTTCCAACAGCACCCTTCCTGCTCCCGGTGGCGGCATCGTGCGGATCCGCCAATTCTTGAACCGCCCCCTGACAGCCTTTCTCTCAATCGGGCCTTGGACCTGTGCCAGGTCGTCAAGCCTGATCAGACCGCCGTTGCGTTCCATATCCTTGTGAATAAGCTGCGCTATCTCACCGGTGTAGAAGTCATCCACGCCTTTATCAACCAGTTGGCGCAACGTGTTAGCCAGCACCGGTTGATGAAAAATCTCTCCTACGCGATAGCTCTTGCGTCCTTCCTTAAGGAAAAATGAACCGCCGGAGTGAGTACGAAGTGCGTGGCGTTCCCGGCGTGTCAAGGCACGCTGGAGTTCGCTGACAGGATAGCCTTTCTCCGCCAGATTAACTGCAGGCTGCATGACCTCAGCCAGAGGCAACCGCCCGTACTTCTTCAGCGCGTACTCAAGCGTTCTCGGAGTTGTCGGGACCGTCGCGGCCAGGTAGCCGCGCTTGCGTTGATAGGCTGTGAGCGACCCGGGAACAACACGATGCGGCGCAAAGGAGGAGCCATCAAGAACAAAGGTCCGTTCAGCTTCCGCCAAATGGACAATCATCATCGTTTGGCCACCAAGGCCGGAAGCCGCCGGCTCACAGACGCAGAGGGCAAAGGCTGTCGCAACGGCTGCATCGACAGCGTTTCCGCCCCGTTCCAGCATCTCTGCGCCCGCGCGACTGGCGAGGTAATGCTGACTGCTTACCATTCCTTTAGGTGAAGCGCTCGACCGCTGCTGCAGAGTACGCCCAAAACCGGAGAGCTCTCGCGACTCGCTATCATTAGCTGACACCGGCGGTTGGCGCTTCATGACATTATTTCTTTCTGGACGAAGTATTTACCTGAGTTAGCAGGTACCTCGCCAGCAGGAGGGTGCGCTGCATCAGGCTGAGCCGAGACAATGATTCATCGGGGGTGAAAACACTATACGCCACCGGTCCGACACCACACATCACCGCCGGACTGGCGGGCGCCAAGCCCGCTACCGAAGGAAACAGAGACGATTCAAACGCCAGGGGAATCTCCAATTCTGCGGCGAGCCTCTTGTATGCCTTACTTATGCGCTCATTCTTGGTTCGTTTTGTCATCGGCGGTCGGTCCGAGATCAAATTCAATTCCCAGCGGTACTCCTGCTTGCCGAATATCTTTCTGATCGCAACTTCTGCTTCGTCAGCCTTCTGCAATTCGCCGTAGTTGACTAATACGTCACAGCGAAAACGGTGCGGCAAGTGCCGCGGATAGGAGTCGGTATGAATCTCACGCGCAGCAACAGCGACGCGCTGGCTTCGGGAGGTCAGGTCAAACGCCTTCTGCAGACGTTCCATACTCCAGCGCAGTACATCGGGACGTTTCTGAGCCGAACCGACGCGACCCGCAGAGCCTTGCACGATCAGTTCGTAACGCCTCCAGCCGCGCCGTTGGTTGATGATATTAGCTTCCGGGTTGCCGGGCCGCAGCACCAGCACCTGCCGTGCCCGCGACATTGCCTCACGAACTACCTCCGCGGAGTAGCGGCACTCTCGGCCTTCATCGGTATAAAACAGTACCCCCAGCGGAACCTGGCGTAGTTGCCGCACTCGTCGCAATGCTCTCAAAGCAAACTCGGTCATCGCCAACGGCCCAGAGGTCAGGCCGACACCTTCACCGAAAAAGAACTCCGGGTCTCGGCGAAATATCTGGTGAAGCACGCTCCTCTCATATGGAACATCAAGATGCCCGACCAGCAGCGTACCTCCCTTCAGTCCCGCTGAGGTTTCGAATGTCAAGGCGCAACGCTCATCCGTGAAATCAGGAACGGGACGCAGCTTGAGATCTTCCTGGAAGATTCCCCGTAGTTTGCGTGTAGCTTCTCTAATTCCAGTAGGATCGATGGTCCTTCGCTGCATCTTCGTCCACTCTTCCACGCGCCGCTCGAGTTTATCGCGGCGTTCTATCAAGTAGGAAAACACCCGCTCCTCGGGCGTCGCTTTCCCAGCCGCGAATTGCGGAGGCGATGGTGTTCCGAAATAGCGCGCGGCCGCCACATCGACAAGTCGGTTCACCAACTTGGTATAGTCGAGACCCGCGGCCTCTGCCGCTGCAGTGTACGAGCCATGCTCGCCCAACGAGGGCAGGCTGTTGACTTCGAGGATAAAGAGCTGATTCTGCTTGTTCATGCGCATATCGACGCGGCAGCAATCATTGCAGCCCAGAGCTTTGAACGCCTTCTTCGCCAACTCAGTTGCCTGCTCCGCCACGGCGACAGACACCTTCGCCGGACATTGGATACCGATTTCTCTACCGGAGCGCCTGGTCTTATCTTCATAGGTGTAAATCTGTGGCCCTTCCTTACCAAACAACAGTTCTGCAGGTGGCAACGCTTCTGCCGGATTGTTCCCCAGGATACCGACATTGATCTCTCTACCTTTAATAAACTGCTCCACCAGTACCGGCTGCTCGTACTTCTCGAAGATTGCGTCGGCACCTTCGCGCAGCTCCGCCTCGTTGTTCACCACGCGCAATCCAAAGGAGACCGCTTCGTTCTTGGGCTTGACAATCAGGGGAAATTTCAGTTCGGGCAATGCAAAGCCCGGTGCGTCAAGCACCGCGAAATCTGGTGTGGGAAGACCCTGCTGGCGGAAAATCATCTTGGCAACAACCTTGTCGAGAGCCAGCGAATGCGCCAGCGGACCGGAACCGATGTAGGGAATACCCACCATCTCGAGAATCGAGGGAATATGCGTATAGCGGGCCTGCCCCTGAATTCCATAGGAGACGTTGAACACCAGCCCCGGACGTTCACCTTTGACGACACGCGGCATGAAATGCTCAAGCTGCTCGACGATATCCTTTCCGGCCTCGATTACTTCGACCTGGTGCTTGCCCGCTCGCAACGAATCCGCGATTCGTTTGATGGTCTTAAGGCCAATCTTTTCCTTGTTGGGGGTGCCAAAAAGGTTGATGACATTTGAGCTGCGGCTATACACTACTGCTATCTTCATATAGCGAAAGCGGCCTTTCTATCGATGTAGTTGAATACTTACCTGAAAATGATTCCCACACGGAGAGGTACGTGATGAGTGAAATCACTGCTGGTAAACCCCACAAAATAGCGCCCCTCCAAATAGAAACTGGTGCGAAAGCCGATGCGAACATCTACACCCACGCCGACATTCATCCCAACCGTATTCTGGGAGCTATTGGGAATTTCCACCGTGGTATCGGCGGCCGCAAAACTGCCGGTGGCAATGGAGAATCGATAAATGCCAATACCACCGATCAGATACGGCGCCTCCCCGGATCGGGCGCGAGCCATCATACGTTTGAGGTTGGCTGAAACAACCAGGATGGAAGCCGCTCCCCCTTCCACGGATAGACCCGATTCGAAGTAGCCTTTCGATTTCGTATACTTGCTGTCGTCAATTGCAAAGGTGTTGTAATCGAAATAAACCTGCCCGTACCAACCGTCGCTGATTTTGCGTTCGAATCCGACACCAAGGTTGAAACCGATTTTCCAGTAGTCATTGAAATTCTTGGGTGCCACCGGATAGGAAATGCCGGCGTTGAACAGATACCTGTAGCTGGCCGCATCGGCTGTACCGCTCAGCCATGCCGCTGCAATCAGAACGATTAAGATTTTCCTCACAGATCAATGATAAGAAAATGGGAAGGAATGTGCCAGGCAAAGCTTGCAAGCCACGCTGGGGTAGCAGATACTGTCACGTCTGCTGGTTCTTTGCGTCCTCGGACTTCTTATCGCGGAAGCCTATTCTCGGGAAGGGATTGACCACAGCACTGGCGATATTGGTCAGGTGAGCGTTGATGCGCTTAAGATAGCGTGCGTAGAGCGCCAACGAAACAGCGTCACCCGAAGCCATCGCCGATCCGTGGTTGGTTATCATCTCATTGACAATCCAGTCAGAAGACTTCCCTACTACCTCTTCGACCGACATCACTTCCCGCGCAGTGTCCTTATCTTGAGTTTTCAGCACAGCGATCGTCTTCTTAAAGTGGGTCCCAACGTATTGCTCGATCTCCTGCAGCTTTCCCTCGTAATCGCCCGCGCTTAATTTCGACTCGTGGTGTCCCGCTAAATCGGATATGTTCTTTGTGTAGTCTCCGATACGTTCCACGTCAATGACGATTGAGACCAGCACCAACCCGGGAACCAGGTGCTGTATGCCAGAGACACTCAGGTGCGTCAGAACTTTGCGTCGCACCTCGCGTTCGTACTTGTTAACCTTGACATCAGTCTCCTTGACATCTATGTCAGGTCGGGCCGCGTCCGTTTCGCGGAGACTGGTGCGTGATGCCTGGTACATCTGGTGGTCAAATTCCAGCATCACCAGGGTAGTCTTGAATGCCTCATCGAGGAGGCTCTCGGACAAAAACAGTTGTTTCAGTTTGCTAAACATCGATGGCCCTCTTGCCAAATTTCTCGCTAAGTCCCCAACCAGATGATCGCGCCCGGTATGATCACGAACACGACTAAAATATACGCAGCCGGGATCAATTTCGATTTTAAGGTTAGCTCACTTAGACGTTTTGCTAAAGTTATCGGTATTACTTTTAACGGCCAAAAGATAATTATTCCGTAGCAGTTGAAAATCAGGTGGGCAAAAGCGATTGCCACGGCCTCAACAGAACCCGTAGCAAAAGACGCGAGAAATGCTGTAATTGTTGTACCGATATTGGCGCCCAGGGTATACGGGTATATCTGCTGCAGGGTCAGCACACCGGCGCCCAACAAAGGCACCACCACTGAAGTCGTAATCGATGAGGACTGCACCAGGACCGTAACGAAAATACCAAGGATAAATCCCAGTGCGGGTGTGCGGAAGACGTACCGCTGAAAGAACTGCTCGATTCGTGACAGCACCAACGACTTCATCGTCTTGACGAGATACCGCAGCGACAGCAACAGTAATACAATTGCTGCAACCACCACGAGGTAGCCATTATCCCCGAGCCCGCCAGCTATCGCTTCCGCTACAGGTTTGGTAATAAGTTTCAGCGGTGAACTGAACTTCAACCCGCCGAAACCTTCGAACACTGCTTCAACGAGGTGCGATGAAGCGCCCACTATATTAAATTTGACCTGCAACGGCAGCAGCACAATGACCGAGCAAATATTGAAGAAGTCGTGCACGGTCGAGCCTGCGAATGCCCGCTTGAACTCATCGCTTCGGGAGATATGGGCCAGAGAAACCAGAGTGTTGGTTATCGAGGTGCCGACGTTGGCACCCATCACCATTGGTACCGCTGAGCCGAACGGCAGCGTTCCTGCTCCCACCATGCCGACAATCAGTGACGTCGTCGTTGAGGAGGATTGCACCAGAACCGTGCCCAGAATTCCGATGGCCAGCGCAACCAGCGGATTAGCTGTCGCCTTGAAGAGAGCTGAAGTAAGACCTGTACCAAACAGCTTGAAGCCGATTCCCAGCAGCGTTATCGAGAGGATAAAGCCGTATACGAACAGTACTATCGCCAGTACTTTGAGGAGAACATTATTGCCGGGGCCGTAGCGCGCCTCGGAGGGTAATGGTATCGAGCTGTTTTCTGCCATCAATTCGGTGGGTGTCGCAGTCGCCTGATTTTAATCGACGGCGAATATAGATAAGTTGAAGCCTCTGTCAAGCGGATTGAGCAGATGTTGACAACTTTGACAACTATTATTGAAATATTACTGAAGTACTACTGAAAAAATCTGCTGGAAATGAATAGTTTCAGGCGATGCAGCTAGTATGAGCGACCCAGTACGAACAGCCTAATACGAGCGGCCGCTGTGTCGGATGATCTCGCCATCAACCATGTAGATTACATCTTCGGCAACATTGCTGGTATGATCGGCGATCCTTTCGAGATTTCGTGATACCGCCAGCATCTGGATGAGGTTTTCAACCTTCTCAGGGTCCTTTTTGATGGCCGTAGTGACATCTTTGTACATCTGCCGATTGATCTCATCGATCTCATCGTCAGAGACCAGTACCTCTCGCGCCAGCAATGAATCACTGTTCACCAACGAATCGAGAGCCTTCTGCAACATCAACTGGACTTTGGATGACATCGTAGCAAAGTCGTAAGGTGTATCAATCTTGACAAGTCGTGAAAGGAATACCGCACGCTCAGCGATATTCACGGCGAGATCGCCAATCCGCTCTAGATCATTGTTGATCTTGAGAACCGCGATGATATAGCGCAGGTCAACGGCAACAGGTTGATGAAGAGCAAGGATCTTGAGGCAGTCTTCTTCGACATCGACTTCCATTTCATCGATCTCAAAATCGGCATCGATGACACGCCGCGCCAGCTTATCGTCGCGAGTAGCGATGGCTTTGACCGCCCGTTGCACGGACTCTTCTACGTAGGCACTGAGCCCCAACAGCTTCCGTTTAAGCTTTTCGATTTCCCGCCCTAAATGACGGGGCATTTTGTCATTCACGTGTTTACCTTAACCAAAGCGCCCAGTGATGTAATCTTCGGTCTGTTTCTGGTCGGGCTTAGTGAAAATTTTCTTGGTGGGACCGAATTCAACCATATTCCCCTCGTAAAAGAACGCCGTGTAATCAGAGACGCGCGCCGCCTGCTGCATATTATGAGTCACGATCGCAATCGTGTAGTTCTTCTTCAACTCGCCAATGAGATCTTCGATCTTTGAAGTCGAGATCGGGTCGAGCGCCGACGCCGGCTCGTCCATGAGCAGCACTTCCGGGCGCACCGCCAGAGCGCGGGCGATGCAAAGTCGCTGCTGCTGACCGCCCGAGAGCATCAAGGCCGAATGCATCAACTTGTCCTTAACCTCTTCCCACAGAAATGCCTTTTTCAAAGTGTCCTCGACAGCCTCCGAGATCACTCGCTTGTCGCGAATACCGTTGACCCTCAAACCGTAGGCAACATTTTCGAAAATCGATTTGGGAAATGGATTCGACTTCTGGAACACCATACCGACACGTGTACGCACCGAGGCCACATCCTTGAGACCGTTATAAATGTCCACCCCATCGAGCTTGATGCTGCCCTTCATTCGGGTGTTCGGTATCGTCTCGTTCATGCGATTGAGTGTACGCAGAAATGTCGATTTCCCGCAGCCTGACGGGCCGATGAAGGCGGAGACCTTCTTCTCCTGAATGTCTATTGAGACGTCGTTCAGCGCCTGGCTACTGCCGTAGAAGAAGTTGAGGTTGCGAATCTCCATCTTCACTCGTGACTTTTCGAGCGGCCGTGAGGGCATGTTTTCTACAATGTCTTTTGCCATCGTCTTTAGATTGATCTCATTCACCTTTGCGCCTCGAACGAATCCGTGATCTTATCATGATCGCTGTAAAGTTTAACAAGAATGTCAGCATCAGTAGAACGAGTACTGTTCCATACAAAATCGGCATGGTTTTGTCAACGTCTGGAGACTGCGTGGCCATCACGTACACGTGATAGCCTAACTCCATAAACTGATCCGTCAACTTTGTAGGTATGTAGGGAAGAAAATACGCCGCACCGGTGAATAGTATCGGTGCTACTTCTCCGGCGCCGCGGCTGATTGCCAGAATCGAACCCGTAAAAATCCCCGGTAAAGCCTGCGGAATGATGACCCGGCGTATGGTCTGCAGCTTGGTGGCTCCCAGCGCGTAGCTGGCGTCTTTTACCTCGCGCGGTATTGCTTTGAGGGCTTCTTCCGTTGAAATGATAACCACCGGTAAGGTTAACAGCGCCAATGTCAGCGCCGCCCAGATAATCGCCGGCTGTCCCCAGACAGGTTGATTTGACGGGAAAAACGCCTTGTCAATGCCACGCCCCACAAAACCGATAAAAAACCCGAGCCCGAACAACCCAAACACAATTGATGGCACCCCCGCGAGGTTGTTGATGGCTATCCGAATCAGGCGGGTGATCTTGGAGCCGGGACGCGTGTATTCATGCAGATAGACTGCAGTCAGAACTCCAATCGGTACGCCGAAAATCACCATCAGAAATACCAGGAACACTGTGCCAATAATGGCTGGAAAGATCCCGCCGGCCTGCATGCCCTGCTCCGGTGGACTGGTGAGAAACGTCCAGCTGATCTTACCCGCGCCACCGATGATGATGTCTCCCAGGATGAGCAGCAACATCGCAATGATGATGATCACAGCCAGCAGCGTCAGGGCTCGCGGTACATAGCCCTTGGTTTTGGGCTTGAAGTGCTGCTTGATAGCGCTGTCGGCTATCGGCTGCGCCGCTAAGGAAGCTGCGTCATTCATCGAGTTCTACCCTGGAGTTTTATCCGCAGTCTCGACAGCACCAGATCACCACCGAGGTTTATCAGGAACGTGAAGATGAACAGAATCGTACCGATGAAGAAGAGCACATTATAGTGTGCACTTCCAAATACGACCTCTGCGAGTTCCGCAGCGATGGTTGCCGCAAAGGTGCGAATGGAGTCAACAAAGCTCAACGACGAGATAGCGGCATTTCCGGAGGCCATCAGCACGATCATCGTTTCACCTACGGCTCGACCGAAGCCGAGCACCATCCCTGCCGCGATACCGGGCACAGCTGCCGGCAGGACCATGGTGAACGATACCTGCCACGGATTTGCCCCCAGCGCCCGGGCGGCATCGCGCAGCGAGCCCGGCACCGAACTCATGGCATCCTCGGCGACCGTGAAAATTATCGGAATAATGGCAATACCCAGCGCAATTCCCGCATTGATGGCATTGAGCCTGTAGGTCCAGTGAAAGACGCCTTGCAACACGCTTGCGAGAACGATAAGTGCGAAGAATCCCAGGACAACGGATGGAATCCCCGCAAGCAGTTCAATTACCGGTTTGATTACCTCCCGCATTCGCTTGGAGGCAAACTCGGACGAGTACATCGCCGCTCCGACCGCCAACGGCGTGGCAAAGAGCATCGCTACCAGTGCCGCCTTCAATGTACCGATGAACAAAGGCAATAGTGAGTACTTGGGGGGATCAGAAGTCGGCTGCCACGCCCAGTGCGGCGGCTCACCCTTCTTCCACTGCTGTGGGAATATCATCTTCCCAACCGTCACCTCTTCCTTCACAAAGTTATCAGTGAGGATGGGGAGCGATTCACGGAAGATGAAAATGAAGATGAGTGCAATGGAGACAAGCGCGGACATGGCACACATCATGATGATCTTCTCCCCGAACCATTCTCTGAGCTTTGACTTGCGCCTGAAATTGAAATTATCGTTGGTTGGCATTGCTCAGCTCGATTGCTTTAATTGGGCTTACTTCCTGATCGGTACTTGAGTTCGAACAAATTCCCTACTTAATCACCATGCTGGCGGCCAGTTTGGGGGATAGCGGCACATAATCTGTCTCAGCAGCTACCTTCTGACCTTCCTTCGACAAACACCAGTTGATAAAAGTCTTCATATCACCCGTCGGCTGCCCGTTGGTGAAGAAGTAGAGCTGACGCGCGATCGGGTACTGGCCATCCGATACCGTCTCGACGGTGGGTTGAACCGCCGTAGTCGTGTCGTCCACCTTTACGCCGGCGTATTTCACACCTTTGCCCCAGGCGATACCACCGTAGCCAATGCCATTGACATCTTTGCTGACCGCGTTGACAACCGATGCAGTCCCCGGCAATGTTTGGGTCCTGTCGGAATAATCCTCGTCCTCAAGGATGTGCTCACGGAAGAAAGCGTAAGTCCCGGAGTTGTTCTCACGGCCGTACAGAATGATCTGAGCATCTTTGCCGCCAACGTCCTTCCAATTGGTGATCTTGCCGGTGTAGATACCCTTCAGCTGTGCTTTCGTCAAATCGTTGACGGGGTTGTTCTCGTTCAGGTACACGGCGATACCGTCAAGTGCCACCGAGTGGCGCTTAACATCGAGACCTTTGTGCGCCGCCAGCTGGTACTCTTTTTCTTTCATGTCACGCGAGGCGTTGCAAATATCTGTGGTGCCATTCAGCAGTGCGGCGATACCGGTGCCGGAACCACCACCTGAAACTTGTATGACCATATCAGGATTCTCTTTCATATAGACCTCTGCCCAGCGTTGTGCCAGGCGCACCAGGGTGTCGGAACCCTTCATGGTAATGGTCGACCCGGCAAATGCCGATCCCGAAAGCATAGTCGCGGCCAACACCGCGAACACTGCTAGTATCAAGATTCTTTTCATTACTCAATCTCTCCCAACTTGGTAGTTATAGTGTTACTTTTCTCTTCTCGTTCGTTGCGAATTCAATTCTTCATGAGTGAGTTAGAATTTGAGGACGGCGTCTGCCTGCATTCTTGAATAGTTGCTGCTGCTTCCCTGCAGACCTACTTTGTTCAAAAAGTACGTAACTTGAATTATCGTATTCTGGGTGACCACCACACCGGCGCCGAACTCGTGTCCTTTGGCATCGGTCCCGCCACCGCCAAAATCGGAATCGGTGAATGCACCAACGACGGCATCTTTCTCCACCCTGCGATAGGAATAGCGCGCATTCCAGCTGCCCGGCTCTTTAAGCTTGCCTGCAGTAAATCCAACCAGCCAGCCGACGTTGAGGCTGTCGGCAGAGGTGTTGACGACGAAATCTCCGAACAAGCTCACCGGCACTTCGCTAACCTGGTGCGTCCCTTCGGCAAAGCCCTCAACCAGCTGAAACTTGTTGGCATAATACCTGAAAGTCTGGCCGTCGGACTGGAACTCCACGACAGAGTTTCCCATCGGATCAGATGAGTTGTAGAATGGCGGGAAACCATGCGCATTAACGAAATCAAAGTAGCTGCCGCCAACTGCCACAGTCGACTCGCCATCATTGAGCTTGGCCTTAGCCAGTCCCTGAACAGCAGCCAGCCAGGCATCATCCGTAGTTGGCCTCTCTTCAATCCAGAAGCCTCCGCCGTTGGCTTGAAATGAGATGTTGTTCACAGAGTGACTGATTTGCAACGCCCCACCTTCCGGATTCCAGTCACTGTCCCAGATCAATTGGGTACCGCCCGGTTTGTGAAGCGGGTTCTTCATTTTGCCGGCCATCAAGGTGAAACCCGGCAATTTCTTGTGTGATGCTTTTGCATAAGCCAAATCCAGTCCAACGGACTTCGTGCTTCCTGCGTCGCCAAGCGTCTGATTGGTTGAGATCGGATCGCTTGACCCAGTTGCGAGCTGTATAACTACTCCGATTCCCGGTGCGACATCCCCCGCTACCGACAGACGCGCTCGAATTCGTTGTCGGTGGCGTGCACTTTGACCTTCCTTGTCGATCATCTCGTGCCTGTAACGAAAGTCTCCCTTCAGCGTCGCATTTTCCCACCAGT
Organism: uncultured Ignavibacteria bacterium; assembly: GCA_964468475.1. Lineage (GTDB taxonomy): Bacteria > Zixibacteria > MSB-5A5 > CAIYYT01 > CAIYYT01 > JBECKX01. Next base: position 20,701 of record CAYXUL010000026.1, on the reverse strand, counting down.
TCGTGGCGGACGCACTATTTTCCCCGCCGCTGAAGGCGAGGAAGCAGAGAACCAGGGCCGGACATGAAATTCCCCTCAGTCTCCTTACCATTTCCCCTCCAGTAAGTTGTTAAAGAACGATTCCTCTCGGTCGCCTGATATAAGAATTTGGATGTTAGGATTGTGTTAGGACGAGATTCGAATTGGGTGATTTTATCAGTTCGCTGTCAGGACACTTACTGCATTATCCGATAACCAGTTACGTTTATCGACGCGCGAGTTTGAGTGTAAATTTTGTCCCCTTTCCAACTTCACTCTCCACACCTATGGTGCCGCCGTGCGAGATGACGATGTGCTTGACGATTGCCAGGCCCAGCCCTGTGCCGCCCTGCGAGCTGCTGCGCGCCCGGTCAACTCGATAGAATCTCTCAAATAAGCGCGACAGGTGTTCCTTCGCGATCCCGGGACCCTGATCGGCCACCGTAACACCAACCAAATCCTCGGTTGACTCCGCCGCCACCGTGACGGTCTGCCCTGATGAACCATACTTCACGGCATTGTCAATCAGATTCACCAGCGCCTGTTCCAGCAACGGCGGGTTAATTCGCGCCCGCAGTTCCGGGTCGCAGTGCACTGCAATAGACATTTCCTTCGCCTGTGCCTGCGGCTGGCATGCGTGTACCGCTGCGTTCAGCACCGGCTTCAGTTTGCCGACCTCCAGTTCGATCTCGCCGCGATCGATCCCCTGTTCGATACGTGACAGCTTGAGCAGGTCCTCGATAATCGCGTGCAGGCGGTTTGCCTGGCGGCTGATAATCTGCAGAAACCGCTTTGCTTCGTCGCTGTCGAGGTCTGCGGTATCGATAATCGTCTCGACGAAACCCTTGATCGAAGTAATCGGAGTCTTCAGCTCGTGCGAGACGTTGGCGACAAAATCGCGGCGCACGTTTTCGAGCTTGCGCAGACGAGTAATGTCGTTGAGCACTACCAGGGCTCCGAATATCTCACCCTCCGGCGTGCGCAGCAGCGTCCCGTGAACCTGTACATTACGTTCTTCTTGCCCGACAATTAGCGTGATATCCCCTTCCAGAGGTTCGGAAGTGCTGAGGGTTTGTGCGATGAATCTCTGCAAGTCCGTGTTACGAATGATCTCGGCAATATTGCGTCCGATCACCTCAGGCGGATTGAGATTCAGCAGCCGCGCCGCCGCATTGTTCATGTTCAGCAACTGCTGCGAGTTGTCGATAGCAACCACTCCCTCAATCATGCTGGAGACGATCGTCTCCTGTTCGAGGCGTTGTTGCTGCAATGTCTTGAAGCGCTCCTCCAACTGCTCCGCCATGCGGTTCATGGCACCGGCCAGACCGGCGACCTCTTCATATTCAAGAGCCGGTGTCCAGCTTTCCAGGTCGCCCTGCGCGATCTGCTCTGCGGTTTGCTTGAGCTCTCGCAATGGCCGTGCGATTCTCCGGGATACGTAGAAGCTCACAATCACGGCGAGCGCGAAAATGACCAGTGCCACCAATCCCAGATCGACCAGCAGCGCCCGAAATGCAGCGGAGGAGATATCTGCGGGTTGGGCCACCCTGATTACGGCGATGACCCTACCGCTGGCTTTGACCGGAACCGCAGCCAGTGCGATCTCCTCGCCACTTTCGCTGTCTTGCCGGATTGCCAATTCGACAGTCCCCCTTAGGGCCGCTCTGACTTCCTCACTATCACCTTGATCCGCACCCGCGAGACGGTGCTGACCGGAAGACACCAGGATCGTACCGTCTGCGCCAAATACCTCAATCCGTGATCCGCTTCTCAGGCTGGCGTCGGTTATCAGGTGCAGTAGCTCTTCACGTGATCCGGCTTCTATGTACGCCTGGCTCAATTCGCCAATGAGTTCAGCCTCGGTGCGTAGGCTCGTCGTTAACCGCTTCTGAGAATAGTGAGTAAGAGATTTGTAGGAAAACCAACTAACAGCCAGCAGCGAAGCAGCTGTCAATAGAAGATAGGACGGATATAACTGCCAGAGCAGACGCTTTCGGCGCAATCTTACTCCTTGAATTTGTAACCGACGCCGCGCACTGTTTCGATGTATTTGCCCGCGTGCCCGAGCTTCTTGCGAAGCCCTACAATCTGTACGTCTACCGAACGGTCAGTCACAATCGTTTCGTCACCCCTGATCTCGTTGACAATCTGGTACCGCGTAAACACCCAGCCGGGATGCCGGGACAAAAACTGCAAAATCTGGAATTCTGTCAGGGTCAGCTCAATCTGCTTGCCAGCCAGGGTCACTTCGTGACGCCCCGGGTGGATCACCAAATCATGAATCTTGACGGTGCTGTCTGCCTGCGCTTGCCCACGCGCTCGCCGTCTCAGGATGCTGCGAATGCGAGCAATCAGGATCTTCGGGCTGAATGGTTTGGTGATGTAGTCATCTGCTCCCAGCTCCAGACCCGAAACCACGTCAGACTCCTCTCCCTTGGCCGTCAACATCACAATCGGAATATGCTGAGTCTTCGAATCATGTTTCAGCATCTTGCAGACTTCCAGACCGTCCACACCGGGAAGCATCAAATCGAGCAGGATCAAGTCGGGTTGTATCGTTTTCGCGCCCTTGATCCCATCTTCTCCTGACACGACCGAGTTAACTCTATATCCTTCCTTGCTGAGGTTGAACTTCAACAATTCCTGAATATCGTCTTCATCCTCGATGACCAGGATATTCTCTTTAGCCATAATCCTCCATTTCAAAGCGAGTGAGGCACCGAGGCAAGGATAAGCGATTCAAGCCTATGGGTAAAGCGAATCGAGGGATTGAGCGGTTAATTTTCCGTTAAGATAAGGCTTGGATTTTGTTAGCGTCTTCCCGCCTGCCGAAGCCATTCGATTGAGAGAATGCAATATGGCTGGATCGAAAAACTAATGTGTTGTCAACCAACATATTACGCACATAGTGCATACCGGGAATGTCCGCGACAAGGCTGATCAGCGCCGCCGAGCGGAACCGGTCCAAGCGAGCTCGCCAGTGGCACTTCGGAGGCATCGCTCCCTCTCGGCAGGTCAAAGAACGCCTCTAAAAGCGTCCTGATCAAGCTACGATCAAACACCACACCCACACATTTAGGGAATTCCCGCTGATTGATAACGCCGCTGAGGTTACTCGCTCGGGTGAGGGCAAACTCTGACTTGGGACATTCGTCGCTCCTTCGGCCAGGCAGGGATTTTCCGAAGCAAAATCTGAAGATATAACTTGCCTCAGAAATCGATTGTCACTATATTTTTTGCGGATTTACTTATCCGTTTACTCTAGCTTTTTGGGTGCCCTTTTCGGTTGCCTTCTACCTCACCAACCGAGCCGGTGTCATCGAAAACTCTGTTGTTGCCATTAACTGAAGCGATTCACAACAGCAGCGGAACGCTATGTGGGCTGGACTAGCAAGTATTCAAGTATTGCCAAAACATGTATTCGAAGCATGCAGCCAAGACTAATTCCACAAACTGACAGCATGAATGTGAACTGAAGGAAGCGCTGTTGCAAGGAGGTGATAGGCAGACAGCAACGAAGTACCCGATTTATACCCGACGACACGGTTTGAAATTACTGCAACGTTTTTTCACTCTGAAAGGAGCAGGAGAATGACGAGAAAACTCTCGGTTCTAATCTTAATAGCGCTTTTCGTGACATCCATAGTTGGCGCTCAGGTTTTCGCCGCGAAAGCCGTGCCAACCTATGGTACAAAGCTCACGGGTAACGCTGGAAAGTCGGACGTGACCCGCCTGCGTAACGGCAGTGCCAACGATCCGTTATCTCAGGGCACCGGTCAGCCGACTAAACCCCAGCAAACCTATTACAACAGCTCGCTGGGTTACAACATTTACGGCACGGTAATCAACATTGGCATAACAACCCAGTATGACATCACAGCTAACTATACCCTGCCGACAACCATCGACCTGGGCAACTGCGGTGGACAGCCCACAATTATGGGTGTCTATATGGACCTGCAGCCGGCATCAAATCGTTTCATCGGCGCTTATTCCTATCCGACCAATACGCTCGCCGCTTCCACTGGAACCGCTTCCGCCAATGGTGGTGGTTATCCGGCTGAAAATGCCACTCCGGGCGGCATCGGTTTTGGTGCCTGGCATATCGTGGCCGCTGGCGGAACCCAGACCGGTCAGGATATCGGCTGCGGTATCAACGCTTACACCGCTGGCGCTTCAACGGTGTATCCG
>CAYXUL010000026.1:0-16392 GCA_964468475.1 uncultured Ignavibacteria bacterium | reverse complement strand
TATCAAACGCTGGTGTATTATCGTTCCGCACCGGGTGTCCCGAATCCGGGTGTGGCGGATGCTATCGTAATTGACTCGATTACCACAATCACCGGCTGTATCGCTCAGGATCCGAATTCGGACGACGTTGCGATTGTCTACGTCAAGCCGCGTGTCTACACCGATACGCTGTGGCTCAACGGCGACGTCGTTTATGTTGTGTCAAGCAACAACGGGAACACCTGGTCAACCCAGAGTACTATCTGGTCCGATGACAACGATACGGCTAACACGATCGTCGGCAGTGACGGCGCCAATTACTTCGAGCGTGGCTTCGAGACTACCGCCCTGTATACCAGCGATGGCTGTCTCCACGTTGCCTTCCGCACTATCTGGTCAGATACCGGCACCGGCCCGACCGGCGCTTTCGGAACTGGCGGCTATGGCCTGATCTACCCGGCCAAGCTGTATCACTGGTCAGACTGCAACCCGGGCGGCGTCAGCTTGATTGACGACGCTACCGGTTACGGCAACTGCACCAACGGCTGGGCTAGTCTTTCCTTTGGAAATGCCTGCAAGATCAACCTGGCAGAGTGCTCGAGCAACGGGAATCTCTACGCAGTTTACAACAAAAACTTCTCGGCGATTTCCGGTGACACCACTACCCTTGATTGCTCGGATGGTGGTTACGCCAACCTGGACATCGTGGCGAGAACGTCCTCGACGGGCGGTCTCACCTGGGGCAGCATGGTCAATCTTACTGATACGAGAACGAATGGTTGCGCTTCCGGAGATTGTGCTTCCGAGCTCCATCTTGGCACGACGCGTTATGGTGTCGACTCGCTCTTTATGGCGTACATAGTCGACCTCAACGCCGGTGTTCAAGTGGGTGACGTGGGAGCAACGAACAATCCGGTCAGGAACATGGAGTTCGATTGCTTCAACATGAACACGTTCGCAGAGCTGAGCGCTAATCCGTCGGAGTATACGTATCCGTTCAACACCCAACCGTCCGTAGCAACTGCGACCCAGACTTCTGTTGTCAGCAACACGGGTAACGTTGCTGCGAATGCGACGGTCTCGGTCAACTATATTTCCGGATCGGGCTGGCTCAACCTCATAAGCGGCGGCGCGCTCAACGTGCCGGTAGGCTTCAGCAATACTGCCAACCTGCAATTTGCCGCTACCGGACCGGCTACCGAAGGTCTGTATCAGGCTGAGATCAATATCAACTACGATGATGGCTCTCTGGCTGCACCGGCCGTGCTCACGATCCCGGTTGACCTCTATGATTTCAATACGTTCTGTCTGCCTGAGAACCAGAACATGCGTACCGGTGCGGTGCGTTTGGCTGTGAACCAGGCTTCAGAGACCTCCGACAACACGACGGGCAGTGACTGGTATTACTTTGGTGATTCAACGTCATATCTGTTCGACGGCTTCCTGGTTATGGGTAATTCTGCCAACAACCTGACCTATTCGACCTATGGTGGTGGCGGCAACGTCAGCCTTCCGACGGCCAGCAATCCCTTCGGATTCCTGTATGCCGAGGATTGCACGATGAGCTACGACTCGACTACAAATCTTCCGAATTATCGCGTAGCCACGGGAAGAGGTGTCAACCGCGACACCACGATCGAATTCCGGGCCAGCTTCTACTGTTCTGGAGTTCCGGGTGCAGTCGACAACACGACTGAATTCTGGGTAGGCAAGTTCGAGATTTATGCGGGGCCGAACTTCGCCGGTACGATCTCCGGTCTTGACATTGGCTACTATGCTGACTGGGATATCCCGTCAGATTCGTCAGCCAATAACTCAGACGCTAGTGCCGCTAACTTTGCTGTCCTCCAGCAGGGTGACACTTATACGCTTGGTGGTCCCAGCGCGCGTCGTTGGGCGGCTCTTGCCGGTTATTCATTGAGCGGTGGCGCTTTGGCCGGAAAGGTCTTCAGCAATTACGACTACATCTATCCGGAGTCTGGTTTCGAGAACGATACGCTGTGGAACTGGCTTAATGGTGCAGCATTGCCCAATGGCCAATTCCAGTCAGCGGCACTTGACACCACGAATGCTGACCTGAGTTCACTTATCATCACTCACAGAAATGCGACGCTCACGGCTAGCGATACGCTGGTAGCACTTATCATCTTCGCCACTGAGAATGATGACAACAACGCAGGTTCGAGTGATATTCTTGGTACTGTTGCAGAAGCCAAGCAGTTCATCTGCGATAACAATATCGCTCCGACTGCCAGCGTTTGTCAGCAGTGCAAGTGCGGTGATGCTGATGGCAGCGGTGGCTTCTCGATCGGTGATGCTGTGTACATCATCAACTACATCTTTGGTGGTGGCCCGGCTCCGAACCCGCTTTGCCTTGGCGACGCGGACGGCAGCGGCGGCATCTCGATTGGTGATGCGGTGTACTTGATCAACTACATCTTTGGTGGTGGTCCCGCTCCGCATTGTCCGTAGAATCTAATCTGATCAGTTGTCGACTTTGATCGACACTGCAGATTCAGATAAAGAAAACCGCGGCTGGTTATAAAACCGGCCGCGGTTTGTTATTTATCGCTGCGTTCGGGAGCGCCGGTGCATGTCATCCGGCTTTCAGCGTACGGTGATTCCAGGTGGAAAGGTGAGCAAATAAAAAATAGCGCTACGGGGATTCGAACCCCGGTTTGATGGCTGAGAACCACCCGTCCTAACCCCTAGACGATAGCGCCATTTCTCAAGTCCTAAGCTACAGAATCGGCGTCTGCCCAATTGGGCGGTCACCGATCAGGCTGAGTATACGCATCGCGAGCGCAATTTCAAGCAAATTTTCCGGGTGGTCCCGGTTACTGTTTCAAACACGCATCACATACCATGGCGGGGGGATAGTAAACGCTTGACACTCTTGGCGCTATCGATAGATTAGGGAACGGTGCACAGGCAAATTCGCGTATTTTCCTATGCGGATTGCTGCTTGCGCTGTTTGAATCGCGAGAGTGGCGGAATTGGTAGACGCGCTAGATTTAGGATCTAGTGACTTCGGTCGTGGGGGTTCGAGTCCCCCCTTTCGCAGGATTTGATTAGATACGTGTACGATACGTAGGTTGCATTTCGGCTCGAGACAATGCTTGCCCGCTTTTTGAAAAACGGGCATAGTCTTTTTCGTGGCAGGCCGTGAGCTGTCACTGACAACGGCGCGAGCCGGAAATTCTACTTTGAGCACTCGTGTGCGAACGTGGCGGAATTGGTATACGCGCTAGACTAAGGATCTAGTGGTTGAAAAACCGTGAGGGTTCGAGTCCCTCCGTTCGCACCATATTTCTATCTGGCAGAAAGGAATACTTCCTCGTGGATGTTAAATTCGAGCTTACCGAAGGTGAAAAGTGCAAGCGGACGCTGAAGATCACTGTCTCAGCCGAGCAGGTCAAAGAAAAATTTGATGCCGTCTACAAAGAGCTGAGAGCGGAGGCTGAAATCCCCGGTTTCCGCAAGGGTAAAGCCCCCCTTTCTACTATCCGGGCGCGCTATGGCAAACATGCACAAAAGGATGTTCTCGAAGATTTGATGGATGAATCGTATGCCGAGGCGCTGAAGCAGTCTGGGCTTGATCCGGTAAGTTATCCCAGCATATCAGACGTTGATTTCGCTGAGGACAAGGATCTCTCCTACATCGCAGAACTTGAAATAAGACCCGATATTAAACTCGAAAGATACTCCGGCTTTGCCCTCAAGAGGCCCGATGACCAGATCAAAGAGAATGAAGTCGACGAGACCCTCGCACGCATTCGCCGCAGCAATTCTTCGCTGCAGACGGTGGAGCGGCCGGCGGAGGAGAGCGAGTTCGTGGTAGCGGATTTGAAAGTAATCTCTGACTCGGCAGGCAAGCTCAACGATGAAGAATTCTCCAACGTCCAGCTCGAACTCGTGGATGGCGATGTCGCCTCCCAGTTCAAGACACAATTGCTGGGCATCTCCGCCGGTGAAGAACGCAAGGTCACGATTGACTATCCGCAGGAGCATTTCGATAAACGCTTTGCGGGCAGCAAGGTCGAGTTTAACGTCAAAGCCAGCGCGATCAAGAGACTTGAACTCGTGGAAATGGACAAGGAGTTTCTAAAGCAATTCGGTGAAAATCTGGAGACGGTCGATGATTTCAAGAAGCGCATCGAAGAGGACATCAAACGTCACAAAGAGAAAGACTCCAAGGATGCCCTGCGCAATGAGGTTATCAAAGAAGTCATCGACAAAAATCGTTTTGACCTGCCGGAATCTCTGGTGCAGCGCTTCCTGGACAACGTCGTTGCCGACTATCGCGAAAATCACAAGGAAGAATTCGACGAAGAACAGTTGCGGCAAAACTACCGCCCGGTCGCCAATCGTCAATTGCGCTGGGACTTTCTCTACCAGGAAATCGCGAACGCCGAAAATATCAAGGTAGAGCAGCAAGATATTGAAGTATGGCTGCGACAGTTTGCCGACAACTACAATATGACTATCGATGAAGCGAAAAAGTCTTTGCAGGATAATCGAAGAATTGCCGATTTAAAGCGTACCATCTTGGAGAACAAGGTGATCGATTACATAATTGAGAATTCGACCGTTGAGGTAGAGCGCGAGTCGAATCTGATTAAACAATAAATCAGACTTTCCGGGAGGATGCAGTTTTGATCAACCAGTGGGTCCCATACGTTGTAGAGCAAACCGGGCGTGGCGAGCGCGCTTACGATATTTTTTCGCGTCTTCTCAAAGACCGCATTGTATTCCTGGGCACTCCGATTGACGACACCATCTCAAACGTGGTAATTGCCCAGATGCTTTTCCTCGAGGCCGAAGATCCCAATAAGGATATTTTCCTTTATATCAACAGCCCCGGCGGTTCGGTAACCTCTGGTATGGCCATTTACGACACTATGCAGTTCATCAAGCCCAAGGTAGCCACCCTCTGCATGGGGATGGCGGCTTCGATGGGAGCCTTCCTGCTGGCCGCCGGTGAAAAAGGCAAACGTGCCGCGCTGCCGCACGCGCGGGTAATGATCCACCAGCCGCTCGCCGGAACACAGGGGCAGGTGACAGATATTGAAATCATGACCCGCGAGTTCGTAGAACATAAGCAGCGGATAGCGGAGTTGCTCTCCAAGCATACCGGTCAGGACCTGGATAAGATTCTTAAAGACACCGACCGAAACTACTTTATGTCGGCCGAAGAGGCGCAGGATTACGGCATCATCGATGAAGTCTACGAGAAGAAACCTGAGCCGGAGAAGAAGTAAAGCAAGAACCGGGGCAGGAGACAGAGTAAGAGTCAAGTAGAAATGAGTGATCAGGATAATCGCATAGAACGTTGTTCGTTTTGCGGCAAGGATGCTTATAGTGTCCGCAAACTATTCTCCGGGTACAACGCCCACATCTGTGACCAGTGCATTGAGCTAACCTACGGGATGCTCGATGACGAGCCGGAGCGGCGGGCAGCGACCAAGCCGGTCAAGCTCTTTAAGCCAAAAGAGATCAAGGCGATGCTCGACCAGTACGTTATTGGTCAGGAGCAGGCCAAGAAGGCGCTCTCGGTGGCGGTCTATAACCACTATCAGCGTTTGTTCAGTGATGATGTGCAGGATGACATCGATGTTGAGAAGTCAAACATTCTGATGCTTGGCCCTACCGGCACCGGCAAAACCTTGCTGGCACAAACTCTGGCTCGCATTCTCTCGGTGCCATTCTCTATCGCTGATGCCACCGTTCTCACCGAGGCCGGCTATGTCGGTGAGGATGTGGAGAATATCCTCGTGCGCCTCTACCAGGCCGCGGACTACGACGTGGCACGTGCCGAAACCGGCATAATCTTCATCGACGAAATCGACAAGATCGCACGCAAGAACGGCAATCCCTCGATTACCCGCGACGTTTCCGGTGAAGGTGTGCAGCAGGGGCTGCTGAAGATTCTCGAGGGTACAGTATCGAACATTCCGCCCAAGGGTGGCCGAAAACACCCGGAGCAGCCGTTCGTGCAGATTGACACAAATAACATACTCTTCATCTGCGGCGGCGCTTTCGACGGACTTGACAAGATCATCGGCCGCCGCGTAGGCAAGCAGCAGGTTGGCTTTAGAATCGAGCGCGCTGATGCGATTACCACGGAAGATCCCTCACAGCTGCTCCATGATGTTGAGCCTGAGGATTTGCTCGAATATGGGCTGATTCCTGAGATGATCGGTCGGCTGCCGGTGATCACGGTGCTCGATGAACTCTCCGAGGAGGCTATGCTCCAGATTCTGCGCGAGCCGAAGAATGCGCTCACCAAGCAGTATAAGAAGATGTTTAAGATGGAAGAGATCGAGCTGGAGTTTACTGAGGACTCCCTCAAGGCCGTTGTCAAAGAAGCCAGAAGGCGCAAGACCGGGGCGCGAGCATTGCGCTCGATCTTCGAGGAGAAAATGCTGGAGATTATGTACGAAGCCCCATCTTATAGAAATGTCAGCAAGATCATAATTACCGACGAGACGATCACGCAGAACGCTACTCCGATTATCGAGCGCTCATCTAAATCAGGCAAGCAAAGCGCCTAAACGGCTGCAGAATATTCATGATATTTCATTACGGGTCCGAAAAGGTCAGGATCAATGAGTTCCTGCCGGTTCTGCCGGTACGCGACACGATAGTTTTCCCTTACATGGTCTACCCGATGATTGTCGGGCGGCAATTTTCACTCGATGCCTTGCAGGAGGCGATGGTGCGCGACAAGCAGATTCTCTTGCTGGCGCAGCGGGAAAAAGAAGTCGAATCGCCCAAGTCTGACGATCTTTACAAATTCGGAACCATCTCGCGCATCCTGCAGGTCATGAAGCTCTCCAATGGCACGATGAAAGTCCTGATGGAAGGCATTGGCCGTGCACGTGTCAAACGTCTTTCGATGGGAGATGGATTCATCGGCTCCTACGTCAAAATCGTCAACGATATCGAAGATGCGGACGCACCTCGCGTGGAGGCACTCTGCCGCGCGGTAGCGTCGCACTTTACGGATTATGTTAATCTGAACCGCCGTTTGCCTGACGAAATTCTCTCCTACACAACCGAGGTCGAGGACCCCAGCAAGCTGGCCGATGTCGTCGCCGCGCATTTGCAGGTGCCGATCGATGCCAAGCAGGCGATTCTGGAAACGGTAAGAATCGGTAAGCGCCTGGAGCTGCTGATTCAGCAAATGACTTCGGAAATCCAGATTCTAAAGCTGGAGCAGGAAATCGACACCGGCGTGCGCGAATCACTGAACAAGACGCAGCGGGAATTCTATCTACAGCACCAGCTCAAGGTCATCAAAGAGGAACTGGGACAGGCCGAGGACGCCAGCGATGTCTCAGAATATGAGAAAAAGCTGAGGAAGCGGGCATATCCGAAAGAAGTCCGGGCCAAAGCACAGGAAGAGATCAAGCGGCTGTCGCGGATGCATTCCCACAGCGCTGAGGCCAACGTTATTCGCGGCTACCTTGACTGGCTGCTCGAGTTGCCCTGGGATAAACGAACTGCGGATAGAACCAAGTTTAAGCGCGTGGAGCGGATTCTCGACAGCGAGCATTACGGACTGGAGAAAGCAAAGAAGCGAATTCTGGAGCATTTGGCGGTAATCAAACTCTCCGAGAGGGTAAAAGGTCCGATTCTCTGCCTGGTTGGCCCCCCCGGCGTCGGCAAAACCTCGCTGGGACGATCAATCGCCAACGCTCTCGGTCGCAAATTCGCGCGGATGTCGCTGGGCGGGATGCGCGACGAAGCTGAAATCCGCGGTCACCGGCGCACCTATATTGGTGCTCTGCCTGGACGGATTATCCAGATGCTGAAGAAAGTGGGGAGCTCCAATCCAGTGTTCCTGCTGGACGAGGTAGACAAGATCGGGTCAGATTTTCATGGCGACCCGGCCTCGGCGCTTCTGGAAGTTCTCGATCCTGAGCAAAATTCGACATTTCAGGATCATTACCTTGAACTCGAATATGATCTCTCCGAGATTCTCTTCATCACCACAGCGAACACAACATCCGGCATTCCACGTCCGTTGCTGGATCGTATGGAGATTATTGATTTGCCCGGCTATCTTGAATTCGAGAAAGTCCAGATCGCAGGAAAATTCCTCGTTCCCAAGCAGCTTAAGGAATGTGGCCTCAGCGACTATAAGGTGAAGATTTCTCCGCCGGTTATGACAACGCTGATAAAGGACTACACGCGCGAATCAGGCGTTCGCGAGCTGGAGCGCAAGATCGGCTCGATTTTCAGACAGGTTGCGCAGAAGATTGCTCGCGGCGATAAGCGGCGTAGCTACACCATAACCAAGAAGTCGCTGCCTGAATACCTCGGGGTGCGCAAATTCCATATGACCGAGCGCGGAACTCCAAGGGCGGGCAAAGCGATCGGTCTTGCCTACACACGCGCCGGAGGCGAAATCCTGCCGGTTGAAGTCTCCCTGACCGAGGGTAGTGGTCGCATAACCCTGACTGGAAAACTCGGCGATGTTATGCAGGAATCTGCCCGGGCGGCACTGACTTACATGAAAGCCAATGCCAAGCGATTCAAGATCAAAGCTGACGATCTGAAGAAGTTCGATGTCCACCTGCACCTCCCTGAGGGCGCCGTTCCCAAAGACGGCCCTTCGGCGGGAAGCACGATTCTTGTGTCCCTGGTTTCTGCTTTCACGCATTCCATCCCGGCCAAACACCTCGCCTATACTGGAGAAATCACGCTTTCCGGTGAAATTCTCCCCGTGGGCGGTCTTAATGCCAAGCTACTGGCGGCGCTACGGGCGGGCATTGAGACTGTTGTGGTCCCGGCGGCCAATAGGCCTGATATCGAGGATCTGCCAAAGGAGCTGACTTCCAAGCTCGAAATTCTTTATGTTAGAAGGGCCTCGCAGGTTTTAAGGCTTGCTTTCCCGGAGTAGACGCCCTACCTTCAAACACCGGTGGAAAATTGAAGAGAGCGCGAATTTGAACCTCAAGCAGGTGACTTTGGAAAAGACTGCCTATCTGCCGGATCAGTTAATCTTGGCAGGCCCTGCTCAAATTGCATTCGCCGGACGCTCTAACGTCGGCAAATCCTCCCTGCTCAACAAACTATTCGGCCGAAAGAACCTGGCCAAAGTCTCGCAGACACCGGGAAAGACGCGTTCAATCAACTACTTCCGAGTTGATCAAGGCCTCTATCTGGTTGACTTGCCCGGCTATGGCTACGCCAAAGTCGGCGGCGCTGAGCGGAAACGCTGGGGGGAATTGCTGGACTTGTATTTCGAAAGATCTGAGTCGCTAATAGGCTTGGTGCATCTGATTGACAGCCGCCATGATCCGACTCTGCTTGATCGACAGCTACACGAGTGGACCGCGCCTATGGTGGAGCATCATCTTTATGTCCTGACCAAAGCCGACAAGATTTCTTCATCTAAGAGAGGTCAGGCAGCGGAAAAGTTGAAACGACAGCTCGGACTCGAGGTAGGACAGGTGGTGCTGTTCTCGACCGAGATGCCGGAGGGCAAGAAACGAATCCTAAATTGGATCAGTGACATCATCACGTAAATCGAAATTAATGGGAGTAACCAGGAGATAGATCAATGGCTAACAGGGTCGTTTTGGGTCTGCAATGGGGTGACGAAGGCAAAGGGAAAATCGTCGATCTCTTTTCACGTGACGCCGATATTATCGCCCGCTGTCAGGGTGGCGCCAACGCCGGGCACACGGTCAAAGTTGGAGACGACGTATTCAAGCTGCATCTGGTGCCTTCGGGGATTCTCCATCCGCACACTGTCTGTGTGATCGGCAATGGGGTTGCCTTAGACCCATTTCAACTCCTCAAAGAGATCCGGGCGCTGGAGGAACGCGGCGTCAGGACTGAGAAACGCATCCTCGTCTCCGGGAGGGCTCATCTGGTGATGCCCTACCACAAAATCATCGACGAAATTCAGGAGGAAGCTCGCGGCAGTGCTTCTTTGGGAACCACTCGACGTGGAATCGGCCCTGCCTACAACGACAAGATTGGCCGTTGCGGTATCCAATTCGCGGATATCTTCGATGACCGTGTTTTGCGGCAGAAAATTGAGGAGAATTTCGAAATCAAGAAGCATTTCTTTGAGAAGCTCCCGGAAGATAAGCGCCCCACCGTCGATCTGACTTTTGAGACTCTGATAGCCAAGCGGGACGAAATGCGCGAGCTGATCTGCGATGTGTCCGAGTATCTCGATGAGGCAATCAGCAGGAAGAAACGCATTCTCTTCGAAGGCGCGCAGGGGACACTGCTCGATCTCGATTTTGGCACCTATCCGCATGTGACCTCATCGAATTGCACAATAGGGGGAATTCTTTCCGGTTTGGGGATTAGCTGTAAACATCTCGGCACGCTGACCGGCATTGTCAAGGCCTACCAGACTCGTGTCGGCTCCGGCCCCTTTCCCACCGAATTGCACAATTCCCTGGGAAATGCAATCCGCGACCGCGGTAACGAGTATGGCACTTCGACCGGTCGCCCGCGCCGCTGCGGCTGGCTTGATCTGGTATTGTTGAAGTATTCGGTACGCATCAACGGAGTCGATAACATTGCGCTGATGAAAATGGATGTCCTCGATGAAATGGATGAAATCAAGGTCTGCGTCGGCTATGAATTTTGCGGTAAGACTTACGACACGCCCCCGCAGGCTATCGTGCATTTCAGTCAGATCAAGCCGGTATACGACACTCTGCCGGGCTGGAAGAAGCCGATTGCGAATGCTAAGTCAGCGGATGCACTCGACGACAACGCCCGCGCCTATCTCAAGAAGATCGAGGATTTCGTCGGCGCGAAGGTGGCGCTCGTTTCCACCGGCGCCGAGCGGGATGAGACGATATTTCTTTGATGTCGAGGCGAACCAATAATGTGTGCTGAGGATCTGACTCGCTCGCACCACCCTTTCGTAATTGAGCTGAGTTCGCAGGAATCCTATACTTCCCTCCTGAACGAGGAGAATACCCACAAATTCCACTCCGGCCTGGTGACATTGCAGCCCGGTCAAAGCTGTGGGGAACACTCAACTGAGAGCTGCGAGGAAGTGCTGATTATACTGCAAGGAAACGGTGTGGCCGATTTTCCCGATCTCGGCGAGAGCATTGAAATTTCAAACGGCAAACTGGTCTATATTCCACCGCGAACTCGTCATAATGTACACAATCAAGGAGAGAGCCATTTACGGTATATCTACCTGGTTACAAAAGTACTGGAGTAAATGCTCGATCGTTCCGGCTCATGCCTCTACTTTCCAAAACGCCGTATACACCTTACCATCGGTCCAGGTGCGGTCTTCGCAAGCCCATTGCCCGCCAGTTTTGCTGACCAGTTCGCGGACTACTTTGTTCTTTTCCCCCTGGGGAAGATTGTTGAAGCGCTCCCGCTCTTCCTCGCGCCAGTCACGTCCGTGCGCAGCGCGAAACAAATCCAGGAAACTATAGCAGCAGTTGTCGCTCATCTATAACCTTCGAATCATCAAAAGAGATTTATCTGTTCTACGTAATCTTTTGAGATTGATTTACCTGATTCTTCCGTTGAGGATATGAGTAGTCCTGCCATAGACAAGAGAAGATGCCTTGCGCTCAATGATTTGCAGTTCGGCGATGGTCCTGTCATCTATTGGATGAGCCGCGATCAGCGCTTGCACGACAACTGGGCACTGTATCACGCTCAGCAGCTGGCCTTACAGCGTAAACAAGCACTCGCAGTGGTTTTCTGTGTGGTTCCGCAGTTCCTCGGTGCAACGCTGCGGCAATATGACTTCATGCTCACGGGGCTTGCGCAGGTTGAAACAGAGTGCAGGCGCAAGAGCATTGCCTTCCACCTCCTGCTCGGCGATCCTTCCAAAGCGCTGACAGAATTCGCAAAGAGACACAAAGTCGCAGCCGTTATTTGCGACTTCTCCCCTCTTAGAATCAACCGTCGTTGGAAAGATCAAGCTTCAAAGGTACTACCCTGCCCACTCATAGAAGTTGACACGCACAATGTCATCCCCTGCTGGGTTGCATCCGACAAACAGGAGTACGCTGCTCGTACCATCAGACCGAAAATACATAAGCTGTTGCCCGAGTTTCTTACCGAGATTCCCACGGTAAAGAAACATCCATTTGGTTGGCCAGGAGTGATCACACCCATCGATTGGGATAATGCACGCAATTCGCTCAAGATCGATACCGGCGCCAAACCGGTAGCACATTTCGAACCGGGTGAGAAAGCGGCATTACGTATGCTTCGTAAGTTCATTGACGGACGACTCGACAACTATGACAGGCATCGCAATGATCCGAACGCCGAAGCTCAATCTGATCTATCGCCTTATCTTCACTTCGGGCAGATCTCACCACAGCGGGTTGCCTGGGAGATAAACCGACTTGATGGCCGAAGCTACGATGAGGACGCGTTTATTGAAGAGCTACTAGTACGGAGGGAATTGTCGGACAATTTCTGTTTTTACAACGCCAACTACGACAACTTCAAAGGCTTCCCAGATTGGGCGCAGAGAACCCTCAACAAACGTCGAAACGACACACGTGAATACATCTACACTCGCGCAGAATTTGAATATGGCGAAACTCATGATCCCCTCTGGAACGCTGCCCAACTACAGATGGTCAAAGAGGGCAAGATGCACGGCTATATGCGAATGTACTGGGCAAAGAAGATCCTGGAATGGAGCGTATCGCCTGAAGATGCCCTGGAGACGGCAATCCACCTGAACGATCGCTACGAACTTGATGGTCGCGACCCCAATGGGTATGCGGGAATTGCCTGGAGCATCGGTGCCGTGCATGACCGCCCGTGGAAAGAGCGGGAGATCTTCGGCACGGTACGCTATATGAGCTACTCGGGGTGCAGACGTAAGTTTGATGTCGAACGCTACATTCGCAAGCATTCTGAGGGGTGGTGAAAGCTGAATCGTGAAACGATATCATCTCCACAGAGAAATGCAAGTGAACTTGCCAATCAGGGAGGTCTTCGCTTTCTTCGAAAGGCCGGAAAACCTGGCCAGGATCACACCGCCGCAATTGGGTTTTGAAATCCTGACTCCGTCGCCAGTCGAAATGAGAGCCGGTACGCAAATAGATTACAAGATCCGGGTCGCGGGGATACCGCTGCGGTGGACGACACTGATAACACACTACAACCCGCCACACGAATTCGTGGATGAGCAGCTCAAGGGGCCCTACTCGTTCTGGCGTCATACTCACACTTTTAGGGAGATTGACGCGGGCACACTGCTGATCGATGACATCGAATATTCGCTTCCGTTAGGTGTTTTGGGACAATTGGTCCATGCATTGAAAGTCAGGCGCGACCTCGAGAAAATCTTCTCCTATCGATCACGAGTCATAGCCAATCAATTTCGTTAGCTTCCCATGGTACCGGTCAATCGTGTGGCCGCCCCGACACAGATCGGGGCGGAATCGAAATGTGTCCAGCGGGTGCCGTTTTTCAAGTCAGCCGCACCCACCCTTGTGAAAAAATTCTCTTGCTCACACTTCATGGCTTCGTATTGTTTACATCATGGACTTGCTCACTCTGTCGCGGCTCCAGTTTGGCTTTACAGTCGGCTTCCATTATATCTTCCCAACACTGAGCGTCGGCCTCGGGTTGCTGCTGGTGATCATGGAAGGCAACTATATCCGCACCGGCAATACCCTCTACCGCCAACTGACCCACTTCTGGGTCAAGATATTCGGGCTCATCTTCGCTCTCGGTGTCGCGACGGGGATTGTGATGGAGTTCCAGTTCGGCACCAACTGGTCAGTCTATTCGCGCTTTGTGGGTGATGTATTCGGTAGCGCCCTGGCCGCAGAGGGTATCTTCGCCTTCTTTCTCGAATCGGGATTCCTCGCGATCCTGATCTTCGGCTGGAACAAGGTCAGCAAAAAGACTCACTTCTTCGCCACCGTGATGGTCTGCCTCGGCGCCCATTTCAGCGCGATCTGGATTGTTGTCGCCAACTCCTGGCAGCAAACTCCGGCGGGATATCATGTAGTCACTTCAGCTCTCGGCAGCCGCGCCGAGATCACCGATTTCTGGAAGATGGTCTTCAATCCCTCCAGCGTCGACCGCATCTGGCATGTCTACATGGGTTGCTGGCAGGCAGGAGCGTTCTTCGTGCTCTCGGTGGCGGCATGGTATCTGCTCAAGAACAAATATAGCGATTTCGCAAAGGCTTCAATCAAGGTCGGCCTGATCGTTGCAGCGACGGCCTCAATACTTCAACTTGTATCCGGGCATTCAAGCGCTGTCGAAGTAGCAAAGTATCAGCCCGCCAAGATGGCCGCTTTTGAGGCGCATTTTGACAAGAGCGCACCTGCGGGGATGTACCTCTTCGGCTGGGTGGATGAGGCAGGAGAGAAGGTCATATTCGGGCCCCAAATACCCGGATTGCTGAGTTTCTTGATTCATGGCGATCCTTCTGCTCCCGTTACCGGCCTGAATGCTTTTCCGCCGGAAGATCGTCCACCGGTTAATGCCGTGTTTCAATCCTACCACGCAATGGTGGCAATCGGGATGATTCTGATTGTATTGTCATGGGGTGCGCTGTTCTTCTGGTGGCGCGGCACACTCTTCAGGAAACGCTGGCTGCTCTGGTTGCTGGTGCCGTCGGTGCTGCTGCCTCAGGCAGCCAATCAACTTGGCTGGATATCGGCGGAGGTCGGGCGACAACCATTCATCGTCTACAACCTGCTGCGCACCAAGGATGCGCTCTCGACTTCAGTCACCAAAGGTGATGTCTGGACCTCCATCATTTTGTTCAGCATCATCTATCTGTTGCTGCTGGTGCTGTTCCTCTATCTGTTGAATGAAAAAATTCAGCATGGCCCCGCCGAGGAAGATCTCGCTGAGCCGACAACACGCGGGAGGGCGGACGCGTGAGCTTCGATCTCAATACAATCTGGTTCATCCTGATCGGAGTGCTTTTCACCGGTTACGCCATTCTCGATGGCTTCGACTTCGGAGTAGGCGCGCTGCATCTCTTTGTAAGAGGCGATGAAGAACGCCGCATTTTCATCAACGCTATCGGCCCGGTGTGGGACGGCAACGAAGTCTGGCTGGTTACAGCCGGTGGCGCCTTATTTGCTGCCTTTCCAGAGGTTTACGCCACTGCCTTCTCAGGTTTTTATCTCGCCTTTATGTTTCTACTCTTCGCATTGATCTTCCGCGCGGTCGCGATCGAATTCCGCAGCAAGCAACCGATGAAGTGGTGGCGGAACATGTGGGACATCTCCTTCAGCGTCGCCAGCATTATCTCGGCGCTGTTGATCGGCGTGGCGCTGGGAAATATCGTCTGGGGGATTCCGCTGAATCAACATCGCGATTTTGTCGGTACGTTTCTGGAGCTGCTAAACCCGTATGCATTGATGGTGGGCGTGACGACCGTGGCCTTATTCATGATGCACGGTGCGATCTACCTGGTGATGAAGACCGAAGGTGAGCTTCACAACCGCATTCGCGACTGGATTCGCAACACGATTATCTTCTTCGTGATCATGTATTTCATGACTACAATGGTGACCCTGCTGTTTGTACCTCACATGGTGACTTCGATCAAGACCCACCCGTGGCTGTTTGCTTTGCCGGTGCTTAATCTGCTTGCCGTCGCCAATATTCCGCGCGAGGCCTACAAAGGCCGTGACTTCCGGGCATTTATCTCCTCGTGTGCCGCTATGGCTTTCCTGCTGGCATTGTTCGGACTCGGGATTTACCCCAACATGATCTATTCATTGCCGAACCCGGAGTTGTCTCTAACTATCTACAACGCCGCCTCTTCCCAGAAGACTCTCGAGATCATGCTGATAATCGCCGCGCTCGGTGTGCCGCTGGTGCTTTCCTACACAGTCAGCATCTACTGGATTTTCCGGGGCAAGGTTAAGCTGGACGCGTCGAGTTACTAGTCGGAAATATCTTCAACTGGTGCAGGGACGCGATACATCGCGTCCGCTCGGGCGAGACTGCGAAGGACTGGGTATACTAGCGAAAGTTCTCTTACACGGGCGCCATATATGGCGCCCCTACACTGATAATAGGTGTATTCCCGTGCGCTGCGACTACCATACGACATCACCGCCGCCCGATAAGCGCCATCAGACCCGCAAATACTACTGCCACCAGAATCGATTTCCAGTGAATGCTCATGGCCTTCCGACGAATCTGCTTGAGTTCCTCCGGGTCAGTGATTTTCTCGTCGCCATCATCCATATTGCGCAGACCGCGCGCGGCGAGGAAAACTCAGGTCTTCTCCTTGACCTGAAGTGCTCCCTCCATCGCACCCCACGATGGTAACAGCAACACCAGGAACCAGTACCACTCAACCTTTCCCAGCACAAAAGCTACCGAAAGAATCACGGTCAAACCGAGGGCGGCAATTCCGCTCGCCTGACGTTTGCGGCATTCGTTTTTGCCGATGTT